>JAQUYX010000023.1 GCA_028691615.1 Victivallaceae bacterium
GTCGCAGATTCTGGGCGAGGGGCCGTTTATCGCTTGCGCGTTCGGGGTCTGGACGATGTGCTTTCTTGCGTCGATTCTGGCGGGCGCGGGCGTGCTTATGGGGCGGAAACTGGGAGCGTTGTTCCGTTTCTGACGGCGAATACAGGGAAATTTGCAAGATAGATTCCGGAGCGTGGCCAGGAAGAGTGAGGCGATACCGATGAAAAACGAATTTTGCGATCTATGTCCGCGGCATTGCCATGCGCTGCGGCCGGAGTCGGCGGCTGCAACGGACGCGATGCTGCAGGGCTTTTGCCGAAGCCCCCGCAACCCGGTGGTGGCGCGCGCGGGACTGCACCGCTGGGAAGAGCCGGTGCTGTGCGGGAAAAAAGGGGCGGGCGCGGTGTTTTTCGCCGGATGCAATCTGCATTGCGTCTATTGTCAGAATTACCAGATCAGTTCGCTGAACTGCGGACGCGAAATCTCTGTGGAGCGGCTGCGGGAGATTTACCGGGAGCTTGTCGAGGCGGGGGCGCAGGTGATTGATCTGGTGACGCCGACGCACTTTGCCGAGGCGGTGCTTGCCAGCCTGGATTCTTTGCCGCCGATTCCGGTGGTCTGGAATTCCAACGGCTGCGACGAGGTGTCCACGCTGCGGCGTTTTGAGGGAAAGGTGCAGATTTATTTGCCGGATCTCAAATATGCGGACAATCAGCTTGGCCGCATTTACAGCGGGATCGACGGGTATTTTGAGATTGCCGCGCGCGCCATTGACGAGATGTTCCGCCAGACGGGGCCTTACGAACTTTCCGGGGACGGAATGCTTCGCAAAGGCGTGATTATCCGGCACCTGATTCTGCCCGGACAAATCGAAAATACGCTGAAAATCATCGATTATGTCGCCCGGCGTTTCCGGCGGGGCGATATTCTCTTCAGCCTGATGCGCCAGTATTTGCCGTGCGGAAAGGTTTCTCCGACGGAGTACCCGGAGTTGAACCGGCGCGTCTCGCACCGGGAATTTGAGCGGGTGCGGAAGGCGTTGTTCGATTCCGGGATCGAAGACGGTTTTTTGCAGACCAGTTCGTCCGCGGCGAGCGAGGAATTTATTCCCGCCTTCGACGGAACCGGGGTGTAAGGACGGTGTTGCCAAAATTCGCGCCGTGTCTTCCGTCGGCTCGGAAACGGCCTGCAACGGTGGCTTTTCGGGAGTTACTCTCCGAGTAGCTCCGCTCAAATCCACCATTGGATCCCTTTCCCGATCCGCTCGGAATCCATCGACGGGACTTTTGTCAGCACCGTCTTGGGACGGTGTTGCCAAAATTCGCGCCGTGTCTTCCGTCGGCTCGGAAATGGCCTGCAACGGTGGCTTTTCGGGAGTTACTCTCCGAGTAGCTCCGCTCAAATCTACCATTGGATCCCTTTCCCGATCCGCTCGGAATCCATCGACGGGACTTTTGTCAGCACCGTCTTGGGACGGTGTTGGACAGAATACTGAAACGGTGAAAATGCGTCGAAACGTTTCTCGTTTTTACGCTCGAAAGTCAGAAATGTCCGACTCGTCCGACAAGTCTGAAGACCTTTGGGCCGTATTGTCTTCGCGTGGTCAGAAAGTTTTCAAGTTTCACCTTGCAAAAATTGACAGTCGGGATATATTATTGGAATATTCTCGGAAAGGATATTTTTTAGCTATGAAAAAAGAAGAGATCATCAGTATTTTCGAGCAGTCCGGTGCACTTCTCACAGGACATTTTGAACTGCGCAGCAAACTGCACAGCAATCGGTATTTTCAGGCGGCACTCCTGCTCCAATATCCCGACAAGGCGGAGATTCTCTGCCGGGAACTGGCCGACCACATGCGCAACTTGGGCGCCACGGTGGTCATCTCTCCGGCCGTTGGCGGATTGATCGTCGGTCAGGAGGTTGCCCGGGCCCTCGGCGTGCGGGCAATTTTCGCAGACAAGGACGATCAGGGGCATCTGATCCTCAAGCGCGGATTCTCCATCGCTCCCGGAGAAAAGGTCATCGTGGCCGAGGACGTGGTCACCAAGGGCGGCCGGGTTCAGGAGACGATCGATCTGGTGCGCGCCAAGGGCGGAAACGTGGTCGGCGCAGGCTATCTGGTCGACCGTTCCCGCGGGGATGTCGATTTCGGCGTGCCCGCATTCAGTTTGATCAAATTGGATTTGCCGACCTTCGAACCCAAGGCATGTCCGATGTGCGCCAAGGGCGAAGCAATGGATCATCCCGGTTCCAAATAGGAACGGGACAACTTTTTACAGAAAAGAAGCCATATCGTCATGATTACCAGTGTTTTGAAAAAGATCTTCGGTACCAAGTCCCAGCGCGACGTGCGCAAAATGATGACTCAGGTGGTCGAGATCAACCGTATGGAAGAGCAATATCAGAAGCTCTCCGACGATGAATTGCGCGCGAAAACCGTCGAATTCAGAGCGCGCTATGCCAAAGGCGAAACCCTTGACGATATGCTTTGTGAAGCGTTTGCGGTCGTCAAGAATGCCTGCCGCAGACTTTGCGGCCAGACCATCACCGTCTGCGGACAGGAGATGGTTTGGGATATGATTCCCTTCGACGTTCAGCTGGTCGGCGGAATCGCGTTGCACAAAGGGTCCATCGCGGAGATGGCCACCGGCGAAGGCAAAACGCTGGTCGCAACGCTGCCGCTCTATTTGAACGCAATGACCGGACGCAATTGCCAGCTGGTCACGGTCAACGATTATCTGGCGCTGCGCGACTCGGAATGGATGGGGACGGTTTTCCGCTATCTCGGACTGACCGTCGGATGTCTGCAAAATTCGCAGATGCCCGCAGATCGGCGCGAGATGTACGGCTGCGACATCACTTACGGTACCAACAGTGAATTCGGCTTCGACTATCTGCGCGACATGGGAATGGCCACCAGCGCCGAACAGCTTGTTCAACGCGACCATTACTATGCGATCATCGACGAAATCGACAGCATTTTAATTGACGAAGCGCGTACTCCGCTGATTATTTCCGGGCCGGTGCCCA
Source organism: Victivallaceae bacterium (assembly GCA_028691615.1). Classification (GTDB taxonomy): domain Bacteria; phylum Verrucomicrobiota; class Lentisphaeria; order Victivallales; family Victivallaceae; genus JAQUYX01. The sequence goes on from JAQUYX010000023.1 coordinate 3,010, forward strand.
GCTCCAACCATCAGTTCGAAGTGCTCAATCCGCTGGTGGGCGATCTTTACAGCAAGCAGAATCTTCTTTGTTCCCGGCTGGTTCGCGAGGCGCGCGCCGTGCTGGACAAGGGCGAAGCGATGACCGCCGACGAAGAGAACGAGGCGATGACCAAACTGCTTCAGGTGCGTTTCGGGATGCCGACGCATAAGCAGTTGTTGCATGTGCTTGAGGACGGAGACATCCTTAAGAAACTCGAAAAGCTCGAGATGAATGTCCGCAGCGAAAACAATCCCGGATTGCTTCAGGAAACGCAGGCCGCATTGTTTTTCACCATTGATGAGAAGACCAACGAGGCCGATTTGACCGAGTCGGGCCGCGAGGCAATCTCGCCGGGACACCCGGAGATGTTCATCCTGCCGGATGTGCTGACCGAAATTCACCGTCTGGATACGCAGGAAGGCATTTCTGTGACGGAACGCGCGGAAAACCGCCGGAAGTTTGAGGAATCGTATGCCGAGCAGAGCGAGAAACTGCACGATCTGGGGCAGCTGCTCAAGGCGTATTGCCTGTTCGACCGGGATGTGCATTACGTCGTGCAGAACGGCAAGGTGATGATCGTCGACGAGCATACCGGGCGGCTGATGCCGGGACGCAGATTCAGTGACGGTCTGCATCAGGCGCTGGAAGCCAAGGAGCATGTCGAGATCGAGCAGGAGACTCAGACGCTGGCGACGATCACCATTCAGAATTACTTCCGCATGTACGACAAGCTCGCGGGAATGACCGGCACGGCCGAGACCGAGGCCAACGAATTCCATGAGATCTACAAGCTGGACGTCACGGTCATCCCGACCAACCGTCCCTGCATTCGCAAAGACGACAATGACTCGATTTTCAAGACCCGGCGCGAGAAATTCAACGCGGTCGTTGAAGAGGTCGCTTCCCGGCATGAGAAGGGGCAGCCGGTTCTCCTCGGAACCATCTCCGTGGACGATTCGGAAATCCTCAGCCGTATGCTCAAGCGCAAAGGCATTCCCCACAACGTGCTCAATGCCAAAAACAACAAGTCGGAGGCCGAGATCGTCGCGCAGGCCGGACGTCGGGGCGCCGTCACGGTGGCGACCAATATGGCCGGCCGCGGTACGGATATTAAACTCGGCCCCGGTGTGGCGGAGCTGGGCGGACTGCATGTGATCGGCAGTTCCCGGCATGACGCGCGGCGCATTGACCGGCAGCTGCGCGGACGCTGTTCGCGGCAGGGCGATCCGGGATCGTCGAAGTTCTATGTGTCTTTGGAAGACAATCTCATGAGGCTTTTCGGTTCGGACCGGATTGTGAAGATTTTCGACCGTTTCGGATTGGAAGAGGGAGAAGAGCTGCAGCATCCGTGGCTCAACCGTTCAATCGAAACCGCGCAGAAGCGCGTGGAACAGCAGCATTTTTCCGTCCGGAAACGGACGTTGGAATTTGATGATGTGATGAATCGGCAGCGCGAGATTATTTACAGCTTGCGCAAGGGGGCGTTGACGGCAGGCTCGGTGCACGACATTCTGTTCGGCATGGTCGAAGAGTCGTTGATCGGCGTGATCGACACGGTCAATTCCATGCAGGGACGCCGTCACGGGACTGAGAATTTCGACCGGGAGACGCTCTGTCAGGAACTCAACGGGATGTTTCCGATCGGATTCAAACCCGAAGAGTTGACCGCGGGAATTGAGAAGGGTACGCTTGTCGATCGCAAGGCGTTGCTTGCCAGCATCGTTTCGCGTGTGGAAAAAGCCCATGCCGAGCGCAACAGTTATCTTGATCCGGAGCAGTTCGCCTATCTGGAACGGCACACGGTGCTTGATTCGATCGACCGTCTTTGGCAGGAGCATCTGTACGAGATGGATCAGCTGCGGTCGAGCATTTCGCTGCGGGTTTACGGCGCCCAGAAAGATCCCTTGGTGGAATACAAGAACGAGGCGTTCAAGGTATTCCAGACGCTGATGGCGAGCATTTACCGCGGCGTCATTGAGAATCTTTTCCGGCTGACGCTGACGACCGCATCCAGTTTCGAGGAACTGCTCGCGTCGATGCCGCAGGAGCTGGTGCATCAGACGTTTGGCCAGTTCGACGGCGCGGAGCAAATGCCGGTTGAAGTTGGCGAAGCAATGACTGACGATGCCGGTGCGGTTTTGGCGGAACCGCAGATTCTTTCGGACATCACGTATCATCGCGAGGAGCCCAAGGTGGGACGCAATGATCCGTGCCCGTGCGGGAGCGGCAAGAAATATAAGAAGTGTTGCGGACGATAATTTTTTCAACCAGAATGTTCAGGAGATGTTCGTGATGAAGAGGAAGTGTACTGTTTTGTTTCAGGGCGATTCCATTACCGACGCTGGGCGCAATTATAATGCCGAGGTGAACTCCGTTCCGTCGTTGGGGCCGGGATATTCCTGCCGGATTGCGGGACGCTTGACGGTGGATCACCCGGAAATCGAATGGACGGTTTACAATAAGGGAATCAGCGGCCATCGGGTCGTCGATCTTTACGCACGGTGGAAAGTCGATGCGATCAATCTTGCGCCGGATGTCTTGAGCATTCTCATCGGAATCAACGATACCTGGCACGCCTTCAACTACAATAACGGCGTGGAAGTTCCCCGTTATGAACGGATTTATCGCGAGATGCTCACTTGGACAAAGACCGCGTTGCCGAATGTGAAACTGGTGCTGCTGGAGCCTTATCTGCTGCCGGCGGAGGACAAGTTGGCCTGGTTCCCCGAGGTGAATGAACGCCGCGAAGTGGTTGCCAGACTCGCTGAAGAATTTCAGGCGGTGTTTGTCCCGTTGCAAAGCATTTTTGACGAGGCCTCGAAACGCGCACCGTGGCAGACATGGTCTGCGGACGGGGTGCATCCGAGCTATGCCGGGCACCAGCTGATCGCCGATGCTTGGGTGCAGGCGACCAAAAAGTTCTTCTGAGTGGATCGCAGGGATGGACGGTTTTCACTTTCAGAGCAATTCTCTTTATCGGGGGAACGCTACCGGAGAATTGCTTTTGATGATCCATCATAATCCGATGGCGCTGCAATCGTTGGTGCTCTCTGCGAAAGATGGCGAACCCGGGCATTTCGAGGTCGCCGGAGTCAAGCCCATCGGCGTGGATCGCATTATCGAGATGCGCCGTTCGGGGGAGTATGCCGAGCTGGAAGGTCTGTCGGCCGCGGAGTTGACGCCGTTGCTGGAACGCATGTTGGAGAACGGCCATTTAAGTTCGCCGGACGATGCATTTGTGCGTGTGTTGTTGGACGATATTTCGAAGCAAATTTGACTTTTTCAGAAAACGGTGTTATACTTTTCTACTGTTGCCGCCTTCGGCGTCCGGCCGTTTGCGGTGATTCAACAAAAGGAGTGGTTGTTATGCTCAAAATTCTTTGTTCCGTTATGACCGTTGCCTTCGTTGCCACATTGGCTGCGGGGGCGCAGTACCGCTGCGATCTCAATGGACTTGGCAAAGTCAAGATCAATGCGGTCAACGCTCCGGGGATGCTTCCGGGAAAACCGCATGGTTGGATCAAAAAGGAAGCGCAGGCTTTTACACTCTTATGCGCGATGCCCGACAAGCTCCCGCAGCAGTGGAGCAAGCAGAGCTTCCAGTTCAAAGCCGACGGCACCGGGAAGGTTCGGCTGTCGTTTGGCGGACAGTGGGCGGCCAAAAAGGAAAATCAGGCGTGGCTGCTGCTCACCAACATCGAAGTCAATGGGAAGCTGGTGCCCAATGGTGATCTTTGCGCGCTTTCCAAAAATTCCAAGAAAGTGGAAGTGCCCCGCGGTTTCGGATTGTCCGGCACCGCTTCTTTGGAACTCAAGGGCGGACCGGCGGACGTCAACGCGGCCAAAGTCAATCATGACAACCGGCTGATTTTGGATATTCCGGTGGAAACTGGAAAAACTTACACGGTTACTGTGATGGCAAAACCCGTCGAATAGGCGGATTTTTTTACAAACATTAATCGAAATCCACCGGTTCCCATGTACGTACCGAAGGTACGGAGTGGGAACCGGTTTTTTTTTGTCTCGAGGAACTTTCCTTTTTCGGCGGCGTTCAGCAGATTTCAAAGACTTCGCCGCACCCGTAATAACCGCCGCCGACCACAAACTGCCGGACGTCGCCCCAAAGAAGATCCTCGCAGTTGCGATGGTAATGAATGTGTCCGGCCAGAATCGCCTTGAGATTTTTGGCCGAACGCAGGAGCGCCAGAAATTCCAGCGTATCTTTGTTCGGCGCGATGATTCCGCAATCGGCGTATTTTTGCAGCGCTTCCGGCGGATAACCGGCCAGCGCCAAGCGGTTGTTATGCTCCTCTTCCAGGGCGGTTCGAGCCAGATTTTCCGTGAAAATCGGATTGTGAATGAGCAGGATGATCGGGAGTCCCCGCTGAATTTGCTTCTCAAGTAGTTGCGTCTGGCGCATTGTGAACTGGTAATTGCCATTGTCCACGGCAACCAGATTGACCCCATGAAAGACGCGGGAGTCGAAGAAGAGATTGTTGCGGAAAAATTTGGGAACAAGGTTTCGCCCTTCGGCTCTCTCCTCTTCGGTCTCCGGATGCTGCCCGGAATAATGGGTGTATTCGTGATTGCCCGCGCACATGAAATAGTCAATGCCCGCCAGATCGAGGAGTTTTTTGGCAACTTCCAAATTCTGAAGCGAGACAAAGTCAATCAGATCGCCGGTGTGCAGCATCAGATCGCAATGATCTTTGGTATACTGCAGCGCGTCCAGAAAATACGGCATATTGCGCCCGATGTTCGAATAGACGTATTCGCCGTAGCGGCGCTGCGCGATTTTGAATTTTGCTTCGTTGTCGCGCCCGTCCGCAAACAGCAGATGGGTGTCCGCGATATGCAGCGCACGGAACGGCTCCGTCGCGCCGACGGGAAGCGAAAGAATCGGATATGGCATCTTCGGAAAAACTCCTGTGCAAGGCGCGGCTGCGTCGGCATTGCGACGGCGCCGCAGTATTTTGAAAATAATTTTGGAAATATACCACTGGACAGTGCAAAAGTCAATTGTAAGACGGCACTCGGCAAAACTCCCCGTCTCGTTTTTTATTGCTCCTTGCAAAACACAATCCCTGCTGTATATTATCGAAAAGACGACCGTCTTTGACCGTCGGCGAACCTTCACATTTTCAGGAAATGAGGAATCAACCATCATGTCAGAACGTCCATGCAAACAGGAGCGCTATGTGCTGGAACAGCAGAGTTTCATTCAGATGGACGCATGGCGAATCCTTCGGATCATGGGGGAATTTACCGGTTCCTTTGAAGAGATGGCCGATTGCGACAGCCACTTGGTGTCGATTTTCGGTTCCGCCCGGCTGGAACCGGGCAGCGAATATGCGGAGGAGGCGCGCAAACTGGCCGGACTGCTGGTCGACAAGGATTATGGCGTCATGACCGGCGGCGGCCCCGGCATTATGAGCGAGGCGAACCGCGGTGCCTTCGAAGCCGGAGGAGAGTCCGTCGGCATCAACATCGAGCTGCCGATGGAGCAGCACCCCAATCAATTCCAGTCCCGTTCGCTCTCCTGCCGCTATTTTTTCGTGCGCAAGGTGTGTTTTCTGAAGTATGCGGTGGCCGTGGTGATCTTTCCCGGCGGCTTCGGCACGCTCGATGAATGTTTCGAAACCCTCACGATGATTCAGACACACAAAATCAATCCAGTCCCGGTCATTCTGGTCGGACATGCGTTCTGGGACGGTCTGGTCGACTGGCTGCACGCCAAGGTCGCCGGCGGGAAGATGATCGACAATGCGGATTTTGAACTCTTCAAAGTGGTGGAAACCGCGGAAGAGGCTTTGGAATATCTGTTGCTCTGCCATCGTTATGGACGGCAGGGGACAATCATCGACAACAATCGCGAATAAAATCGAAGGAGCAACTTATGTCGGTCGTACTCAAAACCAATCTCGGCGAAATTGAATTGGAACTCTTTGCGGAGTCCGCACCGGAAACCGTGGAAAATTTCCTCGGCTACGTCCGCGACGGCTTCTACCGGGACACCATCTTTCACCGCGTGATTTCCGGCTTCATGATTCAGGGCGGCGGCATGGACGCCAAACTTAATCAGAAGCCCAACAAAGCTCCGATTCACAACGAAGCCGACAACCGCGTCTCCAACGAGCGCGGCACCATCGCCATGGCGCGCACCAGCGCTCCGCACAGCGCGACCAGCCAGTTTTTCATCAACGTCAAAAACAACACCTTCCTCGATTTCCGCTCCCCGACGCCCTCCGGTTACGGGTACTGCGTCTTCGGCAAAGTGATCGGCGGAATGGATGTGGTCGACAAAATCGAAGCGGTCGCCACCGGCAGCCGTCCGCCTTATGACGATGTGCCCGAGGAGGATGTGGTGATCCTCGACGCGTTTGAAAAATAATTTTGCTTTTTGATTTGACAAAACGACATCCCCGGAGTAGTTTCCCCGCCGAAAAAAAACACGAGGAGGTCTTTTGTCATGAAAAAATTCAAAATCGCTTTTTTCGACACCAAACCGTATGACCGGCTGACCTTTGAACCGGCGGTGGAAAACACGCCGTTTGAAATCCTTTTTTTGGAAGCGCGGCTGACGCGCCACTCCGTCAAGATGGCCGAAGAGTGCCATGCGGTATGTATCTTTGTCAACGATGAACTTTCCGCGCCCATTCTGGAGAAACTGGCCCAGTTCGGCATTCGTCTTGTTCTGCTGCGCTGCGCAGGATTCAACAACGTAGATCTCGAGGCGGCAAAGCGTCTGGGAATCACGGCTCTTCGCGTCCCCGCCTATTCGCCGCGCGCCGTCGCGGAATACACTTTGGGCATGCTCCTCTGTCTGGATCGCAAGATCCATCGCGCCTTCTGCCGGGTCCGGGAGAACAACTTCTCCATCAATGGTTTTCTTGGATTTGACCTTTATGGAAAAACCATCGGCATTGTCGGTACGGGCAAAATCGGCATTACCTTTGCAAAACTCCTTCAAGGCTTCGGCATGCGGCTGCTCGCTTACGATCCCTATCCGGCTAAGGATGCTGCGGAATTGGGCTTGGAGTACGTCTCCTGCGACGAACTCTATCATGCGTGCGACATCCTGTCGTTTCATTGCCCGCTCTCGGCGGAAAATGTACACATGGTCAACAAGGACAGCATCGGCAAGATGAAGCGGGGCGTCATCATTTTAAACACCAGCCGCGGCAAACTCATTGACACCGCCGCCTTGGTGGAAGGACTCAAAGCCAAGAAGATCGGCGGCGCGGGGCTGGATGTTTACGAAGAGGAAACTGATTATTTCTTCGAGGACCGTTCCGACTCGGCGATTGACGACGACGTGCTGGCAAGACTGCTGACCTTTCCGAATGTGCTGGTCACCAGCCATCAGGCGTTCTTCACGCGCGAAGCGGTCGACGCGATTGCCGCGACCACCATCGGCAATGCGTCCGCGTTCTTCGACGGAAAACCGTTGGTCAATAAGGTCTGTTGAAGCGGGCCGCCTGCTCTTGAAAATGGGGATTGGCATTTTTGCCGCCCCAGATCAGATTGCCCAGCTCAATGGCTTTGCCCGGCGGAAAGTCCGGTGCGATTGCAAAGACGCCGCGGTACAGCATTTCTCCGGCCTCCTCGCGTGCGGGAAGATTTTTCCTGCCCTCCAAGCGGCGCAGCAGGAAGGGATCGCGAAACAACCCTCTGGCGCACATGATTCCGCCCAGTGAAGGCAGGGCCGTCAGCAGATGGTTCGCCGCCTCTTCCGTGAAAATTTCCCCGTTGGCGATCAGCGCGGTGCTGCCGGTGAAGGTCAGCGCCTTTTGAAAGCGTGGAATCGCGCCGGGGATCTTTTGGTATCCCTCGCGGACGCTCCGATAATGCAGGACGATCCGGCGTAATTTCCCCTTCGGCGCGAGAAGCGCTTCCAAAATCGGTTCGATCTCCGTCTCAAAATCGGAGAAGCCGCCGCGAATTTTGGCCGAGAGCTGTTCTTCTCCGACCGCTTCGGCGAGGGTTTGCACAATTTCCCGGATGGCTGTTGGCGTCCGCAGCAGCGCGCCGCCAGCGCCGTGACTGAGAACGGTTCCCGAAGGACACCCGAAGTTGAGATCAATCGCCGTCGCCCCGCAGTTGAGCAACTTCTCCGCGGTCTTGGCCAAGAGCAGCGCATTGCCTCCCATCAGTTGCACGGTGACAAGTTTCCCCTTCTCCAGCAAAAATGGTGCGAGAAATTCCCGGAGAATCCGTTCTTTCGGGCAATTTTCGCTGACCCGGAGAAACGGCGTAATCCATTCGTCGCAGACATCGAGCCTCGTCAATGTTGCGATCGCCTCCGGCGTCATGGCGCCTTCCATCGGACCGGGCAGAAAACTATACCGGGATTTTTGGTTCATGCCGGAGCTCTCCGACTTTGGTTTTCAATTTGGCCAGCAGTTGCTCGGGCACCCACAGCCCTCCGGCTCCGCTGCCGAGCGCAAAATCCGGCCGGATGCCGCCATGATAATCGCTCCCCCCGGACTCGAGAATTTGAAATTCTTCGGCCAGGGAACTCATAATTTGCGTCTCCTCCCGGCCGAAAAGACTGTAATAGGACTCCACCGCGTCCAATCCGGCCGGAACAAAGTGCTTGAGAATGCGTTTCGCCCACGCGCGTTCATTGCGGCAGCGGTAAATCGGATGTGCCCAGACGGCGATGCCGCCGGCTTGATGAATGACTTCGATCGCTTTTTCGGGCGGCGGCAACTCCCGCGGCGCATAGGCCGGACAGCCGCGCTTGAGGAGTTTTTCAAAGACCGCTCGCACGTTGGCAAAATAGTCCCGCTCCACCAGAATTTTGGCAAAATGCGGCCGTCCGATTGCCGCTCCGCCCGCCGCCGCTTGCAGCTCTTCCTGCGTAATCGGATACCCGAGTGCTTCGAGTTTCAGCCGAATCCGTTCGTTGCGCAGATTGCGCTCGGTGCGCATCTTTTCCAAAAACGCCAGCAGCTCGGGATTGTGATGATCGATGTAGAGTCCGACTAGATGCATTTCGCGCGCTCCGTACCGGCAGGAAAGTTCCACGCCGGGAACCGCTTCGAGTTCGGGATGCCCCCCGGCCGCCGAAAGAAATTCCTCGATTCCCTCCACCGTGTCGTGATCGGTCAGGGCGATGGCTGCAAGCTCCGCTGCCGCGGCGTGCTCGATCAGCTCCCGTGGCGTATCTGTGCCGTCCGAACGGCAGCTGTGGGTGTGCAAATCGATTCTATGTTTCTTTTTGCCGGCGATTACGGAAACGCCGTCGGGAATGACCGCGATCTTCGCATCCTCTCCGACGTGTGCGCGCGCCAGACACAACGCTTCGTCCAGCGAGGAGGCTGCTTCCAGTTTCATGCTGTGCAACAACGCGTGATCGCATTGCGTGGTCACGACGATCACCGTATGTTTGTCGAGAATCCGGGCCAGAATCTGATATTCCCATTGATCCGGGACGGTCTCATCGCGCGGAATTTTGGCGATTTCATCCAGCAATGCGCGCGGCGAAGCCGCTTCGCTCATGCGCCGAAAAAAACTTTCCCCGCCGTGGCCGTCGCAGCAGCTTGCCGCCAGAATGATGACGCCCCCGTCCCGGGTCACTGCTTCCCTCGCCGTCATTCCTTTGACCGCCTGATAGACATTCTGGTCGAGCGGGAAACCCCCGTTGCCGGTGATGGCAATGTCCACTTCCGGCACCGTGATCCTCGCCAGTTCCCCGAGGAATTGGCATCCCGCTTCATGGGCGGCCCGGTGCGCGCCGGCGAAGGCGCGGACAATTCTCTTTTCCCCGTCGATGACGACATTGAGAATAAACGCCAGCTTTGCCTTGTCCGCGGCATAAAGCATGTCCTCTGCAATGGGATTGCCTTCGAGATTGCCGGTACGCGCATTTGCGCTGGCGATGAATTCCGAACAGTGATTGGCCAGCACCGTGACACGTGAGGCCACGCCGGGAAGCACGCTCTTGCGGCCGCCGGAGAAGCCCGCGAAAAAGTGCGGCTCGATGAACCCCTCCGATACCAATAGATCCGTGTGAAGCGCCGCCTTGTTCAGGATGAGTTTCCCTCCCGACGGCAAAGTTCCCGCTTCCTCCAACTCCGCGGAATTGAATGCGTCATGAATGACGATCTTTTCCCGCCGGACAATCTTTTCCCCGAATTTTTGAATCAGCTCCGCTTGCGTCGGCGGACGGTGACAGCCGGTGGCAATCAAAATTGTGACGTCGATGGCGGGATTGTATTTGCGCAGTCTTGCTAGAATTTGCGGCATCAGAATCCGGCTCGGCACCGGGCGGGTGTGATCGCTGGCAATGACGCAGGCGCTCTGCACGTTGCGGGCAAGTTCCTCCAACGGCGCCGAGCCGATCGGATGATCCAGCGCATCGGAGGTTTCCCGCACCGGGTCGGCGGCGGGAAGGGGAAGCGAGGCGGTGAAGATTCCGACCAGGTTTTTTGCGGCAAGCCGACACGACAGTTTGGTTTTTCCGTATGGAATCTCAATCGGAATGGATTCTTCGCACATGATTTCCCCTTCGATGAAAAATCAGCTTCGGCCGCTGATACCGGCGATGGCGGCGCGCAGAATGGTTTCGCTGTCCGCGTCCTCGGGCAGTTGCGCCTCCAACGTATCCAGCACCGCGACAACCCGGTCGCGCTTGAATCCCAGCTGCTCCAACGCATTCTGGGCGTCGGTATAGGCCTGTTTCGGGCTTCGCGCTCCGGTTGCGATTGAGAATCCTACGGTGTCGAAGCCTTTGAGCTTGTCGCGCAATTCGACGACCAGCCGTTCGGCGGTGCGTTTGCCAATTCCGCTGATTTTGGCCAGCGCCCGGTGGTCGTCGGAGAGGATTGCCGCACAGAAATTCGGGACCGGCATGGCTCCGAGAATATTCAACGCGGTTTTGCCGCCGATTCCGCTGACCTCGATGAGAATGCGAAAGAGCCTCTTCTCTTCCCGGGTGGCGAAGCCGAAAAGGTGAATCGCATCCTCTTTGACGTCCGTATGAATGAATAGTTGCAGTTCGCCGCCCGGTTTTGGCAGTTTGTCGTAGGTCGAAAGCGGAATCGCCACTTCATAGCCGACCCCATTGACATCCAGCAGACAGCCGTTCAGATCCGTTTCCAGAAGTTTCCCAGACAGGAATCCGATCATAAGATTCACTCTTCTTCCGGACGGAGCACGTCGAGGGAGATGTCGGCCGATTTCACCGAGTGGGTCAATGCGCCCGATGAGACGAAATCAACGCCGGTTTTCGCAAGCGCGGGCAGCCGTTCGAGCGTGATGTTGCCGGACGCCTCGCTCTTGGCCCGCCCCGCGATGATCTTGACGGCCTCGGCCACGGTGGCGTCGTCCATATTGTCCAGAAGAATGTATTCCGCGCCGGTGGCGGCGGCTTCGCGCACTTCGTCGAGACTGTCGGTTTCCACCTCAATCTCCAAGTGGGGCGCAAAAGCGCGGGCGCGCGCGACCGAACGGGTGATCGAATCACTGCCTTCCCGCGCGGCCAGCTCGCGGTGGTTGTCTTTAATCATGATCCGGTCGTAAAGCCCGAACCGGTGATTCTGCGCACCTCCGACGGCGACGGCGTATTTTTCCAAATTCCGATAGCCCGGAGTGGTTTTCCTGGTGTCCAGAATGACGGTCTTGCTGCCTTTGAGCGCATCGGCGTATTTGCGCGCGGTGGTTGCCACGCCGCAAAGCCGCTGAAGAAAATTCAGCGCCGTGCGTTCCGCCGTGAGAATGGAACGGGCGGAGCCGCGAACCTCCGCAATTCGCTCGCCCTTGCCGACCTTCTCGCCCTCCTGCTTCAGGATGGTGAAGTCGACGGTGGGATCGACCGCTTCGAATACCTTTGCCGCCACGGGCAGCCCCGCGACGATCATTCCTTCCTCTTTGCAACGGAAAACTCCGTCGACAATGGTTTCCCGGGGAATAACCGCCTCGCTGGTGACGTCTCCTGCCTGACCGAGATCTTCGAACAGCGCCAGATCGATGAGAGCGTCAACCCGTTTGAAATCGATGGAAGGGATGCTCATATTCTGCCTGTTGCTCCTTGTTTTTAGATAATATACCCTTGGTGCAAGGATTTGCAAGCAGAATACCGTACGGTATTTCATTGTGCTTTCGAAAAAGATGCGGACTTCGAAGCGTTCTCTTGTTTTTTTGCGATCTTCGTAGTATATTACGCAGGCGCCCAGTCTGCTTGTGGTGTCCGATGCGGATCGCAAAAACAGGAGAATGATAGAATTGGAAGAGCTTGAGTTTTTGACCGGAATTGCCATGCAAGCCGGCGCAATCGCCTTGGCGGAGCAGGCGCAGTTGACTCCCGATCGCATCCACACCAAAGCGACGCAGCTGGATCTGGTGACCGACGCCGACCGCAAGGTCGAAGCGTTCCTCAGTCGGGAGATCCGGAATCGTTTTCCAGATCACGACATTTACGGCGAGGAAACCGGGCGTACCGGCGACCGCGGAGAATATTGCTGGATCATCGATCCGATTGACGGGACGACTTCCTTTATTCATCAGTTGCCGAATTGGTGCGTCTCCATCGGATTGTATCGCCGCGGCGAAGCGCTGGCGTCGGTGGTTTATGCGCCGGCGAGCCGGGAATTGTACGCTGCAGAGAAGGGCAAAGGCGCGTATTGCAACGGGGTGCGTCTGCACGTTTCCGCCCGATCGTGCTTGGAGGAGTCGCTGGTGACGACCGGATTCTCCTGTTTGCGCGCGGGGTGGCAAGAGGAGAACAATCTGAAGTTTTTCGACCGGATTTCCCCGAAGGTCGCCGGGGTCCGCCGGTTTGGTTCGGCGGCGCTGGATCTATGTCTTGTGGCCTCCGGCAAGGCGGAGGCGTTCTGGGAGCTCGGGGTGGAGAATTACGATATTGCCGCCGGCGAACTGATGGTGCGGGAAGCCGGAGGCCAAGTCACCGATCTTTTCGGCAAAGACCAGTATCCTCTGCATGGCACGCTGGCGACCAACGGGGTGCTTCAGGATACGATGTTGAACTTTTTTCAGGATTATCGTTGTATTCGCAAATAACTTAACGCTCAAAAGAAGCAGCAGGGGAGAAAAAATGATCGAGCTATTCACCAAACATGTCGTGCCGGTACTGGTCCTCAAAGACGTGGACGAGGGGCTGAAAATGTGCGAAATTCTGATGGAAAACAATCTGCCCGTCGCGGAGATCACCTTCCGCACCGCAGCCGCCGCGGAAATTATCGCCAAAGCCGCCGTGCGTTTTCCCGAGATGCTTCTTGGCGCGGGCACCATTTTGAATGTTGCCGATTTGGATCGGGCCATTTATGCCGGAGCCAAATTCGCGGTCGCGCCCGGATTCAATCCGACGGTCGTTCGCGCGGCGTTCGCCAGAAAGTTTCCCTTCGCTCCCGGAATAGCCACGCCGAGCGAAATCGAGCAGGGGTACGAATTGGGATGCCGTTTCTTCAAGTTTTTCCCGGCCGAGGCCGCCGGCGGAGTCGAGATGCTCAAGGCGATCAGCGCGCCTTATAAACATCTGGGATTGAAGTTCATGCCGACCGGCGGAGTCAATACCAAAAACGCCGTCGATTATCTGGCGATTCCCGAAGTCGCGGCCGTTGGCGGAACGTGGCTGGGCAAGGCCGCTCCCGACTGGGAGAAGGTGGCTGCCGTCGTGCGGGAGGCCGCTGCTTTGTGAAGATTTCCGTTGCATTGGCGGCGTATCGGGGGGAGCGGTTTCTCGGAGCGCAACTGGGGAGTATTCTCGCCCAGACGCATCCCCCGGACGAGATTATTGTTGCTGACGATTCGCCGGACGACCGGACGCATGAGGTGGTCGAGACTTTTTCCGCACGCGCGCCGGGGGTGATCACCTATGTGCACAACGAGGTCGCGCTGGAGGCCGCTGAAAACTTTGCGAAAGCCATTTCGCTCTGCACCGGAGAGGTGATTTTTCTCTCCGATCAGGACGATGTGTGGGAGAGTAACAAAATCGAGCGGATGCTTGCCCGGCTGGAGGCGAATCCCGATGCCGCGGGCGTTTTCTGCGACAGTGATCTCACTGACGAAAATTTGATTCCGACTGGGAACTCGCATCTCGACACCCGCGGGTTTTCGCGCCGGGAACGGCATTTGATCGCTCGCTCGGCGGCGCCGGAATGCTGTGTCTGGTGGAAACGCTTTCCCGGAGCGGGGCACAATTTTGCGTTTCGCGCGAAGTTGAAAGCGAAGTTGTTTCCGTTTCCCGCATTGAAGAATTGTCACGACAGCTGGATCGGATATGTCGGACTTTGCATGGGCGGGTGGCGCGTGGTCAACCGGCGGTTGACGTTGTTCCGGCAGCACGCGGACAATGTGTCGGAAGCAGGTCGGCGTAGCGGAGCTGCGGACGCGCTTCATGCCGTCCGGCAGGGCGCGGCGCAGTGGAATTTCCAGCTGTACCGGGCGCTGGCGGAGCGTTTCCCGGAACTCACCGGTCCGCTTGCCGTGCGGCTCCGGCAGCGGATGCGGCATGCCGAATGCCGGGAACGGATTGCAACGCGGTGTTTTTTTGTACGGATCGCGCTGATTTTCTGCGAGATCTTCACGCTGCGCTATTTCCGCTACGGGCGCGGCTGGAAGAGCATCCTTACGGATTTGTTGCTGCCTTCCTTGCGCTGAATGCCGCGGCAAGCGCGATCAAAGCGCACAAACCTGCGAAGCAGCCGGCCAAGGCTCCGATGTATTTCAAACATTCGCCGACGCCCTGATTGCGGATGATCGGCGGCGGGATGTATCCGGCAAGCATTGCGGTCAGGCAGCTTGCGATCCCGATCCCGCAGATTGCGGTGAAAACATTTTTTCCGCCGGGGATTCGAAAGGTTCGTTCCGTAGTCTCGTATTTTCGAATCAACCGGATGCCGAAGAGAAAGAGCATGATGTACATGGTCATATAGACCTGCGCTGTCAGCGCCATGAGAAACCAGAACGCGCTGCCGATGCTCGGCATGAAGAAAACCGCCAGCGCAATGACGCTGCCCAGCGCCGCCTGTAAAAGCAGAATGCGTAACGGCACCGCGTGTTTGTTCACCTTTGTAAAACACACCGGCAGGTTGCCGTCCGTCGACGCTTCCAGCAGCGCGGTTGACGGTCCCAGCACCCACGCCGCCACTGTCGAGCATCCGCCCAGCACCATCAGCAAAGCCGCCACGGGCGTGAATGCGCTGAGTTTCAAGCTGTCGAAGAGAATGCTCAACGCCTCCGCCGTCCCCGACGCCGTGCTTAATTGCGCGGGCGGGACGGTCAACGCGATGGCGAGGGCGCCGCCGATGGTGAATGTGACGATGATGACCGTTGAAATTGCCAGCGCCGCCGGATACGTGCGTTTGGGGGTCGCCACTTCTCCGATATGCAGCGCGGTCATGTCCAATCCGGCTAAGGAAACCATGATGCCGGCAAGAAACATCCATTCGTTCCAGTCCGACGGATCGGGGAGGAGGGACGAAGCGTGAAACGGCAGCACCGGGGCGTGTCCCGAGGCAAAATATGCGATGGCCGCGCCGACGAGCAGAAGCGTCGGAAGAATTGTGCCGAAGAAGGCGCTGGCGCTGCCCATGACCGCATAGGTTTTGACTCCGCGCGTTTCCAGAAGCGTGATTCCCCAGAGCAGCACGAAGATCACCGTGTAGACGAAGGTCGGGGAATTTGCCCAAGCCGGGTTCACGACGAAGGCGATGGTTGTCGCCACGAAGGTCAGGGTTACGCCGTAAAGCGGCAGCGTGTTGAGCCATTGCAGGAGGATTGCCGTGATGCCCCAGCGGGGGCCGAAGGCGGTTTTTCCCCAGAGGTAAAGTCCGCCCGGATAGGGCCAGCCGGAGGCCAGTTCCGCGGCGACCAGAGCCACGGGGATGAGAAAGAGCACCGTGGAGATCAACGTGTAGGCGATGATGCGGTAGCCGTATTCCGCCTGATCGGGATAGTTGACCATGGAAAGTACGGCTGCGATATTCAGCATAGTGAGAAAGACAATTCCGATCGGTCTGGATTTTGTCGTCATAAAAAAAGACTCCGCGCTTGCTTCCTGTTTTTGAGCTCTCGGCACGGCGCTGAATGTAACCGGGGAAGAGGATTTTTCAAGCGTGTTTTTCCCTCTCGCTGTGGCTCTTTGCGGAATCAGGAATCGTTCCTGATTTGTGACGGCACTGTCTTGTTTTGCACCGCTGCGGTCGTTGGCCGGCATTCGGCAAAACTCGCGCAATCTCATTGAATTCGAAAAACTTTGTCTTTTTTATGGGCGCGACCGGACTAGTTGTATGGAAAAAACGACAAGGAATGCTATATTACTCAGATTTAGAAAAATTCAAAACCGTTACCCCGAGAGAGAAAACAGCCAATGCGCCAGATCAGAAACATTGCGATCATCGCACACGTCGACCACGGCAAGACCACTTTGGTCGACCAGATTCTCAAGCAGACGAATATCTTCCGCCGCAACCAGGAGGTCGCCAACTGCTTTCTCGACAGTAACGATCTTGAGCGGGAACGCGGAATCACGATTCTTGCCAAAAACATCAGCGTCGAGTACAAAGATGTCAAAATCAACGTCCTCGACACCCCCGGACACAGCGATTTCGGCGGACAGGTTGAGCGCGTGCTCAAGCTGGCCGACGGCGTGCTGCTTTTGGTGGACGCCGCGGAAGGACCCATGCCCCAGACCCGATTTGTGCTGGAGAAGGCCCTTGCGCTGAATTTGCGTCCCGTGGTCGTCATCAACAAGATCGACAAGCCGGATGCCCGCGTCAACACCGTAATTGACAAGGTGTTCGACCTTTTCTGTGAATTGAACGCCAGCGAAGAACAGCTGGATTTCCCGATTCTCTACGCCTCCGGGCGCGACGGCTGGGCCGTGCGCGATCTCAAGGATACGCAGCGGGAATCCATTCTTCCGCTGATGGATGCGATCATCGAATACATTCCCGCGCCGAAGATCGACCTCGGTCCGACGCAGGCGCAGATCGCCACGCTTGATTATTCGGACTTCGTCGGTCGAATCGGAATCGGACGGGTTTACCGCGGCAACCTCGACATCGGCAAGCCGCTGGTCATCATCGACCGCAACGGCAAGACCAGCACCGCCCAAATTCGCGAGCTCTACACCTTTGAAGGCCTTACGCGCAAGGAAGTCGACGAGGTTCCGTGCGGCGATCTTTGCGCCGTCGTCGTGCAGGGCGGACGCATTGATATTTCCGACACCATCTGCGATGCGGCGCATCCCGAACCGATGCCGCCGATCGCCATCGACGAGCCGACGCTGTCCATGGTGTTCCGCATCAACGACTCGCCGCTGTTCGGCAAAGAAGGTAAATTTATTTCCAGCCGCCATCTGCGCGAGCGGCTTTTCCTCGAGGCGGAGCGCGATGTGGCGCTGCGGGTCGAGGAAGGCGCCGGGGATTCGTTCAAGGTGAGCGGGCGAGGCGTGTTGCATCTGGCAATTCTGATTGAAACCATGCGCCGGGAGGGGTATGAACTCTCGGTGGCCAAGCCGCATGTCATCATTCGTGAGATCGACGGCGTCCGGTGCGAGCCGATCGAATATCTTTCGGTCGATGTGCCGGATGAATATGCCGGCAAGATCATTGAACTGGTCGGGCAGCGCAAGGGCGAGATGACGAATATGGAGGCGCGCGGCGTCCGGCAGATGATTGAGTTCTTTATTCCGACCCGCGGCTTGATCGGGTTGCGCAGCAAAGCGTTGACCTTGAGTGCCGGAGAGGCGATTGTGTCGCACCGTTTTGAGCGTTACGAACCGTTCAAGGGCGAGATGCAGCGGCGCGGCACCGGGACGCTGATCAGCATGGGGCAGGGGCGCGCGGAGGCGTTTGCCATCGATGCGCTGCAGGCGCGCGGAACTTTCTTTGTTTCCCCCGGCGAGGCGACCTATGAAGGCATGATCGTCGGTGAGAACAGCAAGGAAGGCGATATTGTCGTCAATGTCCAGCGCACCAAGCAGCTGACCAATATGCGCGCATCCGGAAGCGATAAGAACCTCAAAATCATTCCGGCTCGCAAACTTTCGTTGGAACAGGCTTTGGAATACATCGAGGACGATGAACTTTTGGAAGTGACGCCCAAGAATGTCCGTATGCGCAAATATTATCTTTCCGAATTGGAGCGTCGTCGTCTGGGACGGCCGAAGTTCCTTGATTCGGATGACAGTGAAGCGTAAAAGACATCCTCCGGTTTTTTCCGGGGAGAAAAGAAAAAGCACACAGGGAAAATCCCCGTGTGCTTTTTTTTATTTCCCGCGATTGATGCGTCGTCTTTTCCCGAAACGCCTTGTCGCGCGGTGAAAAACTTAGCGTCCGATCGCTCCGAACCGGCAAACTTGTTCGCATAACCCGCATCCGGTGCACGCGGTCCGGTCGATGGACGGCTTGGCTGCTTTGTCCGGCGTCTCAATGGCGGGACAGCCCAGTTTGAGGCAGCCCTTGCAGTTCTTGCATTTCGCCGGATCAATGGAGAAGGGCGGCTTGACTGCGGAGCGCTCTTTGAGAATACAGGGCGCGCGGGAAATAATCAGGCTCGGTTCTCCGCAGAAAAGTTCTTCCGCAAGAACACGATGCATCGCGGCGGCATCGTAGGGATTGACCACACGGATGCGCTTCATGCCGCAGGCGCGCGCGATCTCTTCAATCGAGGCCGCCACCGTGGCATTGCCCATCAGTGTTTTGCCGGTTCCGGGGTGATCCTGATGTCCGGTCATGGCCGTGGTGCGGTTGTCGACCACGACCAGCGTCGCATTGCCCTGATTGTAAACCAGATTGAGCAACCCGGTGATTCCCGAATGGAAAAAAGTCGAATCACCGACGATTCCAACCACCGGACGGGTTTCGCCCGAGAGCTTCATGCCGTGGGCGAGGGTGAATCCGCCCCCCATGCAGATCAGCAGATCCGTCCGGTCCAGCGGCGGAAATACCCCCAGACTGTAACAGCCGATATCCCCGGTGACCACCACGTCAAACTGTCCCAGTCCGTAGAAAAGTCCACGGTGCGGACAGCCCGCGCAGAGCATCGGCGGACGGTTCGGCAAGTCCGCCGCCTCCGGTACGGGCGAGGGGACTGCGGGCGTTTTGCCGTCCAGTTTCGCCTTGACTTCCATCAGGACGCGAGGCGTAAGCTCTCCGGTGCGCGGAACGAGATTTTTGCCGTCGCAGGCAATTCCCAGCGCGCGGACGTGTTCCTCCAGAAAAGGATCGCCTTCCTCCAGAACAAGAAGGCGCTCGCACGACGCGGCAAATTCCCGGATTCGATCGTCCGGGAAGGGCCATGCGCGGCCGAGTTTGAGAATGCTTGCTTCGGGAAACAGATCCAGCGCGTGAAACGCGGTGACGCCGGAGGAGAGAATCCCCAGCTGTTTCTGCTCCGGACGGTAAACTTGATTGCGTTCCGTGTCGTTCGAGGCGTCGGCGGCCTGTTGGAGCATGCGCTCTTCGACCTTGCGCCGGAGAACCCGCCCCCACACCGGGATCGGAACGAACTGCTGTGGATTTTTGACGAAGGGAATCCGCGCTTTTTCCTCACGCCCGGCAACTTCCACCAGATAACGCGAGTGGCTTACGCAGGTCGTGCTGCGGAGAATCACCGGACAGCGGTACATTTCGGAGAGTTCAAACGCGAATTTCATGTAGGAGCGGCATTCCACTGCATTGCCCGGCTCCAGAATGGGAAGTTTCGCCAGCCGGGCATAATGCCGTGTGTCCTGCTCCGTCTGCGAAGAGTGCTGCCCCGGATCGTCGGCCACCACGATCACCATGCCCGCGACAATGCCGACATACGAGAGCGTCATCATCGGATCGGCGGCCACGTTCAACCCGACGTGCTTCATGGTCACCATGCTGCGGACTCCGCCGATGGCGGCGCCGGCTGCGGATTCCAGCGCGACTTTTTCATTGGGGGACCATTCGCAATATACTTCCTCGCGGTGTGCGACCAGATTTTCCAGAATCTCCGTGGACGGTGTCCCCGGATACCCGAACGCGGCGGACACGCCCGCCTCCCATGCGCCGCGCGCGATTGCCTCATTGCCGGAAAGCAGAGTTTTCATTTGCCGGCGACTCCATTGTGAAGTTGAAACACGCGCCGGGCTTTGCCTTCGGTGCGCGGCAGCGATCCGGGCGGAACAACTTCGCCATCCACGGCAAATCCCAAATCCTCTTTGAGCTGACGGGAGACGGTATAGCCGGTGACGGAGGAATCCGCTTCCACTTTGACATAAAGTTTTTTCATGCCGTCCACGTCGTCGATGTAGAGTTGATATTCGGTGCTGACCCCGGGAATCTTCAACAAGGACTGCTCGATCTGCGACGGGAAGAAGTTGACGCCTTTGATGATGAGCATATCGTCCACCCGTCCGGCGATCGGCGCCAGACGTAAATGCGTGCGTCCGCATTCGCAGCGGTCGCGCGAAAGCACTTTGGTCAGATCGCCGGTTCGGAACCGGATGACCGGAATCGCCTCCCGCGTGAGGCTGGTCACCACCAGTTCGCCCAGCGTTCCGTCGGGCACTTCCTTCCCGGTGGCCGGGTCAATGATTTCAGCCAGATAATGGTCTTCCCATACGTGGGTTCCCTGATGGAAGGAGCAATCCTGTCCGAGCGTGCCGATGCCGCCGGTTTCGGTCATGCCGTAAATGTCGAACACGTCGATGCCGAATCCACTGCGCAACCGTTCCTTCATCGCTTCGGAGAAGGTCTCCGCGCCGAAAATGCCGACCCGCAGATCGGGCAGCGTTTCTTTCATCTCCTGCATCACTTCCAGAATCCGCGCTCCATAGGAAACGACACAGAGCATGGCGTTGGTGTGCATATCTTTGGCCAGCTTGATCTGGCGAGGCGTGTTGCCGGGGCCTGCGGGGATGACGAAGCATCCGGCTTTGCGTCCGCCGTGATAACAGCCGAAGCCGCCGTTGAAAAGCCCGAGTCCCGGGGTGAATTGAAAGACATCGTGCTCGCGGACGCCCGCCATGCGAAGACACCGGGCCATGCACTCGGCCCATTGATCCAGATCGTGCTCGGTGTAGAGCATGACCACGGGGGTGCCGCTGGTGCCGCTGGACATGTGCATCTCGCGGATTTTGTCGCGGGAAACGCAACACATCCGGTCGGGATACTGTTCGCGGAAATCGATTTTGGTCAGGAATGGCAGTTTGTCCAGATCCTCCATGCCGCGAAAGTGTTCCGGATCGATTCCGGCCGCTTCGAAGCGGGCGCGGTGAAAATCACAGTGCCCGGCGGCGTAGCGGATAAGTTTCAGCAATCGCTCCTGCTGAATCAGATTGATTTCATCGCGCGAAAGGCACTCTTCGCGGCGGTTGAAGTAGAGCTGTTCCATGATCTAAAAACTCCTTCCGAGGTCAAAGGCTTGCTGGTTGATTTCGATGAATTGCGCTTTGACGCAACTTGCGACGGCGCTGTGCCAGAGCGGCAGGGAAATTTCTTCAATCGCTTTGGACAAAGCACCGAGCAGAATGGTGTTGGCAAGTTTCGGATTGCCGAGTTTGCTTGCGTCGCTGCGAAAATCGCGAAGAAGAAGTGACGATCGTTCCGCATAAACATGGCGCAGGCGCTGTTCGATATCGGCCGGATAGACCGCCTTGCCGGACGAAACGGTTACGGGAATGACCTCTTCGGAGGAGACGACCGCGAAGCCGCCCGGCTTGAGCCAATGCGCGTAGCGAACGCCTTCGGCAGCTTCCATCGAAGCGAGCACGTCGGCGCATCCTTCGAGGATCAGCGGCGAATGCACGTTGGCGCCGAAGCGAACTTGCGCGGTGACCGAGCCGCCGCGCTGCGCCATGCCGTGGACTTCATTGGTGGTCACCTGAAACCCGGCGGACTCCGCTGCGGCTGCGATGATCTTGGCGGCAAGCAAAATTCCTTGTCCACCGACACCGCAGAGCAAAATATTTCGAGCCATAAAAAACTGTTCCTTCCTGAAAAAAATTCCTGAATAATATACACTGTGTCGCGGTCAAGTGCAATCGCGTTCGGATGGGAAAATGATTTTTGTCCGGCGAGATTCACAAAAATCAAAATCCAAATTTTAATCCCTATCGTTTTTACGAAAAATTAGAGTTGACAGGACACTAGTCGTGTTTGACAAATCGGAAATTTATGGTCTATTATAAAATTGAACCTGCGATGCGGTGAAGCCGGTGGGATTCCGGCACTGTCGCGCAACTGTGATCTGCGTAGCTTGGCGAGGCCGAGCAAGAGAGAATACGCAGAAGTCGGAGCCCGCAGCAGGTGGTTCTAAGATACCAAACGTGCGCATGACACAGGGAAAGCGGGGGCGGGTCTATGATGGGGTTTTTGGGGAAAGCGGTTCGACCCGCCGCGGCTTTCGCGCTTTTGTTTTTTTCGATGAACATTCGGGCGGCGGAGGCTTCCAAAAGCGCGCATCGGGTGATTTCGCTTTCCCCGGCGCTGACCGAACTGGTTTTTCATCTCGGCAAAGGCGGCCTTCTGGTCGGCCGCAGTTCGGTTTGCAATTATCCGCCGGAGGCCGCCTCAATTCCCGTCGCCGGAGATTATGCCGATCCGAATGTCGAGCGGTGCATCGCGCTGCGTCCCGACCGGATCATTACCAACGATCTGATTAATCCTCAGGTGGGGAAGACCTTTGAACAGGCAAAGATCGATTTTTCTCTGCTGAAATGCGCGAACATTGACGATTATCGTGCGTGTGTCGTCGAAATCGGGCGCATTCTTGACGCTGAAGCCGAGGCCAAACGGGAGGTGGAGCGGATCGATGGAGCCTTGCGCCGTTTCCGGAATCAGCCGCCATTGAAAAAGAAAGTCCTCTATGTGGTATGGGATTCCCCCCTCATGGTCGCCGGTCCCGGATCGCTTCCCGACGAAGTTTTGCGGCTTGCCGGCGCGGAAAATGTGGCGTCGGACAAACGCATTCCCCGCTATTTCAAGTGTTCCTTCGACTGGCTGCTGACCCGGAAGATCGATGCGATTGTCTGGACCGCGCCGCCCAGAGATCTGGAAAAAAGCCTGTTGTGGAAGCATCTGGAAGCGGTTCGACGCAATCATGTGATCCGGGGAATCCACAATGACCTCGTGCATCGGCCGGGGCCGCGTATTTTCGATGGAATCGAACAACTGCGGAAGGCGCTGGAACGACTGTGAAACACACACTGGTGATTTTCGGAATTTTCCTGTTGACCATTCCTCTCGGGATGATCTTCGGATCATATTTGCTGCTGCCCGCGGATTTTTATTCCCTGGAGAACGGCTGGAATATTGTGGCGGTGCTGCGGTTCTTCCGGATGGTGGCCGCTTTTTCCGTCGGGGGGGCTTTGGCGCTCTCCGGGATGGTCTTTCAGGCGGTGCTTCGCAATCCGCTGGCGGAACCTTTCACGCTGGGACTTTCCGGCGGAGCCGGGGTGGGCGCGGTACTGGCCTTCCTTTTGGGGTTGCAATCGGTGTCGATTTATTCCGTGCCGCTGGCGGCACTGGCGGGAGCGTTGGCGGTGTTGATGCTGGTTTTGCTTATCAGCTGTTCCGGCGGAACCGGCGGAAGCGAAAGTCTGCTCTTGAGCGGCGTGATCGCCGGTACGATTTCCGCCAGCGTCCTGATGTATCTGGTGTCCACGGCGGAAAACGATCAGCTCGCCAATATCACATGGTGGATGCTTGGCGATCTGCAATCGGTTGATCCCGCGCTGCTGGCCGGGCTGCTGTGTGTGCTGGCGCCGGCGCTTCTTTTCCTTCGCTGGCGCGCTGGGGGGCTGGATTTGCTTTCGCTCGGCGACGAGACGGCGTTTTATGCCGGGGAAAATCCGCGCCGGCAGCGGATCATTCTCATTGTGATCGCCTCTCTGCTGGCGGCGGGCACAGTGGCGCTGGCGGGCATCATCAGCTTCTGCGGGCTGGTCATTCCACATGTGGTGCGGCGGATTTACGGCAGTTCGCACCGCGACATTGTGTTCAAGGTGTTTCTGTGGGGAGGGATCTTCCTGATGTGTTCGGATATTCTTTCCCGCAGCATTTTTGTGGAACGGGAAATTCCGATCGGCGTGATTACTTCGCTGGTGGGGGGGCCTGTGTTTCTCTGGCTTCTCAACCGGAGGAGGCGGGAATGCTGACTGCGGAAAAAGTTTCGTTCCGATATCCTCATGCCAATATGCTTTTTCAACGTCTTTCGCTGAAAGTCGAAATTGGCGATTTCACCATGCTTCTGGGGCCGAACGGGAGCGGGAAAAGCACTATTTTGAAACTTCTGGCCGGTTATCTGACTTCCTGCGGCGGAGTGGTCGCGCTGGACGGCCGATCGCTGGGCACGGTGCCGCCGCGCGAACGGGCCAAACGCATTGCCGTGGTCACGCAGACCAGAATCCCCGCTTTGCCTTACAGCGTATGGGAATTTGTGATGATGGGGCGGCACGCGCATCTGGCGACTTTGCTTCCTCCGTCGCAGCACGACCGGGATGTGGTGCGCGCGGCAATGGGGCTTCTGGGCATCGCACATCTGGCAAACCGTCCCTGCGGACAACTCTCCGGCGGCGAGTTTCAGCGGGTTTCCGTGGCGTCCGCGCTGGCGGCCGAGAGCGAATATCTTCTGCTGGATGAGCCGACCAGCGCCTTGGACCCGGAACACAAACTTGCCTTGCTGGAACTGTTGCAGAAGTGTTCGGTCAACATGGGAATTTTGATGGTGACGCACGATCTGCAATCCGCACTGGATTACGCCAAGACGGTATTCCTCTTCAATCGCGACGGCGCGCTGCTGCGCGGAACCCCGGCGGAAGTCCTGACTCCCGCGTCAATCCGCACGGTTTACCGCTGCGGTTCGGAGCTGCTGCATGGCTGCGACGGCTCCTCGGCGCGGGCGATTGTGCTGCGTCCCGCCGACAAAGGGTGAAAGCAGCGAACTTTTCCGCCATCCGCAGTCGGCAAGAGTTCCGGCATCTCTTCGAAGCAGTGTTTTTCCGCAAACGGGCAGCGGGACGCAAAGGCGCAGCCGGAAAAAACTTCCAGCGGGGAGGGCGCGTCTCCGCTTAATTTCAGTTCTCCTCGGCGCGGCGACATCGGAACTGCCGAAAGCAACGAGAGCGTGTAGGGATGCTTGGGCGTCTCGCAGATGGTTTCTCCCGCGCCGGATTCCACAATCTTGCCCAGATACATCACTTCCACCTGATCGGCAATTTGTTCCACCACCGCCAGATCATGGGAGATGAAGAGAAATCCTGTTCCTTTTTCTCTGGCCAGTTCGCCGATCAGATTGACAATCGAACACTGCACGCTCACATCCAGCGCCGACACCGGTTCATCGGCCACAATGAAGTCCGGCTGAAGCACCAGCGCCCGGGC
>JAQUYX010000024.1 GCA_028691615.1 Victivallaceae bacterium
CGTCGGCCAGACGCACCGGAAGGCTTTCCGCGTCCGCTTCGGAATAGACCGCCACGGTGTGGATGCCTAATTCCCGGCAGGCGCGAATCACCCGGACGGCGATTTCTCCGCGGTTGGCGATCAGAATTTTATTGAACATGATTGAGGCTCTCCCACGGTTATTCGACCACGAAGAGCGCCTGGCCGTATTCCACCGGCGAACCGTTCTCGGCGAGAATGTCCTTGACAATGCCGGAACACTCCGCCTTGACCTCATTCATGACCTTCATGGCCTCAATGATGCAGACGATGGTTTCCGGGGTTACTTTGTCGCCGACCTTGACGAAACTTTCCCCTTCCGGGCTGTTGGAGCGATAGAAGGTTCCGACCAGCGGGGACTTGATGGTCGCGGTGGGAGTTGCCGCCGGGGCCGGGGCGGCCGCACCGGCCGCAGGCATGGCAAGCGCCGGTGCGCTGGGGGCTGCTGCGGCTGCGGGCGCGGGTGCCGCAGTCATGGAGACCGCCGGGGCGGCCGCAGGTGCGCCGCCGCGCCGAATGGAGAGATTGAACTCCTCGGTTTCCAGTTTGAATTCCGTCAATTCATGTTCAGAAATCAGTTTCACAAGGCTCTTGATCTCTTCCAGTCTCATCGTTTTTTCCTCGGGTTGAGATTTCGATGTTCTGCAGCTCATATTGTTCTCAGCTCCTTTGTTGGGAAGGCGTTACTTATACATGCGCAGGAAATGTACGAGCGCCTCCAGCGCCAGCAGATAGGAATTTGTGCCGAAGCCGGAAATCACACCGAGGCAGGCCGCTGTCGTCACCATATTGCTTCGGATGCTTTCGCGCCGGAAAACATTGCTCAAATGGACTTCCACGGTGGGAATCCTTGTCCCTTTGAGCGCGTCTTGAATCGCCAGACTTGAGTGCGTGTAGGCGGCTGGATTAATGACCACGCCGTCCCATTGGTCAACCATGTCACCGAGCTTTGCGCAGATTTCCCCTTCCGAATCGGATTGAAAGAAATCCACTTCCACGCCCAATTCCGCGGCTTTTGTGCGCAATGCTTCGCAAATATCGTCCAATGTGGCTGTGCCGTAGATCTCCGGTTCCCGGCGGCCGAGCAGCCGCAGATTCGGTCCGTTCACGATTCCGATGCGCATGTTTTCTTTTCCTCTCATGCGAAAGAGCCTTCCTGCGACTCGTTCGTCAGCCTATACTATAGCATTGCAGAAGGCATTTGTCCAGTTTTAACGCTCCGCCGGGAGCGGAACTTCCGGGATTTCCAACGTTTCCTGCGGCAGAAGTTCATAAAGTTGCGCCGCGTTGAAGGCCGAAGAATTGCGAACCGGCGGCTCTGCCGCGCTTGTGCCGGAACGGGTCAGCAGCATGGCCGCCGCCGTCAGCACAATCACCAGAATCGCCGCTCCAACGCCCAGAAAGAGCACGATCCGGTGCAATTTCCTGCGGTTCTCCTCGCTGGGAACATAATCAACCACAACCTTGGAGATTTCGTCGGGCAATTCACATTTCAATTCGCTTCGGAACGTTTCGGTGAGCTTGGCTTCCGCTTCCGGGGAGGCATGGTACAGCACACAAAGCATTTTGACATAGGCCAGCACATACGCAGGGGGCGGGAGCAGCGTGTACTCCTCCGCCTCCAGCCAGTCCAGATAACGGCGCGGAATGTGGGTTTTCTTCTGGACCTCGGTCACTTCCAGTTGATTGCGGTTACGCAGAAGTTTCAACAGCGCTCCGAAAGGAAGCTCCAACTCCACCGGCGTGAGCCGAAGGTACATCCCGGACGCAAGGCTTTCCGCCGCCGCCGGAGACGGGGCCGCGCTGTTGTTGGGGGCGACTTCCGCTTCGGCAATTACCGCATAAGGCAACTCTTGTTTCTCCTCCTGCACCGTCCCGGAGGTTTCCGCCGAGGATTCGGGGAGCGGCGACGGCGCCTGCTGCGGCGCTTCACCGGTCGCGGTACAATCCGGCGTGATGGCGGCGTCCGGCTGTGCCGGCTCCGGCGCAGCGACGGTCACGCACATCTTGTCCGGCTCGAAATCGAGCGGAAGTTCATTGGTATCGTTCTCGGGCATCGCTTTAATTTCCTCCGTTCTCGAATTCGTCGAAGATCAGTACGGCGCGTTTGCTTCCGCCGGCCGCTTGAGGGCCGACGATCCCGCGTTTTTCAAAGAGATCGATCAGATCCGCGGCGCGGTTGTAACCGATTTTGAGCCGCCGCTGCAGACTGCTGGTGCTGGCGTTGTGTTCCATCAGGATGATTTCCAAAGCCCTGCGGACCAGGTCCGCGTCGCCCGGCTGAATGTATTTGTCAATGATCGGCGTGAGCGCGGGATCTTCGTCGGCAAATTCCATGGTGGAGTCGGATGCGGCATAGCCGTCATTCCCGCCTTGGGCGGCGCCATTGGCGCCGTTCGTCGCGGGTGCGGATGCGTCCTCTTCCTCGGCCAGAACCGTTTCGTTGAACTCCTGCGGCCGTTGCGCGGAGATAAATTCAACCACCTTTTTGATGTCCGGATCGGCGACCATCGCCCCTTGAATGCGCTCCAGATCGGCGGAACCCGGCGGAAGGAATAACATATCGCCTTTGCCCAGAAGCATTTCCGCGCCTTTCTGGTCGAGAATGACCCGGCTGTCGATCATCTGTCCGACGCGGAACGCAATCCGGGTGGGCAAGTTTGCCTTGATGATGCCGGTGATGATGTTGGTCGACGGTCGTTGCGTCGCCACGACGATGTGGACGCCGGCGGCGCGTCCTTTTGCGGTAATTCTCGCGATCGAGTGTTCGACTTCGGCTTTGGCTTCGGTCATCATCAGATCGGCCAGCTCGTCGATGATGACGATTAGAACCGGCAGCGTCGCCGGAAGAATCATGCTGTCTTCGTTGTCCATCAGACGCTGTCCGGGAATCGGGGTGCGGGCGTTGTACTCCTTGAGCTGTTTGACCTTTGCCCGCGCGAGAATGAGATACCGTTTCTCCATCTCGTTGACCGCCCAGCGCAAGGCAATCGGAACCTTCTGCGAATCGTTGATCACCGGCGTAATCAAATGCGGAATGGTTTTATAATCCTCCAGCTCCACGACCTTCGGGTCCACCATGATGAGGCGCAGCTCGTCCGGCGAGAAGCGGATCAGTAAACTCATAATCAAGGTGTTCATGCAAACGCTCTTGCCGCTGCCCGTGGAACCGGCGATCAGCAAATGCGGCGCCTTCGCCAGATCCAGCAACACCGGGGCGCCGGCGACGTTTTTGCCCAGCACGATCGGAATTTCCATTTTGTTTTCGCGCCAGACGCCGGATTCCATGACCGTGCGCATGAAAACCGCCTCGCTCTTGGAATTGGGCACTTCCACGCCCGCAGCGTCCCGGCCGGGGATCGGCGCGAGGATTCGGATACTTTTGGCTTTCATCTTCATGGCGATGGTCGGACCGAGACTCTCGACCTTTTTGACGTTGACACCGTCGTCCAGCACGATTTCATAACGGGTGACGCGCGGACCGGAAATGTGGTCCGTCACCGTGCCTGCCACGCCGAAGTTGTCCAGCACGGTCTGAAGCACATGTTTGGCTTGCTCAATGGATTCCGGAGCTTCTCCGGCGTGTTCTCCTCCCGAACTGAGCATGGAAGAGGGGGGCAGCGTGTACTCTTCCAAGGGGGCGGCCTGAGCCGACTGGCCCTGATTGACAATGCGCGTGCCGACTTCTTCGCCGCGCCGCGGGGATTCCAGCACGCCTTCCACTGCCTTGGGCGCGCGCCCGGGCGTTTCCGGGTTGTGGGTGCTAACTGGAGGCGGCTCTGCAATGTTGGGCGGCGGCGTCTGACTCTGCGGTTCGGTTTTTTGCGGGAGCGAAGGACCTTCGGCGGGACGCGAAGCGGCGGCGATCGGCTCCTCCGGGGCGGGAGGATTGCCGACTTTCAGCAGCTCTTCGGCGTGCTCAGCCACATTTTGAATGGAATTGACGGCCTGTTTTGTAATGGAGTTGAGTGTTCCGGTGACTTCTCCTGCGACGGAGGCAGCGGTGGGGATGGCGGAAAAGTGTTTTTTCAGCAGGTCGTGCCAGTCCTCGCGGTAAAGCAGGAACGTTCCGGCGATGGTCAGAAGCAAACTGGTCAGCAAATTGCCGATGGGGCCGAGAAATTTGGTGAGAATTCCCGGTGCGCCGGAGGCCTCCGGCGCGGAAAAGAGTTGCCCGATCGCGCCTCCGGAGAGCGCCGCATTGGGAACTGCGCTGCGGCCGAGCGCCAGTGTGTCGGTGATCCCGGCGAATGCGGCCGGATTCATGCCGAACAGCATCGACAATCCGAGCGCGAGCAGGACAAACGCCCCGCCGTATCCCCGATGCCGTTTGCAGTCGGGAAGCACGCCGCGAATCCCCGAGAGCAAGAACACGGCGGAAAGCACGTAAGTTCCCAACCCGAACAAATGAAACAGGATACAGCTGCTCCATGCGCCGCCGTGTCCGATCCAGTTGGCCACGGCGCCTTCGCTTCCGCCGTTGAGTACGGCGTTGTCTCCGGCGCGGTAAGAGAAAACGGCCAGCATCAGAAGGACGCCCAGCGCCAGGAAAAAGAGATGACGAACCGTTCCTTTGCGGGATTTTGGTGTCGTTTCAGGCATAATGAAAAACTCTGTCTCCGGGATGATTGGCGGTGATCCGCCACAAGTTCGAAACATATCAATCAATATCATGTAATATAAATGCGATTCCGGCGGATTGCAAGTTGTGGAACGGGGAACTTTTGCTTTTGGCAGTGCCGTCTGGAAAGACGGTTTTTCCGAACGTCGGATGGGAGAGGCTGTTGCGAAAATACAGAATCGGTGCTATATTAATAAAGAATTACGTCAATGAGGAGAACCAGATCCATGAATCAGCTGCCGAAAGCATACGAACCTGCCGATATTGAAAAAAAATGGTATCCGCTTTGGGAAAACCGGGGTTATTTCCACAGCGACCCCAATTCGGGCAAACCGCCCTATTCCATTGTGATTCCGCCCCCGAATGTCACCGGGATTCTAACGCTCGGGCACGTGCTCAACAACACGCTGCAGGATATTCTGATCCGTTATTATCGCATGCGCGGGTACGAGGTCTGCTGGTTTCCCGGCACCGATCACGCGGGCATCGCCACCGAGTCCAAGGTCGATAAATATCTGCGGGCCGAAGAGAAGATCTGCCGCGACGATTTGGGGCGCGAGGAGTTCATCCGTCGCGTTTGGCAGTGGAAGGAGCAATATGGCGGTAAAATCATCCGCCAGCTGCGAACCTTGGGGTGTTCCTGCGATTGGCAGCGCGAGCGGTTCACGATGGACGAGGGGTTGAGCGACGCGGTGCGCAAGGTTTTTGTCGAACTCTATCGCAAGGGATACATCTACCGGGGGCAGCGAATCATCAATTATTGCCCGGTGGCGAAGACGGCGCTCTCCGATGAAGAGGTGATCTACAAGGACGTTGCCGGAAAATTCTGGCATTTCCGTTATCCGTTGGCCGATGGCAGCGGCAAATATCTGGTGGTGGCGACGACCCGGCCCGAAACAATGTTCGGAGACACCGCCGTGGCGGTCAATCCCTCCGATGAACGTTACCGGGAGCTGATCGGCAAAGAGGTGATGTTGCCGCTCTGCAACCGTCCGATTCCGATTGTCGGCGACGAGCATGCCGATCCGGCGAAGGGTTCCGGCTGCGTCAAGATCACGCCCGCGCACGATCCGAACGACTTTCAGGTGGGGCTGCGCCATCATCTGAAGGTCATCAATGTGATGAATGCAGACGCGAGTTTGAATGCGAGCGTGCCGGCGGAATTTGTCGGCTTGGATCGATATGCCGCGCGCGATCTGGTCGTCCGGCGCATGGAGGAACTCGGATTGCTCGAGAAGGTCGAAGACATTCGTCATGCGGTCGGTTATTCCGAACGGGGCGACGTGCCGATTGAAACGATTGTCAGCAGCCAGTGGTTCTGCCGGATGAAGGAGCTGGCCGCACCGGCGGTCGAGGCGGTGGAATCCGGGCGGATTAAATTCCATCCGGAGCGTTGGGCGAAGACTTATTTTCACTGGATGGAGAATATTCAGGATTGGTGCATCAGCCGCCAGATCTGGTGGGGACACCGGATTCCCGCGTGGTACAATGACGCCAACGGCGAGGTTTATGTGGGGATGGAGCCGCCGACCGCGCCGGGGCAGTGGCGGCAGGAGACGGATGTGTTGGATACCTGGTTCAGCTCCTGGCTGTGGCCGTTTTCGATCATGGGGTGGCCGCAGAAGACGGTGGAGCTGGAGAAGTTTTATCCGACGAATGCGCTGGTGACGGGGCCGGATATCATTTTCTTCTGGGTTGCGCGCATGATTATGGCTGGATGTGAATTTATGAAGGAGATCCCGTTCCGGGACGTCTACTTCACAAGCATCATCCGCGACGACAAGGGGCGCAAGCTGAGTAAATCGCTGGGGAATTCTCCCGATCCGCTGGATGTGATTGCGACCTACGGGGCGGATGCGCTGCGGTTTTCGATCATCTATATCGCGCCGGTCGGCATGGACATTCAGTACAGCAATGACAAGTGCGAACTGGGGCGGAATTTTGCGAACAAGCTTTGGAATGCCTGCCGGTTCCGGCAGCTTCAGGGGCCGGTGTCGGAGAATTATCTAAGCTTGCCGCCGGTGACGGAATTGAGCAGCGACGAGCAGTGGATGCTTGCCAAGTTGGATTTTGCGGTGGAGTCTTCGGCGAAAGCGATTGAGCAGTTCCGGTTTCATTCCGCCGCGCATGACATCTACGAATTGGTCTGGAGCACGTTCTGCGATTGGTTCATTGAGGCGGAGAAGCAGCCGTTGCGCGGCGATGCCGGAGAGCGTGCGCGCGCATTGAGGGTGTTGGATTACGCATTGGATCGGATTTTGCGCATTCTGCACGCATTCATGCCGTTCATCACCGAAGAGCTGGCGCATGCGATGGGCTTCTTGGAGGACGACCAGTCGATCATGTTTGCGCAATATCCGGAGAAGTCCGGTTTGACGTTTGACGAAGGCGCAGTGAAGCTTGTGGACGGGAAATTCGAGTTGGTTCGACAGGGGCGCGCGCTCAAGGCGAACTGTTCGATTCCGGACGGGAAGAAGGTCTCGTTTTATCTGAAGGCGCATGATGCGAGGACGGCGGAATTTCTGAAAGCGGAGCAAGGGTCGATTGCGGGGCTGCTCAATGCGGAGCGCCTGGAGATCGGAACGGACGAGTACGATCCTGCGGCGAAAGGGGCTGCGCCGTCGTTGCTGGGGGAACTTGGGACGATTTATCTGCCGTTGGCGGGAGTGATCGATGTGGAGGCGGAGAAGGCCAAGCTCAATGCGCAGCGTACGGATCTGGCCGGGAAGATCGCCGGTGCGTCGGCGCGGTTGTCGAATGAGAAGTTTGTATCGAAGGCGCCGGAAGCGGTGGTGACGGAGGCGCGTCGTCAACTGGAGGAAATGCGCTCCAAGTTGGAACGCGTGGAGACATTATTGCGGTCTTTCGTGTAAAAAAAACGTAATTTTTCTAAAAATCCATTTGCAAAGATAGGCATAAGGAAATATATTAATAAACTTTCTCGCGCCGAGAGGCGGTGAGAGGGGCCCGGAAGTGCTCGGGTGGCGGAACTGGCAGACGCGTATGGTTGAGGTCCATATGGAGCAATCCTTGGGGGTTCAAGTCCCCCCTCGAGCACCAATTTTTGAACTGAACTCAGCCGATTCGGCAGCGCCGAAGGTTTGAGTTGCGGCGGAAGGGACGCTTTATGCGTCTTTTTTTGGCGCGGTTCAAAGTAGTTCGGCCGGCGCGGAACATGCGCCCACATAGCTCAGTCGGTAGAGCACATCCTTGGTAAGGATGAGGTCAGCGGTTCGAATCCGCTTGTGGGCTCCATTTTTTTGCGCTGGGGTCGGTTGGTTTATAAAATTGGGTTCTAGGATTGACAACAAGGCAACTCAAATCAGGAGGACAAAATGGCCAAGGAAAAATTTGAAAGAACCAAGCCGCACGTCAACATCGGAACCATCGGTCACGTGGACCACGGCAAGACGACTCTTACCGCCGCGATCACGATGGTTCTCTCTAAGAAGTTCGGCCATGGCGAAATTAAGAAATACGACGAGATCGACAGCGCACCGGAAGAGAAGGTGCGCGGGATCACGATCAATACCGCGCACGTGGAGTACGAGACGGACAAGCGTCACTATGCGCACGTCGACTGCCCCGGCCACGCGGACTATGTGAAGAACATGATCACCGGTGCCGCGCAGATGGACGGAGCGATCCTCGTGATCGCGGCCTCCGACGGCCCGATGGCGCAGACCCGCGAGCATGTGCTTCTGGCCCGTCAGGTGGGCGTGCCGGCTCTGGTTGTCTTCCTGAACAAGGTTGATCAGCTGGATGATCCCGAGCTGCTCGAGCTGGTTGAAATGGAAATTCGTGAGCTTCTGAGCAGCTATGATTTCCCCGGCGATGATGTGCCGATCGTTCGCGGTTCCGCTCTCAAGGCGGTCGAGTGCGAAGGAGATCCTGAGAATCCGGCCTGCAAGTGCATTCTGGATCTTATGGAGCAGGTTGACGCGTACATTCCGACTCCGAGCCGTGATATTGACAAGCCGTTCCTGATGCCGATCGAAGATGTGTTTTCGATTGAAGGTCGTGGTACGGTGGTCACCGGTCGTGTGGAGCGCGGTGTGGTTCATGTCAACGATGAAATTGAAATCATCGGTCTGCGTCCGACGCAGAAGACGACGGTTACGGGTGTGGAAATGTTCCACAAGTTGCTGGATGAGGGACGTGCCGGTGATAACATTGGCTGTCTGCTGCGCGGCAGCAAGAAGTCTGATGTCGAGCGCGGTCAGGTTCTGGCCAAGCCGGGCAGCGTGACCCCGCACAAGAAGTTCAAGGGCGAGATCTACGTTCTGAGCAAAGAGGAAGGTGGCCGTCATACGCCGTTCTTCACGAACTATCGTCCTCAGTTCTACTTCCGTACGACTGACGTGACCGGAATCATCAGCCTGCCGGAAGGCACTGAGATGGTGATGCCGGGAGACAACACCTCCATTACAGTCGAGCTGATTGCTCCGGTTGCCATGGAGAAGGGGCTTCGCTTCGCAATTCGCGAAGGCGGCCGCACGGTTGCCTCCGGTCGTGTATCCGAGGTGATTGAGTAACTCGGTGGATTGCTGAATTCAGCTCCCGGACGGAGTGAAAGCTCCGATCCGGGAGATCTTTTGAAACACAAACAGGAACCATAAAGAAATGCGCGAGAAAATTACATTGGAGTGCACCGAGTGCAAGCGGCGCAATTATACCTCGATGAAGGAAAAGCGCAACACGCCCGAGCGCATTGAAAAGCAGAAGTATTGCAAGTTCGAGCGCAAGCATACGTTGCATAGGGAGACCCGCTGATCGTATAGAGGGTTGGAGTTGTAAAAATACAGGAGTGTAGCTCAGTTGGCTAGAGCGGCGGTCTCCAAAACCGCAGGTCCTGAGTTCGAGCCTCAGCGCTCCTGCCAATATATTTTGTGCAGGTTCATTCCCCGAAGGGGATGTCAACTAGAACAACACGATGGGACGACCATGAGCAAGAGAGAAGAAAACGGGAAGAACGCAATATTGCGTGCGGTCGATGTATCGGACCGGATTACCGGAAAGGTCCGGCATTTCTTCACCGAAACGATGGCGGAACTCGGCCGATGCACATGGCCGAAGCGCGGTGAGCTTGTGGAGTCAACGGTTCTGGTAGTGGTGATGATCGCGGTTCTTGGGCTGTTTGTGGCGATTGCCGACAAGGTGGCCCAGGTGTTCATCAAGCTGATAACGACCGGAACAATCTAATCTAAGGTTGAGCTGAGAGGAGTTTTGCCATGGATGGTGAGATTGCCCGGAATGAAAATCCGGACCGCGGACAGTGGTATGTACTCCACACGTTGTCCGGTCATGAGAAAAAAGTCTGCAAGCGGATTGAGAGCCAGTTGGATTCCGGCGACAAGTTGCCGGTGTATGAGCTCTTTGTGCCGGAAGAGAAGGTATCGGAAGTCAAACAGGGACAGAAGCGCACAACGACGCGGAAGTTTTTCCCCGGTTACATTTTGATTCGCATGGATATGTATATGGAGGACGGCCGTCTGAATGAGGCTGTCTGGAGTTATATCCGCAACACCCAGGGAGTTCTGGGATTTCTTGGCACCGGCAACCGGCCGACGCCGCTTCAGCAGCATGAAGTGGATGATCTGTTGCGTCAGGCGCGGAGCGAAGAGAGCGGAGCGGTTCGTCCGAAGATCGCCTTTGAGATTGGCGAAACGGTACGGATCAAGGATGGCGCCTTCGAGAACTTTGAAGGTGTGATCGAAGAGATTGACAATGAGCGCGGGAAACTGAAATTGATGGTTTCCATTTTCGGACGCTCTACCCCGGTTGAGTTGGAGTTTTGGCAGGTCGACCGCAGCATTTAGCTGTCGGCCGATACTTTTAGTAACAAGGCAGTCGTTCTGCGCGGGAGGAAACCTGTCATTCCGCACCACGCAGGATGGAAGAATGGAGATCAACAATGGCAAAGAAGGTTACAGGCCTTATCCGGTTGCAGATTCCTGCCGGAGCCGCCAATCCCGCGCCTCCTATTGGACCGGCGCTCGGCCAGGCGGGCTGCAACATCATGGAGTTCTGTAAGCAGTTCAATGCCGCCACCCAAGCACAGAGTGGATTGGTCATTCCTGTGGTGATCACGGTCTATCAGGATCGTTCGTTCACCTTCATCTGCAAATCGCCGCCGGCATCGGTCCTCATTAAGAAGGCCGCCGGACTGGCGTCAGCTTCGCACAATCCCGGAAAAGAGACTGCCGGGAAGATTACGAAGGCGCAGATTCTTGAGATCGTCAAGACCAAGAAGGAAGACTTGAACGCTGTGAACGAGGATGCGGCCATGCGCATCATCGCGGGGACGGCAAGAAGCATGGGGATCGATGTGGTCGAATGAAAATGAGCAAGCTCTACAAAGCTCAGACGGCCACGGTTGACGCTGAGAAAAAGTACGGCCTGTTGGAAGGCCTGAGCCTTTTGAAGGCGATGCCTCATGCCAAGTTTGACGAGACCGTGGAGGTTTCGATCCGTTTGGGCGTTGATACGCGCAAATCCGATCAAACGGTTCGCGGTGCGGTGGCACTGCCGCGCGGCACGGGCAAAAACGTGCGTGTGGCTGTGGTTGTGTCCGACGAAGGCAAGGCTGCCGAGGCGAAAGCTGCGGGTGCCGACCTGGTCGGATTCGAGGACATTGTCGAGAAGATCAAAGGCGGGTGGACGGATTTTGACATCTTGATCGCCACGCCGGATGCGATGAAGCTGGTGCGTCCTCTGGGCCGTCAGCTTGGACCGCGCGGTCTGATGCCGAACCCGAAGACCGGGACGGTAACCGATGCTGTGGCCAATGCCGTGGCGGAGGCGAAGGCCGGTCGTGCGGAGTTTCGTGCGGATCGCGGTTCCTGCGTGCATGTTCCGATCGGCAAGATTTCGTTTGAGGCGGAAGCGTTGGCGGAGAACTTCAACGCGGTTGCGGGTGCATTGGATAAGGCCAAGCCGGCGACGGCGAAGGGTACCTATATCCTCAGCTGCACGCTTTCCTCCACGATGAGTCCCGGAGTGAAGATTGATCTTAAGGAAGTCGCGAGGCAGAAGAATGAGAAGTGAAAAACTCCATTTGGTAAGCTATATCGGCAGCCTGATCAGTGACTCCGATTATGTTTACTTCATCACCTATGCGGGATTGACTGTCAAGGAAATTTCGCAGTTGCGCCGTGATCTGCTGGCGCTGGGCGCGTCCTGTCATGTGTTGAAAAACACGTTGATCAAGAAAGCTGCCGAGCTGCAAAAGATTGATGCGCTGTTGGCGTGCAACCTGACCGGCGGGACCGCTCTGGTCAGCGGGAAAGGCGATGCTTCCGAGATTGCGAAGGTTCTTGCCAAGTTCGGCAAGAGCAATGAGAAGGTAGCCGCGAAGTGCGGTTATTTCGAAGGCACGCTGCTGTCGGCTTCCGACGTCAAGGCGATTGCCGATCTCCCGGCGAAGCCGGTGCTTCAGGCCCAGTTGTTGGGCGTGTTGCAGGCTGTGCCGCGCAATTTTGTCAGCGTGTTGAATGCCAAGGCCGCGAGCATTTTGAATGTGCTCAACGCATATCAGGACAAAAAAGAAAAAAGCAATTAACCCCAAATGGAGGCATAAAATGTCCGAAGAAGCCAAAGTTGAAGTCACCGAACAGATGGAGCAATTCATCTCCTACGTTGAGAACATGTCCGTGCTCGAGCTTTCCAAGCTGGTCAAGGCTCTGGAAGAGCGTCTTGGCGTGAGCGCCGCCGCCCCGGTGGCCGTCGCCGCCGCTCCGGCAGCTGCTGGTGCCGCTGCTCCGGCCGCGGAAGAGAAGACGGAATTCACCGTCGTTCTCAGTGCGTTCGGCGAGAACAAGATCGCGGTCATCAAAGAGATCCGCGCGATCACCGGTCTGGGTCTCAAAGAGGCCAAGGATCTGGTCGAAGGCGCTCCGAAGCCGGTCAAAGAGAACGTGGCCAAGGAAGAAGCCGACAAGATCAAGGCTCAGCTCGAAGGCGCTGGCGCCAAGGTTGAGTTGAAGTAACGATGATGCAACCCGACGGTGGGTCGGTCTTTGAACAAAAGTCAACCTGCCGTCGTTTTGTGTCTGCGTTTTTGATGATTGCAAAAGCTGCGGAAAGCAGCTTTTGCAATCGACTCTATTTTCAAGAATTTAACTTTTTCTGCGCGCTTCAAGTCCAGCCGACGACGGGCCGGAGAAGCGGGCAAACACCGGAACGACCCCTCTCGCGGAGAGGTACGGATCGAGCACTCCGGGCGTAACAATCCGAGGGCGGTTTGCCGCCGTCTGCAGAATAGAAGCTGATTTTTCTTCCTGGATCGAAGCGCCGTCTGGCTGCGGCGCCGGGCCGGCTAACCGGCGGATTGCGAACACATCGTCGTGGCGAGAACTCTCAAGGTGGGATATGACAGAACGTATTAATTTCGGCAAGTTGAAAGACGTCCTGGAGATGCCGGACCTGATCGGTCTCCAGACCGATTCGTACCGTGATTTTCTTCAGAAGGACGTGCCGCCAGAACAGCGGAAGAATCAGGGCCTTCAGGAAGTCTTCAACGAGATATTCCCGATCGAAAGTATTGATAAAAACATTTCATTGGATTTTGTCTCCTATACGATTGGAGATTCAAAATACGATCCCATTGAGTGCATCAAAGACGGTCGTCCTTATGACGCGCCATTGACCGTCGATTTCATTTTACGCAACAAAGACGTCGAAGTGCCGGAACACGTTCCGATGGGAGACATTCCCCTGATGACGGAACGGGGCACTTTTATCATTAACGGAGCCGAACGGGTCATCATCAGCCAGCTTCACCGTTCGCCGGGCATCTGTTTCGAAAAGGAACGCCACGCCAGCGGGCGCAATCTCTATTCCTACCGGGTGATTCCCGACCGCGGCTCGTGGATGGATGTCCAGTTCGACATCAACGATAACATCTATATTTATCTGGATCGTAACCGCCGTCGGCGCAAGTTCCTCATTACCACCTTCCTGCGCGCCATCGGCTACGAGACCAACAAGGATATCCTCTCCCACTTGCACGAGGTCAAGAACTACAAGGTTCCCGACCTGCTCAAGAAGAAGGATCTTTCCGGATATTACGCAGTGGACGACGTGACCGACGAAAACGATATCGTGATCGTCGAAGAGTTGACGTTGCTGACCGAATCGACATTGGAACAGCTGACTGACGCCGGCATCAAGAGTGTCGAGCTTGTTCACATTCCCGATGGCGACAACTATATCATCGGGTGTCTCCGCCGCGATCCGACCCGCGACCGCGAAAGCGCACTCAAAGAGATCTACATGCGCATGCGTCCCGGAGATCCGCCGAACATCAACAACGCAACGCAGCTGATCAATCGCTTTTTCTTCGACATCCGTCGCTACGATCTCGGGCTGGTCGGTCGTTATAAGATCAACGAACGGCTCGGATTGGATATTCCCGAAGATCACCGCACGCTTACTCCGGAAGACCTGATGGCGGCGACCAAACTGCTGATCCATCTGCGTCATACCGGCGGCGCGGTCGATGATATTGACCATTTGGGCAACCGCCGTGTCCGCACGGTCGGCGAACTTCTTCAGGGACAGTGCCGCGCGGGACTGCTTCGCACGGAGCGTTTGATTCGCGATCGCATGTCCATGCACAGCAACAATGAAGATGCCGCGCTCAGTCCGTCCAAATTGATCAACATGAAATCGTTCGCCGGCGTGGTGCGGGACTTCTTCGCCCGCAGCCAGCTGTCGCAGTTCATGGATCAAACCAACCCGTTGAGCGAGATCACCAACAAACGCCGTCTTTCCGCACTGGGACCGGGAGGTCTTTCGCGGGATCGGGCGAGTTTTGAAGTCCGCGACGTTCATTCCAGCCATTACGGGCGGATCTGCCCGATTGAGACGCCGGAAGGACCGAACATCGGTTTGATCTCTTCGCTGTCGCTGTATGCGGTTATCAATCGTTACGGTTTCTTGGAAACTCCTTACCGGCGCGTCATCGACGACAAGGTCACTGACATTGTCGATTTCCTGACCGCGGACAAAGAGGAACAGTTTGTAATCGCTCAGGCGAACGCATTGCTGGACGAGGAAGGGCGGTTCGTCCGTCCGATGATCATGTCGCGGTACCGCGGGGAATCCGAGGAGCATCCGCGCGAAGAGGTTCAGTACATGGACGTCTCTCCGAAGCAGCTGATCAGCGCGGCCGCCGGCATCATTCCGTTCTTGGAACACGACGACGCGAACCGTGCTTTGATGGGCGCGAACATGCAGCGTCAGGCAGTGCCGGTGCTGATGCCCGACTCCCCGATTGTGGGAACCGGACTGGAGAAACGCATTGCGCAGGACTCCCGCGCGGTTGCTTCGGCCAAGGCGCCCGGCATCGTCGCGGAGGTTCAGTCCGACCGGGTTGTGGTTACTTCCGACGGACTTCCCGCCGACAAGACTGCCGATCCGGAAAAAGTGCAGGTTTACCGTCTGAATAAATTCCTCAGAACCAACTCTGGAACGAGCATCAATCAGCGTCCGATCGTGCGCAGCGGTCAGAAGGTCGACAAGGGAACCTGTCTGGCGGACGGCGCTTCGACGCAGGGCGGTGAGCTGGCGTTGGGCCGCAACGTGATGGTTGCATTCATGTCATGGTGCGGATACAACTTCGAAGACGCAATCATCGTCAGCGAGAAGCTTGTGCACAACGATGTGTACACCAGTATTCACGTCGACGAGTTCGAGACGACCAGCCGGGAAACCAAGCTGGGCAACGAAGAGATCACCCGCGACATTCCGAACGTCGGCGAAGAGGCGTTGCGCAATCTCGACAGTCACGGTATTATTTATGTCGGCGCCGAGGTCAATCCGGGCGACATTCTGGTCGGCAAGATCACGCCGAAGAGCGAGACCGAGCTGGCTCCGGAAGAGCGTTTGCTCCGGGCAATCTTCGGGGAGAAGGCTGCGGATGTCAAGGATTCGAGTCTGGTGGTTTCCGGCGGCAAGGGCGGCGTGGTTATGGACGTGCGTGTCGATCGTCCGGTCGAGCCGGGCAAGCCGAATATGACCAAGGCGGAAGCCCGTCGTCAGGCCAAACAGTTGAAAGACGATTACCGGCAGATTCAGTCCGATCTGGTCGAAGATCTGACCGACCGGCTGTCGGAGGTGATGTTGGGGCAGAAACTTCCTTCCCCGATCTATGATACCTCCGCGGTCAAGGAGCAGACGGTTCTCATCAGTTCCAATCGGAAAGTAACGCGCAACTCGATTCAGAAGCTGGCCAGCCATTATAATTGTTACAATATGGAACCCTGCCGGATGAAGGAGTCGATTGACGAGATCATCTCCGGTTTCCTGTCGCGGTTCGAAGAGAACGACAAGAACCATGAACGCTACATGCAGAGCTTGGAATCCGGTGAAAATCCGGAGTCCGGCGACATTAAGCGGGTCAAGGTGTATGTGGCTTGCAAGCATAAGTTGCAGGTTGGTGATAAGATGGCCGGCCGTCACGGAAACAAGGGTATTGTTTCGCGAATCGTCGCGGAGCAGGACATGCCCTTTATGATGGACGGTCGTCCGGTGGACATCATTTTGAACCCGCTGGGCGTGCCGAGCCGTATGAATATCGGACAGGTGTTGGAAACGCATCTGGGCTGGGCGGCGAAGATGCTGGGGATCAAGGTTGCCACTCCGGTTTTCGACGGAATCAGTGAAACGGAGATCGTCGAGCTGATGAAGAAGGGCAATGACGCCTATACCAAGGCCAACGGCAAAGATTATCATTGGGGCTTCAAGCCCATGGGTGATCAGTGGGTTTATGACGGCAAGACCGTGCTTTATGACGGCAGAACCGGCAATCCCTTCGATTCCCGTGTGATGGTCGGACAGATCTATATGCTCAAGCTCGACCACTTGGTGGCGAACAAGATTCATGCCCGCGCAGTTGGTCCGTATTCGCTGGTGACGCAGCAGCCGCTCGGCGGTAAGGCGCAGCACGGCGGTCAGCGGTTCGGCGAAATGGAAGTCTGGGCGTTGGAAGCCTACGGCGCCGCTTACAACCTTCAGGAAATGCTGACGGTCAAGAGTGATGATGTCGCCGGACGCGCCCGGATTTACCAGTCGATCGTGAAAGGGCAGAACGTGTTGGAGGCCGGTCGTCCGGAATCCTTCAACGTGTTGCTCAAGGAGATGCAGAGTCTCGGACTCGATATCCGCACGATCAAAAAGAGTTCGGACAATTAATTGGAGGGTTCAACCTTGATTGACAATACTTTCGCTTACTGTGAACTGCTCGGTAAGAGCAATGCCACAGAATTCGGCGCCATCTCCATTAACGTGGCCTCTCCGGATGTGATCCGGAGTTGGTCGCACGGCGAGGTGCGCAATCCGGAGACGATCAACTATCGGTCGTTCAAGCCGGAAAAAGGCGGTCTGTTCTGCGAACGGATTTTCGGACCGACGCGCGACTGGGAGTGCAACTGCGGAAAATACAAACGCGTCAAGCACAAAGGGGTCATCTGCGATCGTTGCGGAGTCGAAGTGACGTTTGCCAAAGTGCGCCGGGAGCGCATGGGACACATTGAGCTGGCAGTGCCGGTGACGCATATCTGGTTCTTTAAGTGTATGCCCAGCCGGATCGGTCTGATGCTCAATATGATCGCCAAGAATCTCGAAATGGTGATCTATTACGAGAAGTACGTCGTGATCGACGGTGGCGATACCCCGTTGCAGGTCGGCCAGCTCATGGACGATCTCGAATACATGGAAGCCCGCAAGGCTTACGGCGACAGTTTCGTCGCCGATATGGGCGCGCCGGCAATCAAGGCGCTGCTGGAAAAAATCAATCTGGTCGAACTCAAAGCCGAGGTCGAGCAGCAGTTGTCTGCGACCAACAACAAGGCGAACCGCAAGAAGCTGGCCAAGCGTCTGCGTCTGGTGGAGGGATTCATCAATTCCAACAGCCGCCCCGAGTGGATGGTGCTTACGGTGCTGCCGGTGCTGCCGCCGGATCTGCGTCCGTTGGTGCCGTTGGATGGCGGAAGATTTGCGACCAGCGACCTCAATGACCTTTACCGGCGTGTCATCAACCGCAACAACCGTTTGAAGAATCTGTTGCAGCTGCGGACTCCGGAAGTGATCATTCGCAACGAAAAGCGCATGCTGCAGGAAGCCGTTGACGCTCTGATGGACAACGGTCGTCACGGCCGCTCCGTAACCGGGGCGGGAAGCCGTGCGCTCAAATCCATCAGCGATATGCTCAAGGGCAAGCAGGGGCGGTTCCGTCAGAACCTGCTCGGAAAACGTGTGGATTATTCCGGTCGTTCGGTCATTGTCGTCGGTCCGGAACTGAAGATTCATCAGTGCGGTATTCCCAAGAAGATGGCGCTGATTCTTTTCGAGCCGTTCATCATCCGTCACCTCAAGGGACGCGGCTATGCGCATACCGTGCGCGGAGCCAAGAAGATGATCGAGCGTGCCGATCCGGTGGTGTGGGACATCCTCGAAGAGGTGACCAAGGGCCATCCGGTGATGCTCAACCGCGCGCCGACGCTGCACCGTTTGAGTATTCAGGCGTTCGACCCGGTGCTGATCGAAGGCTCGGCAATCCGTCTGCATCCGTTGGTTTGTACGGCGTACAACGCCGACTTCGACGGCGA
Organism: Victivallaceae bacterium; assembly: GCA_028691615.1. Lineage (GTDB taxonomy): Bacteria > Verrucomicrobiota > Lentisphaeria > Victivallales > Victivallaceae > JAQUYX01. The sequence goes on from JAQUYX010000024.1 coordinate 18,250, forward strand.
CCAGATGGCTGTGCACGTGCCGCTTTCCAACGAAGCGCAGATGGAGACCAAGCTGTTGATGCTTGCGCCGAACAACATCTTCTCGCCTTCGAACGGGAAACCGATCACCACGCCGACGCAGGATATCACTCTGGGCGTATACTATCTGACCTGCGATCCGCGCAATCTGCAGCGGGCGAAGCTTTACACTGGCATTGACGAAGTGCTTTATGCTTATAATACCAAGCATATCAAGATTCATGATGCGGTACGCATCCCGAATCCGGACAAAGGCGCCGAGACATGGTATGGCAATTCCGAAGAGAAATACATCACCACGACGCCCGGACGCTGTATCTTCAATGCGATCTGGGTGGACAAACTCGGATTTTTCAATCAGGTGGCGCGCAAGAAGGAATTGGGCAAGCTGATCAGCGCCTGCTACAAGATCGCCGGACACAAGCGGACCATCCAGCTTCTTGACGATCTCAAGGCGCTCGGATACCGTTCGGCAACCTTGGCGGGACTCTCCATTTCCATTACCGACTTGCATGTGCCGTCGTGCAAGAACAACATGATCGATTCCGCTCGTGCTCAGATCGACAAGGTCATGAGTCAGTACAACGACGGATTGATTACCGAAGGCGAACGCAAGAATAAGGTCATCGACATCTGGTCGCAGACCCGTGCTCAGGTCGCCGATGAACTGTATAAGAATCTGGAAACTGTTTCCAAGACCAGCGACATCAATCCTGTCTATGCGATGATGGATTCCGGCGCCCGAGGCAGCAAGGAACAGATTTCCCAGCTGGCCGGTATGCGCGGTTTGATGGCCAAGCCTTCCGGCGATATTATTGAGCGTCCGATCATCTCCTCGTTCCGTGAGGGACTGTCGGTGTTGGAGTACTTCATCAGTACGCACGGCGCCCGCAAAGGTTTGGCGGATACGGCGTTGAAGACCGCGGACTCGGGATATATGACCCGGCGTCTGGTCGATGTGGCGCAGGACATCATCTGCCGCGAGGAAGACTGCGGTACGCGCAACGGCGGCTGGGTCAGTGCCATTGTGGAAGGCGACGAAACGATGCTGCCGCTGCGCGACCGGATTCTCGGTCGGTTCAGTGCGCAGGACATTCGCGATCCCGCTTATAACGACGGGCGTCTGATCATCAAGGCCGGGGAGGAATTTACTCCTGCGGTGTGCGATGTGATGGATTCGCGCGGCATCGGCAAAGTGCTGATCCGCTCGACGCTCACCTGCGAAACGCCCAACGGCGTCTGCGTAAAATGTTACGGACGGAACCTCGCGAGCGATCGCTTGGCTCAGCCCGGGGATGCACTCGGCATCATTGCCGCGCAGTCCATCGGCGAACCCGGCACGCAGTTGACGATGCGTACCTTCCACATCGGCGGTACGGCTTCGGCCGGTATGCGTCAGTCGGAAGTTCGTACCCACAGCGCCGGTGTGGTCAAACTTGTTGATATCCGCACGGTCAAAAACAGTGACGGCGGACATGTGGTCACCAACAAGAGCGGCTATCTGGTCGTTTACGACGAGAAGCTGGCCAAGGAATACGAGAAGCAGGCCCGTCAGCGGGCGAAACTCGAAGCCGAAGCCATCGGTACGATCTATAATAAGAATTACGACTACAAGTCCGATGCCTTGAAGGAAGCGGAATTGGAGCGGCACGAGCTGGAGGCCGGCGCGGTTCTCGAGATTGAGGACGGCAAGACCGTGGAGGTCAATGACCGTCTGGCGCATTGGGATCCGCACCAGGTTCCGATCATCATCAAGGAGTCCGGTACGATCGGACTGCGCGACTTGATCGAAGGCGTGACGCTGAATCGTCAGAAGCGCGGCAGCACCGAGGAAATCACGGTCATGGAGCACCGCGACGACCTCTATCCTCAGATCGTTGTTTACGACGACAAGGGGGAAGTACTCAACAGCTACACGCTGCCTGCCGGCGCCTTCCTGATGACCCGGCCGGGGGCCAAAGCGGTTCCCGGAAAGATTGTCGCCCGTGTTCCGCGGTCGGCGTCGAAGAACCGCGATATTACCGGCGGTCTTCCGCGAATTGCCGAGTTGTTCGAGGCGCGCATGCCCAAGGACACGGCGGAAATTGCCCGAATCGACGGTATCGTTGAAGAGGACAAGATCAACAAGGGCAAACGTCAGCTGCTGATTCGCGATCCCGAATCCGGGATGGTCGAGGAGCACAACAATATTCCGGCGAACAAGCACTTGACTGTGAGCAAGGGCGACCATGTTCGCAAGGGACAGAAGCTGACCGAAGGTTCGGTGGTTCCGCAGGCGTTTTTGGAAGTCTGCGGTGCGCATGAGCTGCAGCGGCATCTGGTTGATGAGATTCAGCGCGTTTACCGTGCGCAAGGAGTGGAAATCAACGACAAGCACGTGGAAATTATCATTCGTCAGATGATGCAGAAGGTTCGGTTCACCGATTCGGGCGACAGCGATTATCTGCCGGGCGAACAGCTGGATAAGACGGAATTTGACAAGATCAACCGTGAGATCCGCGAACGCGGCGGCAAGGCTGCGATGGCAGAGCCGATTCTTCTGGGTATCACGAAGGCTGCGTTGGAAACCGAGAGTTTCATTTCTGCGGCGTCGTTCCAGGATACGACCCGGATTCTGACTGAGGCCGCGACGCTGGGCAAGACCGATCGGCTGCTCGGATTCAAGGAGAACGTCATTACCGGACATCTGATTCCCGCCGGCACTGGCACGGAGCGGATTCAATCGCTGCGCCTGAAGTATTTGGGCGAGCCGGTTGAGGTGGAAATGCCGGTCGACGAGTTTGCGCCGCGGGAGATTCCCCCGGGCTGGCTTGGCGAAACCGATGAAGCTGCGCCGGAAGAGGATCTTTCTGGAATTGACTTTGGCGGAGACGAAGAGGAGGATGACGCTTCCTTGGATCTTCCGTCGGAGGAATATTTGCCGGAAGTGGACGAGGAATCCATGCAGTTTGGCGAGGACGACAAGGCATAAAATCGGAACGCCCGACGTTGGGGAGACGCAAGGCGAATGCATCGATGGAACGTACGGAACGAGGGAGCGAAACACTTCCTCCTTCCGGACGGGATTGACAAGATGGGTTTGCCGAGTGAAGTTTTGAATCCGGTCTGAAAATCCGGTTTGTGACGGCTCTTTTTTTAGAGAGGCGAAGTTGCAAACCGGGATTTCCCTCCTGATTGCGGTTCTCCAAAAGGGGGCGGCGGATTTTTTCCGTGCCGGCTGTCAGCCGATAAAATAGATTTTTATAAAAAATTACCGGAAACAGTTTGAAAAAATTGTTTTCGGTGGTATTTTAATAGCTCCGACGTCCTGGTTTTTTGTGCCCGGATTGCGGGAGATGAATATTTTTTGATTCCCTTAGGTAGCGATAAGATCAGATAACAGGCGAACAAATCAAGCATAAGACAAGGTAAAAAGTTATGCCGACAATCAATCAGCTGGTGCGTTTTGGACGCGAGACCAAAGACAAGAAGAGTAAATCAAAGGCGTTGTCTGCCTGCCCGCAGCGGCGCGGTGTCTGTCTGCAGGTGACGACCCGTACCCCGAAGAAGCCGAACTCGGCGTTGCGCAAGATCGCCAGAGTGCGGTTGACCAACGGTCAGGAAGTCACGGCCTATATCGGTGGCGAAGGACACAACCTTCAGGAGCACTCTGTGGTGCTGGTCAAGGGCGGTCGTGTGCGTGACCTTCCCGGTGTGCGTTATCACATTGTCCGTGGCGCGCTGGACAGCCTCGGGGTGGACAAGCGTCGTCAGGGACGTTCGAAGTATGGTATGAAGCGTCCGAAGCCGGGTCAGGAAGAAGCTGGCAAGGGCAAGAAGAAATAATCATTCGCTTCTCCTTGGCGGGAGGTGAAGTTCGGAGGGGATCCCTCCGAAAGGTTGTTTGAAATTCACGGTAATCCAAACAAAAAGTAAGGACACTGTTTCAATGAGAAGACGCAGAGCAGTCAAGCGGGAGTTGATTCCCGACGTCAAATTCAACAGCGAGTTGGTCGCGCGACTGATTAATACAGTCATGGAGCGGGGGAAGAAATCCACGGCTCAGCAGATTGTTTACGGCGCGTTCGACATTCTCGGAGCACGCAAATCTGAAATGCAGCCGCTTGAGGTGTTTCTGCAGGCGCTGGAGAACGTCAAGCCGAAGCTGGAAGTGAAATCCCGCCGCGTCGGTGGTGCGACCTATCAGGTTCCGATCGAGGTCGATGCCGAGCGTCAGGTTGCTTTGGCGATGCGCTGGATCATCACGTACTCTCGCGGACGCAAGGGTAAGTCGATGGTGGAGTCGCTGGCTCAGGAATTGCTGGACGCCTTCGACCATACCGGTTCTTCTGTCAAGAAGAAGGAAGACACCTTCAAAATGGCGCAGGCGAATAAAGCTTTTGCGCACTACCGCTGGTAATCGATCATGGCAGAGAACGATAAAGTATTTCATGAGTCTCCCGATCGCAAGTGTCCGATTGCGGAAGTTCGTAACATTGGGATTATGGCTCACATCGACGCAGGGAAGACCACTCTTTCCGAGCGTATTCTGTTTTATTGCGGCGTGAGCTACAAGATTGGCGAAGTGCATGACGGTACCGCCACGATGGACTGGATGGAGCAGGAGCGCGAGCGCGGCATCACCATCACCAGCGCGGCGACCACTGCTTTCTGGAAAAAGCACCGCATCAATCTGATCGACACCCCTGGACACGTGGATTTCACAGCTGAAGTGGAACGTTCGCTGCGCGTACTGGACGGCGCGGTGGCGGTTTTTTGCTCGGTCGGCAAAGTTCAGCCCCAGAGCGAAACCGTGTGGCGGCAGGCGAAGAAGTATCATGTACCTGTGATCGCCTGCGTCAACAAGATGGACCGTACCGGTGCAGATTTTGACGGCGTCGTGCACGACATTAAATTTAAGCTCGGCGCACTTCCAGTTCCGGTGTTGCTGCCGATCGGCAAAGAAGCCGACTTCGCCGGCGTGGTGCAGGTCTTGGAGAACAAGGCCTACTACTTTGAGGGTGACAACGGTGAGATCATCGCCGAAAAGGAAGTCCCCGCAGAGCTCAAGGACAAGCGCGAAGAGGCTTTCAAGCATCTGGTGGAGAGCCTGGCGGAAGTGGACGAAGAAGTCATGGAGATCTTCCTCAATGACGAAGTCCCGTCGCTGGATATCATCGAAAAGGCCATGCGCCGTTCGACGATTGCGGAAAAGATTGTTCCGGTCGCTTGCTGCTCCGCTTTTAAGAAAAAGGGCGTTCAGGCGTTGCTGGATATGGTGGTCAAGTATCTGCCCAGCCCGGTTGATATTTGGGACATTGAGGGAACCGATCCGATCAGCGGCGCGCCGATCACCCGGCACGTCGGCGATCTTCAGCCGTTCGCCGCGCTGGTCTTCAAGATCATGAGCGATCCCTATGTGGGCAAGCTCTACTACTTCCGCGTATATTCCGGCGTTGCGTCGCAGGGAATGAACGTTTACATTCCGCGGACGACCAAACGGGAACGTCTGGGACGGCTCTTGCAGATGCACGCCAGTCAGCGCGTGGAACTGACCGAGGTGTTCTCTGGCGATATCGCCGCGGCCGTCGGCCTTAAGAATGTGACCACCGGCGATACGATTTGTCTGGAAGACGATCCGATCGCGTTGGAATCGATGCACTTCCCCGACCCGGTCATCTCGATTGCGGTCGAGCCGAAGAGTTCGGCGGAACGCGACAAGCTCTACAAGGGGCTGGGCGCACTCTCCGACGAAGACCCGACCTTCACCGTCCGCAGTGACGAAGAGACAGGTCAGACGATCATCTCCGGAATGGGCGAACTGCACCTTGAGATCATTCTGGACCGTCTGGTTCGGGAATTCAAGGTGGAGGCCAACACCGGCGCCCCGCAGGTTGCTTATCGTGAAGCATTGCTGGGCCCCGCGGAATCCAATATGAAGTTCGTCCGTCAGTCGGGCGGTCGCGGTCAGTACGGTCACGTGATGATCAACCTGATCCCCGGAGAACCCGGAAGCGGCGTGATCATCGAAAACAAGGTGGTCGGCGGCAACATTCCGAAGGAATACATCAAACCGACCGAGGCCGGTTTGCGGGAAGCCGCTCAGGGCGGTGTGCTCGCCGGGTATCCTCTGATCGATTTCAAGGTCGAGATCATCGACGGTTCGTATCACCCGGTCGACTCCTCGGAAATGGCGTTCAAGATCGCCGGTTCGATGGCGCTCAAGGATGCGGCGAAGAAAGCCGGTCTGGTTCTTCTGGAACCGATTATGAAGGTGGAGCTGGTTACGCCCGACGAGAACATGGGCGATCTGATCGGCGACATCACCAGCCGTCGCGGCAGCATCATTGAGATCTCCGGTGCCGGGCAGACTGCGTTCACCAAGGTGTTGGCGCATGTTCCGTTGTCCGAATTGTTCGGCTATGCGACGGCGATTCGTTCGCTGTCCAGAGGCCGCGCGTCGTACTCGATGGAACCGTCGCACTTCGAGAAAGTTCCCAAGCAAGTTCAAGAAAAAATATTGGAGAAGAAGTAACATGGCCAGCGGGAAAACTCAGCGGATCCGCATCCGCCTGCAAGCGTATGAATCGCGGATTCTGGATCAGTCCGTTAACGAAATTCTCGAAACCGCCAAGCGTACCGGATCGATGATTGTCGGGCCGATTCCGCTTCCGACGCGTTGCGAGCGCTTCACGGTGAACCGGTCGCCCCATGTCGACAAGAAGTCGATGGAGCAGTTCGAGATTCGGACGCACAAGCGTCTGATGGACATCATCAATCCGACCGCAAAGACGGTGGACGAGCTTAAGAAGCTTAATCTGCCCGCCGGTGTGGATATTGCGATCAAGATCGGGGTGTAGTTCGTTTTTTTGCGATTGTTTCGTTCCCGTCCGGAACGGCCGATGCGGGGGGAGTTGCCCCGGCGAAGCCCCATTCCGGGCGGATTGTGTTCCTGGTGATACCGCTGCTTCCGGCCGATTGGAGGCAAGTATCGGAGAAAGGAGAAATCCATGAAAGGTTTAATCGGTAAGAAAGTCGGTATGACGCAAGTCTACGACGAGAAGGGACGGATCGTGCCGGTGACGGTAATCGAGGCCGGTCCTTGCGTTGTGACCGCAGTCATGACCGCGGAGCGCAACGGCTATTCGGCCGTGCAGCTCGGGTTCGGCGCGCGCCGCGCCAAAAACGTCAACAAGGCGCAGTCCGCAGTCTTCGAGAAGGCCGGGCTTGAAACGCTTCCGTCGGTGATTCGTGAGTTTCGCACTGCAGCCGACGAGGAAATTGCGCTCGGCACGGTGGTGAAGGCGGATGTTTTTGCCGCCAACGAGTATCTTGACATCACCGGTACGACCAAGGGCCGCGGATTTCAGGGTGCAGTTAAGCGTCACGGATTCCAGGGCGGTCGTGCCAGCCACGGCGGTGCGTGGGAGCGTCGTCCGGGATCGATCGGCTGCCGTGAGTGGCCGGGCAACGTGATCAAGGGCAAGCGCATGCCTGGACATATGGGCAATGTTCGCCGTACAGTTCAGAATCTCAAGCTGGTTCGCGTGATGGCCGAAGAGAACGTTCTGCTGGTTCAGGGCGCTGTACCGGGAGCCAACGGCGGTATGCTGTTGATCCGTCCGGCGATCAAAAAGAACTCCGGCAAGTAATCGGTGGTGAGCAATATGGCTAAAATTTTAGATATTCTGGATTGCAACGGTCAGAAGGTCGGAGATTATTCTTTCCCCGATACTGTGATCGAGTTGGAGAAGGGCGAACAGGCCGTGCATGATGCGGTGGTCGCTTTTCTGGCGGGCGAGCGGGCCGGTACGGCCTCGACGAAAACCCGCGGCGAAGTTCGTGGCGGCGGCGCCAAGCCGTTCCGTCAGAAGGGCATGGGTCGTGCTCGTGCCGGCAGTAACCGCAGTCCCGTCTGGGTCGGCGGCGGTACTACTTTCGGTCCTCGTCCGCGTTCTTTCGCGAAGAAGATCAACAAGAAGGTGGTTGTGCTGGCACTGAAGCGCGCGCTTTCCGAGCGGATTGTTGAAGGCGATCTGGTGATCGTCGATCAGTTTGCGATCGCTGACCACAAGACCAAGAGCGCGGTTGCCGTGCTCAACAATCTCAAGGTCAACGACGGCACGGTGCTGCTGGCGATGCCCGAGGTGGAGGAGAGCGTCCTCTGCGCGACGGGCAATATCGCGAATCTCGTGCTGCGCAAGGCTTCCGGCGTCAACGTTTACGAGCTTCTGCGCTTCGGCAAGCTGGTCTTCACCAAAGATGCGCTGGATGCTTTTATCGGCCGTCTGGCTTAAGGAGGTACGAAGATGAATTCGTTCGATATCGTGATCGCTCCGGTCGTGACCGAGAAGGTCAACGCACTGGCCGCGAAAGGCAAGTATGTCTTCAAGGTCAAGTGTGACGCCGGCAAGATCGAGATTGCCCATGCCATCGAAGAGCTTTTCAAGGTCAAGGTGGCGTCGGTCAATGTGATGAACTGCCTCGGCAAGACCAAGCGGGTCGGCCGTTCCCCGAAAGAGGGACGCCGTCCGGATTGGAAAAAGGCGATCGTGACCCTCTCCGAGGGCAGCATTGAAATTTTCTAGCTCTGAGGAATAGAGAATATGGCTATTAAATCCTATAATCCGACGACTGCTTCGCGGCGGAACATGACCAGCATCGACTATTCTGTCGAGCTGACCAAGTCCACGCCGGAGAAGAGTCTGGTCAAGGGCAAGAAATCCAGCGGCGGCCGCAATAATTACGGCCGGATCACTACGCGGTTCCGCGGCGGCACAAACAAACGTCTGTACCGTATGATCGATTTCCTGCGCAGCAAAGATGACGTGCCGGCCAAGGTCGCTTCGATTGAATACGACCCCAACCGCTCCGCGAATATCGCTCTGCTGAACTATGCAGATGGTGAGAAGCGTTACATTTTGGCTCCTCTCGGGCTCAAGGTGGGCGATACGGTCACCAGTGGAACCAAAGTGGAGATCAAACCGGGCAACGCTCTGCCGCTGCGCAATATCCCCGTCGGTGTGATGATTCACAACATTGAGCTGCATCCTGGATGCGGCGGCAAGGTTGTCCGTTCTGCCGGTCAGGGCGCTGTACTGCGCGGCAAAGAGGAAGTTTATGCTCAGGTGAAGCTTCCCTCCGGGGAAGTGCGTCTCTTCAATCTCGATTGCCGTGCGACCATCGGTCAGGTCGGCAATCTTGATTACATGAACGTTAAGATGGGCAAAGCCGGTAAGAAGCGCTATATGGGCTTCCGTCCGCATGTCCGCGGCGTGGCGATGAACCCGGTCGACCATCCGATGGGTGGCGGTGAAGGACGTACTTCCGGCGGCGGTCATCCCGTCTCGCCGTGGGGCTTGCTTGCCAAGGGCAAGAAGACCCGGCATCCGAAGAAGACTTCCAGTAAATTCATTGTTGAGCGGAGGAAGAAGTAATGGCAAGATCAATCAAAAAGGGTCCTTTCGTCGATCAATACTTGATCGACAAGGTTGCCGCCGCTGGCAAAGCCAAGAAGCCGATCCAGACCTGGAGCCGTCGCTCCATGATCATTCCCGACTTCGTTGGACAGACCTTCAACGTTCACAACGGCAAGAGCTTTGTTCCCGTGTTCGTCACGGAAAACATGGTCGGGCATAAGCTCGGCGAATTTGCCCCCACCCGGACCTTCTCGGTTCACGGTGTGGTATCCGGTAAATAAGCTTCCCGCCGGGAAACCCAAAGAGCCTTTCGGAGTAATCCGAAAGGCTTTTTTTTTGGTATGCCCGGCAGGGGCAATAACTCGACGGTGAAAGTCCGTTACAGACTTGGTAGCAGGAACTGTCAGCCAATCGCAAGGGTGTCCATCGCGAGGTGGAATCTGAAAGAAGCCCATCGGCAAAATCCCGACCTGACAAACAGAAATCGCATATAAGGCATATACAAGACGGACGAGTTTGCCAAACAAAACAAAGTCCAAT
>JAQUYX010000173.1 GCA_028691615.1 Victivallaceae bacterium
GTCCGGCCGGATCAAAAAAATCGATACGGTGTTCCGTTCCGATTGCTCCGGGGAACGAAAATATTACAACATGCGCCTTCAAACCCGGAATTTTTCCACGCTCGGAGACCATTTGGGCGCTTTGGAATGTCTGGGAATGCTTTTTGACGTCTCCTCCGAGCGGCGCAAGGAGCTCAAATACCGGGATCAAGCGACACTCTTGCAGACGGTCGTTGATCGCATGCCCTGTCTGCTTTTTGTGAAGAATCTCGACGACCAACACCGGTTGCTGCTTTGCAACGACAACTATCGGCGTTATTTCCAAACCAACTTGGGCTCGCCGCTTGGCAAAAACGATTTTGATCTTTTCCCCAGAGAGCTGGCCGAAAAATTCTATCAGGAAGACCGCCAGATTCTGCGCGACGGCAAGATGCTCGAACAAGTGGAACATGTCAAATTCCCCGGTCAGGAGGAGTGCATCATCCGTACTGTCAAGACTTTGGTGAAGCAGGAGGAAACCGGGCACACGCTGCTGATCGGGTTGGCGCAGGATGTTACCGAGTTGCATCTCAAGGAAGAGGCGCTCAAGGAGTATTATTCCAACGAAAAAATGCTCAATCAATGCATCGGGATTGTCATGGAGCACGCGCAGGAGTCGAACGCGTTGGAACTTGTGCTGGCGCAGCTGGGCGAATATTTGAATGCGGATCGCTGTTATATCTTCCAGTACATCGACGAGCGATCGGTCGTCAGCAATGTTTTCGAATGGACCGCCGACGGCATTTCCCCGCAAATCGACAACTTGAAAGCGGTCCCGCAGGAGCTCCTCCGTCGCTGGACCGGGGAGTTTTTGCAGCACCGCCTCGTGGATTGCGCCGACCTCAAGCACCCCACCGAGGAGATGAATGATGTGCTTGACATCCTCATTGCCCAGTCTATTGCGTCTTTGCAGGTCTGCGGAATCTGGTGCGGCGGGCGGTTGTGGGGCTTTCTCGGTATTGACTATGTGCGCAGACAACGCCAGTTCAACGAACACACCAAACTGACTCTGGAATCCCTTTCCCGTTTTGTCGGGCTGTATATTGAACTGCAGCAATACAATCAGTCCCTACAGGAGTTTTTGCAGCAGGATGAATTGATTAAGCAATGCTATTCCGATCTTTTTCTGGTGCAGAATTTCAAGGATTCGTTCCTGCAGATCGCAGAGATGCTGGGAACGTATCTGCATTCTGCGTTGGTCAATATATCTGACTATCATTCCGACGGCAGAGCGCGGTTTGAATCGATCGCGCACTGGGATCGTGACGCCGCGGTGGTGCCGGTGCCTTATTCCCTGATTTACGAGGATGAAAAGCCGCGTACCTTTGCATGCTTGAAGCGAGGCGAAGTACTGCATTGTACCCGGAAGGATTTTCTTGACGGGAAGATGCAAAAGGACTGGCACGAAGAGATCCGCGACTATTTCTTCGCACAAAAATGCAGCGAATGGTACTGTTCGCCCATTATGAGAAACGGTTCGCTTTGGGGGTATGTCGGCACGGAGATTCACGAAGCGGATGTTGCGCTGGGCGAGAGCGGCGTCCGGCTGTTGACTGCGGCCATGCGGATGCTGGATTTGCTGGTGACGCGCGAAGAGATCCATGTGGCGGTGCAGCGCATGGACGAGGAACGGCAACTGATGCTCGACATTCTGCCGCTGCCGATTGTGCTGATGAAGCCGGATTCCACAATTCTGCATTACAATCAGGCCTTTGATACGATGGTGGATATCCAAATGCCGTTGACGGGGCTGCATTGCCGCAGCCGGATCTGTCAGAACGATTGTTCGTTAGAAACCTGTCCGGTGACGCGAACCTTGGCGGAGGGGACGGCTCAAAGTTTTGAGAAGCAGCTGCGCAAATGCAATTATCTGGTCAAAACCATGCCGGTATTTGAAAACGGGAGCATCGCTAAAATCATTGTGGCGTATATTGATCTTTCGGAGGTGGCCCAGAGCCGCCTGCTGTTGCAGGAGGCGCTGACCAAAGCGAAGGAGGCGACGCGCGCCAAGAGTTTGTTCCTCGCCACCATGAGTCACGAGATCCGGACTCCGTTGAATTCGATCATCGGTTTTTCCGAACTGCTTCAGGATGCGGCGACGCCGGCGGAGGAGCGCGAGGAGTATTTGCATTCCATCAATTATGCAGGCAATGCCCTGTTGCATCTGATTAATAACATTCTCGATCTTTCCAAAGCGGAGGCGGGGCAGACGATCATCACCAACCACCCGCTGAACTTGAATCTCCTCTTGCAGGAGATGAAGGCGATTTTCCAGCACAAGCTGATTGAGGCAAATACCGAATTGACCATTGCCGCCGAAGGGTTGCCGACTTTGTTGCTGGACGGTCCGCACATCCGGCAGATTCTGCTGAATTTGCTTGGCAACGCTGTGAAATTCACCCGGAACGGGCAAATCCGCGTACAGGCTCAGTATTTCGGCGGAACGCTGACCATTCAAGTGCAGGATGACGGCTGTGGAATCTCCTCTGCGATCCTTCCCAACATTTTTGATCCGTTTGTGCAAGACAGCGGCAATTGTACGAATCGCGGCTCTTCCGCCGGGACCGGACTTGGCTTGCCGATTGTCAAGCGGCTCACCGAGGCGATGGACGGCATGGTCACGGTGGAGAGTCAAGTGGGGAAAGGAACCTGTTTTACGATTGTCATTCCGGACGTCGCCGTATGTCAGACAACGAAGGAAGCGGATGTTTCGCCGGAACGGAAGCGGTCGGAGCGGAAAAATTTCCCGATTCTCATCGTCGATGATGTCCCGCTTAATCTCAAGGTTTTAGGTGCGATGCTGCGAAAACTTGGCTATTCTCCGGTTTCCGAGAGTTCGCCGATCCAAGCGCTCCAGCGCGTGAAGGAGCAGCGCCCTGCGCTGATCCTGACGGATATCTGGATGCCGGAGATGAACGGCGCGCAGCTGGCCACCGAGATTCGTGCGTTGCCTGAAGGCGCACGAATTCCGATTGTCGCGGTCACTGCGGACAATGACAGCGGAAAGAATTTCGACATTTCGCTGTTCAACGATATTCTGTTGAAACCGTTGACTCTGCAAAAATTGAATCTGGTTTTGGACCGGTGCTTCGAAGAGTCGGCCGATTGATTCCTTGCGGAGGCGCGAGTTTTGGCTGCGCCGTCAGAACGCCCCGATTAATCTTCTTCGCGGATTTTCGCCCCGATGCGTGTGAGTTTGCCGACCAGATCGGAGTAGCCTCTGCGGATGACCTGACTGTTGCTGATCTTGCTGGTTCCGTTGGCGCAGAGCGCCGCGATCACCATCGCCATGCCCGCGCGGATATCGGGGCTGCTCAGCGACATGCCGTGAAGTTTCGTGCGCCCGGTTACGACCACCCGATGCGGATCGCACACAATGGCGTTGGCGCCCATGGCGATCAGCCGGTCTACAAAATACAGTCGGCTCTCGAACATTTTTTCAAAGAAAAGCGCGGTTCCGCGCGCCTGAGTCGCGGCTACGATTGTGCAGCTCATCATGTCCGACGGATATTGCGGCCAGGTGCCGTCGGAGATGGTCGGAATGTAGCCGCCGAAGTCGTTGTCGATTCTCATCGCCTGTCCGCCGGGCACGAAGATCCGGTCGGGATGCAAAGTCATGCGCACCCCGAGCCGTTCGAAGACCCGGCGCGTCATCCAGTAATAGCGCGGCGAAGTGCCGCGTATGGTCAAACGCGCTCCTGTGGCTGCGGCCAGCGCGATGAAGCTGCCTGCTTCAATGTGGTCGCTGGCGACGGTGTGCGTGGCGCGGTGAAGCGAGTCGACGCCGACAATGGTGATGGTATTGCTGCCGTGCCCGGAAATTTTGGCGCCCATGCGGTTCAGCAGTTCGGCCAGATCCGCCACATGCGGTTCGCATGCGGCATTGTAAAGCACGGTTGTGCCCTCGGCCAACACTGCGGCCAGAAGAATGTGTTCGGTGGCCGTGACCGAGGCCTCGTCGAGGAAAAGTTCCCGTCCGCGGAGGCGTCCGGCGGTTTCAAAGGCAAAGGTTTTGTCCTTGAGAAAATGCGCGCCGAGACTTTTCAGTCCGTAAATATGACCGTCCAGTCTGCGGCGGCCGATTCCGTCTCCGCCGGGGAGGGACAATTCCGCCTTCTGCATCCGGTGGAGGAGCGGAGCCGCGAACAACACGGAGGTGCGGTTTTTGGCGCAGAGTTCGGACGAAACGCAGGCGGTGTGAAGACCCGCGGTGCAGATGGTGAGTGAATCGTTGCTGAAATCATATTGCGCACCCAACGCCGAAGCGATTTCCAGCATGGTGCGCACGTCGAGAATATCCGGCACATTGTGCAACTGGATCGGTTCGTCTGTGAGAAAAGCGGCGGCCAGCATCGGCAGCACGGCGTTTTTGTTGCCGGACACGGAGATTTCCCCGTCGAGTTTCGCCCCGCCTTCTATTGTGAGAATGCTCATAACCGGTGCTTTCTCCTCTTGGTCGTATCCTTAACGCAGTTTCAAAGTTGCCAGAGCCATCAGCGCAAAAATGCCTCCCAGAATCCAGAAACGCACCACGATCTGATTTTCCTGCCAGCCGAGCCGCTCGAAATGGTGATGGATTGGCGTGCAGAGAAAGATTCGTTTGCCGGTGAGTTTGAACGAGGCCACCTGCAGCATGACCGAAACGGTTTCCATCACGAAAACTCCGCCGACCAGAAGCAACAGAATTTCCTGTCTGGTCACGGTCGAAAGCAAACCGACCGCGCCGCCGAGCGCCAGACTTCCGGTGTCTCCCATGAACATTGCCGCCGGTTTGCAGTTGTGCCAGAGAAAGCCGATGCATCCGCCGATGAGCGCCGAGGCGAAGACCATTGCCTGTCCCGCGTTCGGAACGAAGGGAATGCTCAAATAATCCGAGAAAATCCGGTGTCCCATCAGATAAGCGAAAACCGCGTAGGTCAGTGCGCAGAAGATCGTGCAGCCGGTTGCCAACCCGTCTTTGCCGTCGGTGAGGTTCACCGCGTTGGAGGCGCCGACGATCACCAGAAGGGAGAGCGCAATGGCCACGTAGGGGGAATTGCTCACATTTTCTTTGAGAAAGGGGACGGCCACTCCGCGCATGACTTCCCGGGTTTCGGGCAGAATATGAAGCATTGCCACGGCGAAACCGGCGACCAGAAGCTGGAGAAGAAATTTCAGTTTTGCGGAAATTCCGTCGCGGTTTCCGCCGATTGTCTTGAGGTAGTCGTCGGCGAATCCGATTCCGGCAAAGCCCAGTGTGGCGCCCATCAGCACCAGGGCGATGGGATCGGTCAGATTAATCCAGAGCAGCGAACTGAGGAGAATCCCGCCGATCAGGAGCAATCCCCCCATGCACGGAGTGGAATTTTTCACTTTATCGATGTATTCCGGCGGCATGAGACCTTCGTAGCGGTCGGCGGCGCGCAAATTAAGTTTTCGCAATGCCGCGGCGGTTTTCCTGCCGAAGAGCACCACGATCAGAAAAGCGGTGAACCCTGCGCCGCCTGCGCAGAAGGTCAAAGAGTTGAAGAGCCGAAGCGGCCCGAACGCGTTTTGCCAGTCGGCCAGAAAAGTCAGCATTTTTTGTTTATCAATCCGTGCAGAATAGAGTTTTGATCGTACCGGAAGTTGTCGGGCGCAGCAGCTCCAAGCTTGTGCCGCCCCGGTCACAATGCGAATAATATAATTGCGTGCAAGTGGATTTGCAAGCATCCGAAAGGAGATTGACGCAGTTTATTTGGCAGTCTGGTCGCACCGACGGCACTTGGCAAAAACTCGCGTCGTGCTTTTTGGGGGATTGGAAACGGCGGGGA
>JAQUYX010000174.1 GCA_028691615.1 Victivallaceae bacterium
AAAATAGTCCTCCAAATGCGAATACGCTTGTCGATATGGCAACTGCGTGAATAAGAAAGGCGGATAGTCGCGCTTGGCGTCCCCCTTCATCGAATACCACGCATGGTGGATGCAGCGGAAATTAATTCCCAGCGCCGCCTGCCAATCTCCGACCATCTTGAATCCTGTCAGCGGGAATTCCCATCCGGAGGCGCCGCAGCATTCGGAGAGACGGATCTCCTTGCCAAACTGTCGCGCCACGGAGCTGACCTGCTTGGCGGCGTCGAATAAATTCCAGTGCCCCGTCAGAACGTCCATTCCGGGGCCGGACATCTTTTCGTAAAAACGCATGGCCGAGCCGACCGTCACGGCCTGACTGAGCGCGTCCTCTTCAAAAAGAACATGTCCAGTGGAAAAGACATGGTGTTCTTCGCACCATTTTGTGATGGTTCCTGCATAGCTTTCGGCCATCAGATCGGCCAGCAGATCATAGTAATGCAATCGGACGCGGGAATGCTCCACACCATTCATGCAGAGCAGCAGCTCCGGCAGCACCGCGCAAAGATCATATCCATACCGCTGATGAAATTGTTCCGGCAGCCGAGCCGTCCACGGGTATTTTGCCTGAAGCAGGAAGAAGGTGGGTTCATCGGTGAAAAATCCGGGGACCACCCCTCCGAGCGCGCCCTCGGGCAACTCCTTTTGGTATCGCTCGTGGGTGATCTTCACAAAAGTTCCGACCGCCTCCGGGTCAAGCACATCCAGATAGCGGGACTGGTTGAAGGCTCCCGATTTCGGAGAAAGGCGCAAAAAGACATGCATGATCTTCTCGCCGGGCTGCGGCAAAGTGCTGTCGCCGGCATCCTTTTTCCGGTAGGCGACGGGAATCTCCCCTTCGAACCGGACGAACCATTCCGAGAGGGGGGATTCTCCCTCCTGTGGGGCGGCTGTGTGTTCAAAAGAAAAATCCAGATGCTTTCCGACATGTTGATCGTTGCGCGTGACCAATCCGCCGGCCGTCCCCGAGGGCCACCGGTCGTCGTCATAAATCCAGCATGACATGTGGAGTTTTCCGGCCTCCTCGACGGCGGCGCGGACGCATTGAAACCACTCGTCTCCGAGATATTCGGTCGCCAATCCGACGCGGGAATGGATAAAGAATCCGCCGAAGCCGAGTTGTTGGAGTTCCCGCACCTGTTTCCGGACGGTATTTTGATCAAGTTTTCCGTTCCATGCCCAGAAGGGCGCGCCGCGAAACTGGGGAGCGGGTGCGGAAAAATCCGCCATTATTTTTTTTATGGACATGCGATCACCGGATAACTTTTCTCAATTTTTTCCGTGCAAAATCCCATCAGGGTTTTGCGCATCGTGCCATCATTGTCGTTGACCATTAAATTCACCCGGATGCCGGATTTCAAATCCGCACGACGCAAATTCAGTTTGGACAGCTGCAAAGACGCCGTATACGTGGTTGTCTTGCTCTTTTCATCCCGCACAATATCCTCCAGCACCATCGCGGACGGCTCCGGCGACATGCCTTGCGGCCAATGCCAGAGACAGCGCTCCTTTTTGCCGGAGTCCAGAAGGGAAAGCCCGAATTCCCAACAGCCGACCGAGCCGGGAACTTTCACCATGACCTGAATCCCGTCGCCTTTCCACACCAGGGCGCCTTTTTCCTTCTGAGAATGACGATCATCGCGGACAACAATCTTCATTCGAAGTTTGTCGTCGACTCCGGCAAACCAGCAGGCGGCGGAAAGATCCTCCGGTCCCTTCCATAAATCGGAATCCAATGTGGAAAACTCCTTGAGCGTCTTCGGCGAATCCAACACAAAATTCGGCTCTTTGCTGAATTCATCCCGGGGAATCATCCGCACCATGCTGATCTTGAACCGAAGCGAGCCCTCCCAGAAATCGCCGACCTTCCCATTGAGAACCAACCATTGCGCTTCTCCAGCCGCCGGTGTGCCGGAGTTTTCGCTCGAAAACGCCACCGGCACCGGACAGATTTTTCCCGGAGGGACCCTCACGACTCCGCCGGAAGCACGGTCGGCGGAAATTCTCGCGGGATAGGAGATGGACAGATCAAATTTCAACTCTTGTTCCGTCGGGTTGCGCAACAGGATTTCCCCTGTCCCTTTGCGTCCGTATAAAAACAACTCCTTTTGCAGCGTCACCAGTTCCCCGGCGACCACTGGATCGCCGCCGGAAGTCTTCAAGGTTTCCGGTGTCATGGAGGAGGGGCGCACAAGCATGCCGTTGCGGGAATGCAGTTTCTTTTCGTTGCCGTATTTGTCGATGAGAAACGCGTCCGCGCCGAGGGAACGCCACAACAGCAATCGTTCGGGGGTTTCCGGATTCTCATTCCAATGGCCCAGCAGAAGCATGCCATTTTTGTCCCGGAAACGATAGCAGCGCATCCGTTCGGGCATCGGTAAATTCCTCTCGAATTTTGCGTTCCGATAGATCCGGTTGAGCATCTGATACACCACATACGCTTTCTTGGGCTGAAAATCCCGCGTCATCAATCCATAGTTGTGTTCGGAAAACTCCGGATGGAACCCGTCATTGCGTAAATCATACCAGGTATACCCGATCGCGCCGAGGCTCATCGTATGCAGATACTTCTGGAAAAGAACATCACTTTGAACCGCTTCGCCCCACAGGGTCGAAGTGATCGCCGTTTCATTGGCATACCACGCCGGAACCGGGTATTCTTTGAGCATCTGTCCGAGCAGATTGAGCATCAATACATAGCTTTCGAAGGTTCCGTGGCCGTGAAATGCCAACACGTCAAAGTTCGGTTTCCCCTTCTTCATCACCTCAATCATGTGCCGGGGATGGGAGCGCAGCGGAATTCCGGCATACCCGCATGTCAGAATTTTAATCTCCGGCGCCTCCGACCGCAGGATCTGCGCGGACACCGACAGGAGTTTGAGATAGTCCTCCACCGAAAAATTGGCGAACGACACCAGATCCGCTTCGTTCCAGATCTCCAGAAAACGGAATCTTCCGCGGTATCGGGTGACAAAGGCGCGCATAAAATCACTCCATGCCGCCAGCTTCGGATATCGTCGCGAAGGAGCGCTCTTGCGGTAGTTCGGATCGCGCAACTTCACCTCCGGGTCGGCGGCCCATGCCGCGCCGCCTTTCGCGGTCAACTGCAATTCCAGATTCCGTGCGGCAAAACAGTCGAAGAGCGCATCCATGACCGCAAAGGATCGTTCCCCTTTTTTGCGCTCGATTTCATACCAGAACCAATTTGTCCGAATCACCTTTGCTCCGCAAAGCCCGGCCGCGGCGGCCTCTTCCTGCGCTTCATCATAACGCCAGTAGGTGTGCGCCTGAATCCCCGGAAGAAAACCGCCGGAAAGCGTCTCCGTGTCGGTACTGCACGGGAAATACGCGATTCTCCGATTTTTCTCCTCCCGGACCTCTTTCCCGCCGGGCGTTGCGGTCTTCCAGTCGATGGAGTAGATTCCGTACCGGGAAAACGCAGGCAGACAAAGCTGTTTTTCTTTGCCGGGCGACACTTCAATGACATATTTTTCGGTGGTCAGTTTCGTACCCGCCGGATCGAAAACGGTGTATTCAAAGGGAAATTTCGCCGTTTCCCCGGATGCGTTGCGAAAGCGAAACACGGCGCGCTCTTTTTGACTTGCATCGAGCACATTGATCTGGCTTTTCGTCGTAAGTTCCGCAGTGAGAGCGCCTGAAAAGTCCAGAATCTGAAACGAACATCTGCCAAATCCGATCTTCGCTCCGGCGCCGGGCATGACAAATTTTCCCCGCAACGCGCCAAAACGCAAGGGAGAATCAATTTTGTTGTTGTTCTGCAATCCCCCGCCTGCGGATTTTACCGCCCCGGTCGCGGGAAAATCCCAGTAAATCAACTGCCGCCCTTCCTTTTCGACCGGAATCGGCGCCTCATAGACAAACGCCTCATTGTATTTATCCTTCAAAATCAAGGTCAAATTCCAGAGCCTGCAGCGGGGGGGCAGGTTCACCTCCAGAATCAGGCGGATTTTTTTTGCTTCCGGGAGAATACTGCGAAACATCGGAACAATCTGAAAGTTCCCGGACGGCGACGCCGAGCCGTCAAGAAGCAACCATGAATTGTTTCGCTCCATTCGAATTTGATTGAGGTCGCTGCGGGGACTCACAAATTTCCCGTTCCCCGCAAAATGAAACAGCTCCAGATCCCGGCTGGCATCGGCGGACGCAGCCGCCGGAAGAAATGTAAGCAACGCGGCACAAAACAACAATCTCCACATGGTTTCTACGCTCCGATCAAACTTTTTACACACGCCAATACCCGTTGCCATTTTGCGGCATCCTTTTTTGCCAACAGTTCCAGACCGGGCAGCAAAGACGTGAAGGTGGAGTCAAGTTCTTCCCGGGGCACCCCCGTTCTCATCGCCACCATCGTTTCAACTGCCTCCAGATACCCGCGCGGATCGTTCGGAGGAGAATTGCGCAGATATTGTCCAATGTCCCTGAAACACGCTTCCTTGGTCTTTTTCACTGCGTCATTGCCGAATTTGCGGACCAGCTGGAAGGCGAACGCACTTCGCGTCTGAAGCGCCAGTTGGTATGCCTCCGGCGCGAATTTCGCATAATTGCGCCAATGCAGCACCGTGAAGCAGATCCTTGCGTCGATGGACGCCGGATCCTTGACCTGATAACGCGCCATGCATTCTTCGATCAACTTGCGCAACTCTGCGAATGTCTCCACTGTTCCCTTTTGCATCAGCGCGATATTGCATTCGGAATAGCCGCGCCCGACGGAACTCCTGGCCGGATTGTCGGCATCCGCGCGCCATTGCGCGATCTGTTTATGCTGCTGCACCGTAAGATCATCTGCGGCAATCCCCAAAAAACACATTGCCAGAAAAACACCGATACCTGATTTTATCATGGTTTCACTTCCTCAGTCTTATGACCAACAATGCTGTCCTTGTCCAATTGCCACCCCGATTTCGGATGAAAAACAAAGGTGGCGCCATCGCACGAAAAATGAATATTTTTTCTTTGTTCCCTGGGAATCCTGCGCAGTGCGGCGTCCGGATCTTTCATCACTTCCCGGGAATGGTGCAGAAAGACCACCTGTTCCGCCTTTGTCCCCTTCGGTTGGGGCGCTTCGCTCCGAAGCCGGGCAAGCAATTCTTCCGGCCGAAAATGCCCGTCTTCCATCAGGCGCAGATCGCAAGCTTCTCCGATGCCCCCTTCGTCCAAACTTCCCAGATCCCCCGTGTAGACAATCGAACCAAACGGCCCGGTGATGCGAAATGCATAAGAACGCGCCGCTGTTTGCGTCGGGGCATTGACAATGTGCGTGTTGGCAAGCGCTTCGACGCGGATGATCTCGTCCTGAAACACAAGTTTTTCTGTGATCGGAATGATTTTGACATCCAGAAAATTCTCAAATGCGGCATGATTTTCATGCAGCATCGTGAGCGCGGCCTGAGCTTGCCGCACGGATGGGGTGTAGATCGAAACCTGCCGCGCCGTTTCTCCGGAGAAGCGTAATTTCCAACAGCAGAACAACGCCTCGGGCAAGCCGCCGGTATGGTCGATATGCCCGTGACTGATGAAGAAGTTTTTGACGTTCCGCCAATCGACCCCATGGATGACGCCGCTTCTTCCGACCCCGAACCCGGCGTCGAAACAATAACTTTTTTGCCTCTTCACCAGAATTTATGGGCGAACTCCGGTTCCGGCAGTTCGCCAAGCTGGTGATATAAGCATACTTTTGCAACTTTGAGCGTTCGAAATCCGAATGATTTTCTGATAGTCAGATTTATTTTC
>JAQUYX010000175.1 GCA_028691615.1 Victivallaceae bacterium
CTGTTTCCGCAACCGGCGCAAAGGCGATTGGCCGGGAATGCGGCGCGCCTTTGAAATCGGAGCGATGCTCTACCGGAGCAGTCATTCTCCTCTTCTTCGGGAATTTCGCAACATTGATCTGCATCAAGCCGAATTCGATCCGGTGGCGTGCACCTTGACGTTGCGCTATACCGCGGGAGATGCGGCTTCGCTGGCGGTCGAATCCACGCGTCCGGTTCTTTGGACGACCGATCTGGATCGGGAGGTGACGCCGGTTCGGCGCGGCGGTCTCTCCTTCCTGCCGGCGGCCCCGGGCAATCATCACATTGTCGTGCAATACCAAAAATAAGAAAGGGCATCCCATGCTCAATATGCACAATTATCCAGAAATTCATTTCCCGGAGGGTTTTATCTGGGGAAGCGCCACCGCCGCACATCAGATTGAAGGGGATGACATTCACTCCATCAACTGGCGCGATCAGAGTATGTATCCGGAACGTTTCCCGGATCACTCCGGCAAAGCGTGCAACAGTTACGCCATGTACAAAGAAGATGTCGTTTTGCTTCAGAAGCTCGGTCATCACGCTTACCGTTTCTCAATCCCCTGGTCGCGGATCGAGCCTGCGGAGGGGCAGTTCTGCGAAGAGGCCGTTGCCCACTATGTGGATTTGTGCCGGCGGCTGAAAGAGGCGGGAATCCAGATCTTCGTCACGCTTTCGCACGGCAGCGATCCGGCCTGGTTTTGGGACAAAGGCGGCTTTGCCAGCCGCGAAGCGCTGCACTATTTTGAACGGTACGTGCAGTTCATTGTCCCCCGGCTTGCGCCTTATGCCGATTACTGGCTGACCATCAATGAAATCAATATCATGGATCGTCCCGGATGCAATTCGTTCGATCTACGCAAAAATTATATGATCTGTCATGCAAAAGCCTATCATATCATCAAGAAGCACTCTGCAAAACCCATCGGCGCTCCTCATGCAGCGGCCAGCGTCGTGCCGCGCGATCCGCATTTCGCCGCCGACAGCGCCCATGCCGCCATGCAGGACTGGATTCTCAACGGCTTCTTCTACCATGCGCTGCGTACCGGTGAGATGGTATTTCCCGGAACCGATGCGGAAATTGTGGAAGAACTGAAAGACTCCTTTGATTTTTGGGCCATCAACTACTATACGCGCCATCAGGTGTCGTCCCGTTCCAAGACGCGGAACAACATTCTGCTGACGTCCAACCGGATGAAGCTGATCGACCGTGAATTTTACATGAGCAGTTTCTGGCCGGAAGGGCTTTATAATGAATTGCAGCGGCTCAAGGACAAACCGGTGTTCCTTACCGAGAACGGCTGCTGCTGTGAAGACGACCGCTGGCGCGCGCTCAAACTCTTTCAGGATCTGAGCGCCATTGCCGACGCGATAAAGGACGGCGTGGATATTCGCGGGTATCTGCACTGGTCACTGATGGATAACTATGAATGGGTGAGTTTCATCCCGCGCTTCGGTCTGGTGCATGTGAATTTCAAGACGTTCGAGCGGACGCCGAAACCCAGCGCGTGGCTTTTCCGCGAGATCATTGAGCGCAACGGGTTCGGGCCGGATCTGGTGAGCAAATATCTTCCCGAACTGCCGAAATTCAAACTCTTTGCGGAGTGAAATTTTGTCTAACAATAGAATATATTTAAAATGTCCCGCAACGATTCAGAAAAGGAGAAAGATGAAAAAGACTTTGTTATCGATCCTGAGTGTGGTCAGCCTGATGCCGTACCTGATGGCGGAGGAGATTTCCCATGCGGGAGCCGTCGGTTTCCGCTTTGACGACAACATGAAACCGCAGACGTGGAGTGCGATTCACGACACGTTTCGCAAGTACGACATGCCCTTTACGCTGGCGATCGTCTCCGGCAATCTGGCGCGCGACACGGCGCGGGTGAATGTACTACGCAAAATTGTCGCCGACGGCGGCGAATTGGCCGATCACACGGCGTCGCACTCTTCCATGCAGATTGTATTCGGCAGTGAAGCCGAGGCGCAGAAGGTCAAGGATCATCCCGGCGTTGCCGAGCTGGTCGGACGCAAAGTCTGTCTGCGCTTCCAGTTCAATTCGAAGTATCGCTACAACCGCCCCTTGACCGTCACCGTGCGCAACAACCAATTGGTCGACGTGGACGATGCGGTGGTCAAAAATCTGAAAAATCAGGATTTTCTGGTCTTCCCGGACGGCAAAGTGTATGGCGTCAAGGTGCAGAAAAAGATCTACGAGCTCTGTTCTCCCTATGGATCCCCCATGACGGTGCCGGATATGGAGAAACAGGCGGCGATCCGGACGGATCGCTTCGGCTTGCAGCCAACGGAGGATGCCATGCGGCTTCTGGCACAGCAGTCGCGGGAAAACTTTCAAAAGGCGGGACTTCCGCCGCCTCGTACCCTCATCATTCCCGGCGGCTGGGGCATCTTCCCGATCGCAGAAAACATTGCGAAGATTTACGGCAAAGAATTCAGCTACGTTTCTGCGGACGCCCACAACCGTTGGGCCGGAACCTATGCCCGCCCGGATCTGGTGCGCGAACGCTACTCCATGTCGCCGGAATGGAATTCGCTGGAGCGGCTGGATGTGAAAGCCAGCAAAAAACTGATCGCCGATCTGATTGCCCTGCATCGTGTTACGATTTTTGTAAGCCATTTCTGGAGCAACAACGTCCCAGGCAAAGAAGCGGGACTACTTGCGCGCAACGATGAACTTCTGGCGTGGTTGAAAGCAAAATCGATTCCGGTCAAAACCATGGCGCAGTGCACCGAAGATCTGCTCAAGAATCCGGCCTCCCCGTCGTTCAATCTGATGCCGTCGCTCAAGCAGGACTTGAATGAAGACAACATCCCCGACGGGTATATGCTTGGCAAAGGCGTTTCGGTCAAAGAAGACGCGCTGGTCGCAGCACAGGGCGGAATGATTTTCACGATTCGCAAATTGAGCGGATTGACTGCGGGCAAGAATACCTTCCGCTGTCAAGTCGAGGCTCCGGCGGGGACGCAGCTGACCTTTGACATCGGTTTGTACGGAGATAATTCGCCCAATGTGGTTCGCAAACTGTCCCCCAAAAAGATGACGCTCCCATCCGCGAATGCCCCGTTGCACTTCTCCTTTGACGTGCCGAAATGGTGTCCCGGATTGGACATCAGCTGCACTGCGGCGGGCAATGCGCCAATTTCTGTGCGTAACCTTTCGTTAAGAGTGGAGTAATTTACTTCCTGCTGGAAGCCGCCTGCGTTTGTGAAATGCGCAGGCGGCTTTTTTTTGAGCATAAGCAGCCCGTTAAATTCCGCCCCTCCCCCCCAAAAAACAGCCACCAATTCGGGCCAATTCCGAGCCGCCGGAAGGCACAGCGCGAGTTTTGTCCGTGCAAACGGATTCTTACCCAGAAAATAGTCTTTTTTTTGTTCGACCTCTTGACATTGCGTTTTTTTTATGATATAATTGTTTTCAGCGATATGTTAACGACAACATAATGGATTTTCCCATTGCTTTTTTGTAACAACCATGTATCTTGTTTTTGGTTATGTTAACGACAACATAAACAAAAAAAAGGAGTTCGATATGCAACAGACCGGAAAAACGAATCTTCGCGCGGTCGCCCATCTGGCAGGAGTCAGTGAAATGACCGTGACCCGGGCGCTGGCCAATCATAAGTACGTCTCCGCCGCCACCCGGGAAAAGGTTCTTGCCGCGGCGAAAGAGCTGGACTACCGCCCCAATCTCCTCGCTCGGGGACTGCGCAGCGGCGCGACTAAGAGCGTCGGGATTCTGGCGAACGGGAACCGGCAGATCAGCCGGGAAGTGTCAACCAAACTGATGCGGCAGGGTTTTGCCAGTTATGTCATCGAATGCGCATTCAACCCGCAGGCGATCGCCAACGCCTTCCGCGAATTCAACGAGCGCCGGGTCGACGCTGTGATCGCCGGATTTTTCGATCTTGCTCCGTTCCGCGACAATCAACCGCTCTATGAGAAACAGAAAAATCTGATCGTGACATACAATACCCCGATCCAGTTGCCGTTCAAGGCGGACAGTTTCTTCTATGACGACAGCGAGGCCTATCGGAAAATCTTTCGCAGCATCCTCAAAAAGGGTTGCAAACACCTCTATTACATCGGCAGACCCGAATATCCGAGCACTCACACATGGTTGAAGATTGCCGCAGAGTTCGGCATCGACAGCAAAAAATATTTCATCAATGCCAGTCCCGCCCCCGAAGATGAAAGCTATCAGAAATATGCCTCCTTGATTCGCACGTTGCTGCGGCAGGCTCCGGAACAACCCGATGCTATTTTCACGCACGAAGACATCCCCGCCGCACGCATTGCCAAAACAATCCAGGAAGAGGGGTTCTCGATCCCCGATGACATTCAAGTTGTGGCCTATACCAACACCGTATGGTGCGAACTATTCACGCCTTCGCTGACCACAGTCGGATATGACATCAGCACTTGCGCGGACCGTATTTTTTCATTGGTTATGAACCGGATCGAGCATCCCGATTCCCCGGAGCGCCACGAACAGTATCAGTCGTCGGCCTTCTTTCGGGAATCGACCGGAGCGGAATGAACCATAATGCCCATCATCGGTTGTCACAACCGGCAACAACAAGAAAACTAAGGAGAATGCCGTTATGAAAAAGAAGCGCTGCAATTGCTCAAATCCTCGATTGGGATTCACGCTGATCGAGCTTCTGGTCGTCATCGCGATCATCGCGATTCTGGCGGGGATGCTCCTGCCTGCGCTCAATCAGGCTCGCGAAAAAGCACGCCAGATCAAGTGCACGGCAAATCTCAAGCAGATCTTTCTTGCGGCAACCTTCTACGCCTCCGACTACAAATGGTATCCGAATCAATGGCCAGTCACCGATTCCTCCAGCCACAACGGCAACGCCTACTGGCAATTCAAACTTATGCCGTATGTCGGCAAAGACCCCGGCAAGCCCGCCGATTGGACGGTCGCCGCACAATGGCGCAACACCGGAATTTTCGGATGTCCCTCGATCGGAAAAATCAACAACAGCACCTACAGCTATGCCATGAACGTGCTCGGATTCAATGCCGGAGATCCCGGCGTCGTCGGAAAATACAAAATCCATCCGGTCAAGATCAATCCCTTCTATGTTCAAGCGTATCTGATCTCTCCGGTGACAAATTCCGGCCTTCTGCCCATGTCAAAACTCATGCTGATCTCCGAACCGGAAATGGAATCAGCCGATACCGGAAGCCACAAAAGTTACATCCGATGGAGCACCGAAGGATGGCGCAGCACCAATAGCGCATTAAGCACCTTCCGTCATTCAAGCAGCAAAAATGTTCTTTGGCACGACGGGCACATCTCGATGCGTAAACCGATGGAATTGGACTATTATCTTACCGACCTCCTCTAGACAACGCACTGCAATGATCACGAAAGACGATCCCAAATGAAACGCTCTTTTCTCTTCTGCGCCGCGATGCTTTGCACACTCCTCCCGGCGACAGAGCCCCTTCGCGTCACCACGCCGAATGCGCTCTTCTCCGAAGACGATCCCATTTCCATCGCGGGAACCACCACGGAATCATTTTCAATCTTCGACTGGCAAGGAATTCCAGTCCCGACGAACCGCTCAACTTCCGGGAAATTCACCCTCCCTCCGGGATATTACACCATCAAAGGGGGAAACGGTTCAACCGTGAATTTCGCCGTCG
>JAQUYX010000176.1 GCA_028691615.1 Victivallaceae bacterium
ATGCCTTGCCTCTTTCGCGCCGCCTTTGACGCCGAACACCACCATGCCGCCCGCACCGTCCGGCAGATATTTCTTCGCCAAATCGCCGCCGTTCAGTCCCGGATTTTTGACCCATGCGACCTTGGGGTGATTGGCAAGAAACTTTGCCACCGCGAGCGCATTTTCGCTGTGTTTTTTCATACGAAGCGCCAGCGACTCCACGCCTTGCAGGAAAATCCATGCCGCGTCCGGCGAAAGCGTCGCCCCTTGATTGCGCAATCCCACAATCCGCAGCCGCAAAATAAAGGCGAGCGGATTCAACTCTCCCAGATCATGCGCAAAACGCAGTCCGTGATAGCCGCGATCCGGCTCGTTGAAAAGCGCAAACTTCGGGTCTGTCCAGTCGAAGTTGCCCGCATCGATCACCACTCCGCCAATTCCCGCGCCGTGTCCGCCGATCCATTTGGAGAGCGAGTGAATCACGATATTCGCGCCGTGTTCGATCGGGCGAAGCAACGTCGGCGGCGTGAAGGTGGCATCGACAATCAACGGCAGATGATGCTTTCGAGCAATCGTTGCATACCCTTCGATGTCCGCGATATCCAGCGCCGGATTGCCGACGGTTTCGAGATAAAGCGCGCGGGTTTTTTCATTGATTTGTGCTTCCGTCGCGGCAAAATCATTGAGCGGCGCAAATCGGACGGTAATCCCGTTGTTGGGCAGAATCGCGTCAAACTGCGTAAATGTCCCGCCGTAAAGATTGGGGGCGGAAACAATTTCGTCGCCGGCTTTCGCGACGTTGGTGATGGCAAAATAGATTGCCGCCGTGCCGCTCGCGAGCGTCAATGCCGCCGCGCCGCCGTCCAATGCCGCCAGACGCTTTTCCAATACGTCGTTGGTCGGATTCATCAGCCGGGCATAGATGTTGCCGGATTCCTTCAGACCGAAAAGATCCGCGCCGTGCTGGGAATTGCGAAAGTTGAATGCGGTCGTCCGGTAAACCGGCACGGCGCGCGCGTTGGTCGCCGGATCGGGATTTTCCTGTCCGGCATGCAGTGCGAGTGTTTCGATATGATATTTGTGATTGCTCATGGCAGTCTCTTTCCTTATTCGTTAAAAAGCCAGGTGGAGAGGTAGCGCTCTCCGGAATCCGGCAGCAATGCGACAATGCGTTTCCCGGCAAACTCCGGCCGTTTCGCCAGTTCCAGTGCGGCAAAAAGCGATGCCCCCGAAGAGATTCCGATCAGCAATCCCTCCTGTTTGGCCGCTTCACGGGCGGTGTGTCCGGCATCCGCGGCGGCAACCGGAAAAACTTCGTCAATGATTTTTGTGTTCAATACTTTCGGAACAAACCCGGCACCGATCCCTTGAATTTTGTGCGGACCGGGTTTCCCGCCGGAAAGCACCGGGCTGCTGTCCGGCTCCACCGCAATGATTTTGACATTGGGGTTGTGTTCTTTCAGGACTTCCCCGACCCCGGTTAAGGTTCCGCCGGTACCGACTCCGGCGACAAAGGCGTCGACCTTGCCGTCGGTGTCGCAGAGAATCTCCTGCGCGGTATGCATTCGATGATAAGCGGGGTTGGCCGGATTCTCAAACTGTTGCGGAATGAAGGAACCCGGATGGGCCGCATGCAGTTCTTCGGCTTTGGCAATAGCGCCTTTCATCCCGGAAGCTCCGTCGGTCAAAACCAACTCCGCGCCATAAGCCGCGAGCAGCTTGCGGCGTTCCACGCTCATGGTTTCCGGCATGGTCAGGATCAGTTTATACCCCTTGACCGCAGCCACCAACGCAAGGCCGATGCCGGTATTGCCGCTGGTCGGCTCGATCACCAACGCGCCGGGCTTGAGTATGCCGGATTGTTCGGCGGCCTCGATCATGGCCACGGCAATACGATCCTTGACGGAACTGCCCGGATTGAAAGACTCGACTTTCACCAATACTTCCGCATGGGCTGCGTTCAACTTGTTGATGCGCACCAACGGAGTATTCCCGACGTTGTCCAAAATAGTGTCTGAAATCCGGCTCATAATCAATCTCCTTTGTTAAAAACTACTTGTTTCGTAGTGTTTCCATCAAAATACCCTGTTTTTCCCATTTGTCAAGCGAATCCGACATAAAAACTACGAAAAAAGTAGTTTTTATTGATTTTGCCGTCTTCCCTCTTGAAAAGAGCGAGAACCGGCAGTATCTTATCTCTTGAAACAGACGATGGAAATACAATTAAAAGAGTGAAAACGGTATGAAAATATCCACCAAAGGTCGCTACGGACTGCGCATATTATTGGATTTGGCACTGCATTCCGGCGAGAAACTGCGCCTGATCCGGGACATCGCGCAATCGCAGCAGATCTCGGAAAAATACATCAGCCGCCTGATCATCGACTTGCGCCGGGCGGGGATGGTAAAGTCGGTGCGAGGCTCCAAGGGCGGTTACGAATTGGCAAAAGTTCCACAGGAAATAACTTTGCTTGCGGTTGTCGAAGTCATGGAGGGGCCATTGTCGATTGTGGACTGTGTGCGCAATCCGGGAGGCTGCAGTCGCCATCAAATCTGTGCCACGCGGAATATCTGGCAAAATCTCAACTCGGAGTTCCGGGAGTCCATGCGCAAAGTAACCTTGCAGGATATTATCGAACTCTATCAGAAACAGGATAATACAAGTGGCAACTGGGATTACTGCATATAAGAATATGCCAACAAAATCAAAACGTTCCGGATTGTGTTCCGGAACGTTTTTTTGGGGGAAAGATTATTGTTGCTTGGGCTTCGGGAAGGTCTTTTCGTCCAGCAGACGCTTGTAGTAGAATTTCGCCGTGTAGAGCGCGGCGGCGGGATTGTGCGCCAACACCCGATCCTTGACGATGAACGTCACGGCCGGTGCTTGACTGTGCCGCGTGAAAATCGCATCATGCCCCACGCATAACCCCACCAGCACATTGAGTTCCGAACCCCATTCGTTCAGAACCTGCGCCTGTAAAGCCGGGTTGCAGCAGGACTCATTACAGCCAGGGCAGACTTTGAGCGCATCGGGAATGCCGATTTCGGTTTTGTCGATCGCGCCGACCTTGCAGATCACCGTCCGCGTTTCGATGCCAGCGGTTCGGACGATTTTGGCATACAGCGACGCCTCGTCCAAGAGTCCGATGCAGCTGGCGATCCCCAACTTCTTCACCCCCAGTTTCTGCGCAAACCGGATGGTCTCTTCCAACCGGGTCAAACGCCCATAGTATTCGCCCTCGATCTCCGCGGCGGCGCGCGCAAGTTTTCCGTCCACCGTGTCAGACTGATACAACGACTTGGTCTGCTCCGCGGCATCGGTAAATTCTTCCGTGAGACAGAAGGTCGGGAATGTTTTGTCGCGCCGGTAGCAGTTTCGCACCGCGCACTCCGAACAACTCAAATTACAGTTTTTTTTCATCGTGATTCTCCTTTCTTTTATATTCCACCGCCGTTGGCTTCCCGTTTCGTGGCCGGCAATTTTTGCCAGGTGTCACGTCGATAAACATCCAACAGCTCATTTTGCAGTTCCCGGGTTTGCGGCAAACGGAACAGTTCGTCGCGCAAACGCGGTTTTGTTTTGGCAAGGTGGTTGTCCGCAATCACCCGTCCCGGCGTGCTGCCCAGCACCACAATGCGGTTCCCCAGATAAATCGCCTCGTCCACGTCGTGAGTCACAAAAACAACAGTTCGCCTTCTCGATGAAGCGCGAAACAATTCCAACAACAGATCCTGCAGCATGGCCCGATTCAACACATCCAGCGCGCCGAAGGGTTCATCCATCAACAAAATTTCCGGGTCAACCGACAATGCGCGCGCAATGGCCGCCCGCTGCCGCATCCCGCCGGAAAGCGCCGCCGGATATTGCTGGAAACAATGCGGCAAGCCGACCAATTCCAAATATTTCTGTGCGATGTCCCGCAATACAGCTGTCTTTTTTTCCGGCCATGTCGCGCGCAACGCCAGAAGCAGATTTTCTCCGGTGGTCATCCACGGGAACAGCGAATAGTCCTGAAATACCACAGCGCAGCGATTGCTTTCATTTTCGTTTTTTATGTTGCCCGATGACGGCTTTGCCAATCCCGCGATCAAGCGCAGCAAGGTGGATTTGCCGCACCCGGACTGCCCGAGCAGGCAGAGAAATTCGCCCTGCGGGACCGAAAGATCGATTGACTCAAGTATGCTTTTTTTGCCATAGCGGAACGAAATATTTGACAACTCAATCATGGTTGACCTCCTGATAACGCAGCAGGCGCTTTTCAATGCGGTTGGTGGCAAACGAGATGGCCGTAATGACCATTCCGATGAAGATAATTCCGACAATCACCCGTTCATAATCAGCAAAGTCCGAAAAATTCTTGACATACCACCCCAAGCCTTCGGTCGCGCCGATCAATTCCGCCGCGGTCAGCAGCAGAAAACTGAAAACCAGCCCCAGCGACGCTCCGGTACAGATCGACGGCATTGCGCCGCGCAAAATGATTCCAAAGAAGAACGTCCGCTTCTTCAAATGCAGCATTCGCGCCGAATCAATCAGCCCAGACGGAATTTGCAGTACGCCGCTTGCGGTGTTGACCAGCACCGGCCAGAACGCGCCGATGAAGATGACAAAAATCGAGGCCGCCGAAAAACTCGGCAGCAGCGCAATCGCGTAGGGAATGTAGACAATCGGCGGAATCGCGCCCAGCACCTTGATGAAAGGCGCGCTCGCCAGCTGGAAACGTCGGCTGTACCCGATGACCAATCCCAGCACGATTCCACTCGACAATGCCAAGCAATAACCGCTCCCCAAAAGAAAGAGGGAAGCGCGCAACCCTTTGAGCAATTCGGGCAGCTCCGAGACAAACAAACGGAACACCTTTTCCGGTGGCGGAAACAGGACCGGATCGGGCACCCTGAAATTATCGCTCAGCAGTTGCCATCCCAGCAACGCAAGCACGATGAGCGCCGCGCCGTCGAGCAGTGCCGTTCGCTGTTCCGGATGCTTCTCAAATTTACTTCGGAGAAGCATCCCGCCCGTCAGCATCAGCGTCAATCCCGCAGCCATCCACGCGGAGCGGAGTATCGCGGAAAAAATCATGCTGATCCCGAACAAGGACAAGAAAATTTGATTCATGGATGCTTCTCCTCTGCAATTTAATTGTTCTTCTGAAAGAACGATTCAAGTTCCCGATACTGCGGGTCGTTCGGATAACGTTTCAGAACTTCCTGCAACGCCTGCCGATAGATTTCCGTATCGATGTGCTTCTCGAGGTTCACTTGATTTTCCGGAAGATAATGAATCTCGGTCATAATCTTCCAGAAGTCGAGCGTTCCTTTTTTGAGCGGATCGGGATTGGATTCAAACGTGTGCTCGGTATAAGCGTCCTTGCGGATGATATCCGGCGCGATTTTCAGCCCGGAAGCGACAATTTTCACGGTTTCGTCCTGATTGACCCGGTAGAACTTATAGGCGCGAATCAACGCGATCAGAAAGCGCTTGTACAAATCAGGATTTTTCCGCAATTCGGCGGTATTCACCGTCAATCTGCAGCAGGTGTAGTGCGGGTGAAAATCGGCGATGTAATTGGAGACTTTCAGGTTATACTTCTGCTCCGCCAGCGTAAAATGAGGACTGAAAACAATCCCGGCATCCACCGCGCCTTTGCGGACGGCTTCCACCACCGCGCTCTGCCCCGGCAGTTCGATGATAGATCGGAAGAGCACACG
>JAQUYX010000177.1 GCA_028691615.1 Victivallaceae bacterium
CTGGTCGATGAAATGCAGGATACGAGCCCCGTGCAGTGGGCGATTCTTGAAACGCTGTATCCGGCGGTCGGACTTTTCTGCGTCGGCGACGATGCGCAGAGCATTTACTCCTTCCGGGGGGCGGATTTCGCCAGCGTCCACCACTTCTGCGACCGTCTGCCGGAAAGCGTCACGCTGAAACTCACCGAAAACTACCGCTCAAACCAGCAGATTCTTGATTTGGCCAATCTGCTTCTGAAAGGGTCGCAAATCGCTTACGAAAAAGAGTTGCGCGCCCATTCCGGACCGGCATGCAACGGCCCGGAGTTTTACACGTTTCACTCCGATTTTGACGAGGCGGATTTCATTGTCCGTTCCATCCGGTCAAAATTACGCGACGGAGTTTCTCCGAAAGACATCATGATTCTTTTCCGCAGTGCCGCCCATGCGCGGGTGATTGAATATACGCTCCGCACCGCCGGAATCGCCTACCGGTTTGTCGGAGGGATGAGTTTTCTGCAATCCTCACATATCAAAGATGTGATTTCAACGCTGGAGGCGCTGGACAACTACCATTACGATCTGGCCTGGTATCGTTTTCTTCAGCTTCACCGCAAACTTGGCGACAAGACCGCGTCCCGATATTTTCAGACGGTGCAGATTGCGCCCGATCACGAAAGCGGGTTGCGGATGATGGTGGATGCCACGCGCGAGCGCTACCCCGATCTTTCCGCATTTCTTTCTTCGTTCCAAACGGGACGTAAGCCCGCCGAAATGCTGACGGACATCGTCAATTACTTTGACCGTACCGGGCTGTTGGCGGAGAAATACGAAAACTGGGACGACCGGAAGAAGGATTTGCAGATGCTGGTTCGGATTGCGGAAAAGTACAACGAAGTCAGTCGTTTTCTCGAAGCCTTTAAACTTGATCCCGACGCGGAAGTCTTGGAACACACCGCGACGGAAGGAAAACTGACGCTGATTACTGTTCACAGCGCGAAAGGGACGGAGTGCGACTACTGCTACCTCGTCCGGGTGCAGAACGGCGTTTATCCGCATTTAAAAGCATTGACCGATGATGAAATCGAGGAGGAGCGCCGTGTTCTTTACGTCGCCATGACCCGTGCAAAAAAACAGTTGATATTAACCCGGACAACCGGCGACAGCGACCGTTTCCTGACTCCGGAAATGGTTCGGAAACTGGAACGCTGGACACAGGCGAAAGGATGGTGAACGATATGAATTTGAGCCAGGAACAATATTTTGAAATCTGTGAGGTGCTGAAGAAGAGGAGCAAGAAATGTTTCGTGAGCAACGATCTTTTTACGAATTCGCAGGAAGCAGGAGAAGCGCTTCACTTTATGCGGAATATTTCGCCTGATGATATCGAAATTCATGAACTTGCGCTGTCTCCGGGGCAAAGTAAAAAAATTGCCGACCAAAGTCAAGTGATAATATTGGATTGTCCCGCCAATGTTTGGGTTCGACCGGATGGATACAAAAAAGATGTTGAAAAAAACGGAACAGAACTTCCGCAATATCCTGTGTTCAAAGGGCTTCAATATCGCTCTTATGGAATTACCATGGATAATTTGCGTTATATCGTATTGGAGGATAAAAACAATCCGGCTTCCCCGCTTAAGCCATTCCAACTATCATCATCATTCCTAAGGTTATTCACAGGATGCACATCGTCCGCCTCGGCTTCATGGAATTCTTCCGCATTCGCAACAAATTCTCAATCCAATTCAGGAACAGATAAAATGACAAAAAAGAAAACACAGAAAAATGGTTCCGCGATTTCCATCGCCAATTTGAAAGAACTTCTCAAGGACAATTTAACCGCTCTTTGGGAAAACGATGCGGCGTTGAAAACCCGACATGCCGAAGCCCCGATGCTGATTCCACCCGTGATGGTTTGGGGCGCACCCGGTGTGGGAAAATCGACCGCCGTCCGTGAACTTACAAAAGAACTCGGCATTGGATTCATCGACGTACGGCTCGCCCAGCGCGAACCAGTCGATATGCGCGGACTTCCCGTTCCAGAAAACGACCGGGTCAAATGGCTGGTTTCCTCGGAGTGGCCGCGCGATCCGGAAAGCCGCGGCATCATCATGTTCGACGAACTCACTGCCGCCGACAAGACGCTTCAGGTCGCCGCCTACGAATTCATCCTCGACCGCAGGCTTGGCGAACTCTATCAGGTTCCGCCGGGATGGTATATCATGGCGGCGGGCAACCGGGTGGAGGATCGCGCCGTTTCCTGCGCCATGTCCAGCGCGCTCGCCAACCGTTTCCTCCATGTGGAAGTCGCGCCGGAGGCGGACAGCTTTCTCGACTGGGCGACGGCAAACGCGCTTCATCCGGCGGTGGTGAATTTCATCCGCTACCGTCCGGCTCTGCTCTTCAGTCAGGAGGGCGAAGACCTTCAGCGCGGATGGCCGAGTCCGCGAAGCTGGGAACGGGTCAGCACCATGGTCAAAATCGCGGAGAAGAACAAACACAAAACCACGCTCCGCTACACCATTCCCGGCTTGGTTGGCGCGGGCGCGGCGAGTGAATTTCTCGCGTTTTACAAAAGCATGTATTTTGCCGAGGACAAACTCGGACTTCGCCGCCGTCTGCTGGAGGGCCTGCCGATTCCCCTGATGACAACACCCGACCAACTCTACGCCTGCTGCGGAGCCATCGGATATTATATCAAAATGGAGAACGACCCGAAAAGTTTCAAACCGATGTGTGAAAACTTTCTCAAATTCGGCATGAATCTGCCGAGCGACTTCGCCGCCATGCTGATGAGCGACGTGATTGCCGGTCTGGAGGGAACCAAACACAAGGAAATCCTGATGGCGCATCCGCTTTACCGTCAGTGGATGGAAAAACACGTCGGGGCAACGTGTGATGAAAAAGAGGGTGAGCTTTCCCTTTTCGGGAGAAAATAATCATGTCAAAAGTTAAGAATGTCCCCGTTCGCCGTCCGACCGAGGCGGAGGAACGGCTTAAAAATGAAGTTGCCCAACTGATGATTCGCGACCGGGTGCGTCTGCTGGAACGTCAGCCCTTTATCGGACATCTTGCCATGCGTCTGGCCATGAAGCCGGTGATTGACTGCCGGATGAACGCCGCCAGCACGGACGGGACACGTCTTTTCGTCGATGCCGAATTCTATAAAAAGATGGACGCGGAGGAGCGGCTCGGCGTGCTGGCGCATGAGGTCTGGCACTGTGCGCTCCGGCATTTTGCGCGGCTTGGCGACCGCGACCGGAAAAAATTCAATTATGCCACCGATGTCGAAGTCGATCTTCTGCTTTACAATGCGGGTTTCAAAGTTGAAATCCTGCCGTATGACAAAAGCTGGATTGGCATGTCCGCCGAACTCATCTATAACCAGATTGTCCCGGCTATGACCGCGTTTCAGAAACCGGATCTGCATCTCTATCAGGAGGATCAGCCCAAGGAATCGTTACCGTCTCCGAGTGAGGAAAAAGGCGAACCGCAACCGGGGGATGAAGGCGAGGCGGAACAACCCGGCAATGGAGAACCGCAAAGCGGCGACGACGGCAACGGAACGGAAAACGGCGAATCGGAAGCCGTTTCAGGGGAGTCGAAGGAGTCCGGCGGAGAAAGTTCCGGCGAGCCGTCCGGCAATGGCGAAGGACAGCAATCCAATGGCTCGTCCGGTGGCAGCGGCGGTACTGACGGAAAGAAAGACGGCTTGAACACCCGTTTGCCGCGCGTGTCGCACAGCGGCGTATTCGATCCGGATTTCGACCCCGGATTTTCGGAGGACATCGCGGAGGAATGGAAAGAGAATCTCAAGGACGCGGTTCGAAAACAATCGCAAAAAGGCGGACGCGGCATCGGCAATCTGCCCGGCAATGTGGAAGATTTAATCCGTGAGGATGAAAAAGAAGCGACAGTCGATTGGAAGAAGGTTCTGCTGGATTACGTCTCCCAGATTTTCGGCGGTGACCGCCAGTGGCTTCCTCCGGCGCGGCGCTATGTCTGGAAGAAACTTTATCTGCCGAGCCGGGCGCGGAAAAAGACCATTGAAATTGTTCTTGCCATCGACACCAGCGGCAGCACCGCCGAGGATCTTCCGGATTTTCTGGCGGAACTGCGCGGCATGGTTGCTAGTTTCGGAGATTACAAACTTACCATCATTCAGTGCGACATGACGATTCATGCGGTCAAGGAATATTCCAACGACGATCCTCTATCGGAAGAAGGCCTCAAATTTCACGGATTCGGCGGGACGAGTTTCCTTCCTCCGTTCCAGTATGTGGAGCGGAAAATGCCGGAGCCGCCAACGGTTTTCATCTATCTGACCGACGGCTTCGGAGAAGCACCGGAAAAAGTTCCGGACTATCCCGTAATCTGGTGTCTGACCAACTCCGGAGAGAAACCGGCGAAGTGGGGATTGGAAGTAAAAATCGCGAAAAAATAAAACGCAATGCCATTGGTATGACACCACACGGCATAGGTAATGGCGTATACTATACGGCAAAGGAACAATAGCGATATGAATGACAAAATCTCACAACTTTATCTGGAAATGCTTTGGGAGCTGAAAGCGCGGCTCGACGAGGCCGACCGGATTTTTGTCCGGATGTCCGGAATGATTGTCGCATCCATGTCGGGAACGTCATTTCCGGCG
Organism: Victivallaceae bacterium; assembly: GCA_028691615.1. GTDB lineage: Bacteria > Verrucomicrobiota > Lentisphaeria > Victivallales > Victivallaceae > JAQUYX01. The sequence continues at coordinate 4,637 of JAQUYX010000177.1, forward strand.
GCAAAGAAGAAAGCCCTGTTGGAACTGGATGAAAAATACCGGACACTGATGTGCAAAACGGTGGAGGACGTCGCCCGGATTTATCTAGGTAAGATCGCATTGTTCCCGTTGCAGAGCGGCGGCAGTCTGATCGAAAACATGGAAAATCGTAATGCGCAGTCCGAGGAACTGGCGCGAATCATCAACGAACTCTTTGCCGCAAACGGGCAAAATATCACGGAACGAATCAATTTCAAACATCAATCATGGAGGTCTCTTATGGAAAATGTCGATTTCAAAGCCGAATTTGAGAAGAAATTCGCCGAGGAGGAAAAGTTCAGCAAGCGTCCGAACATTCTGGTCGCCGGATACACCGGATGCGGGAAAACCTCGCTGATCCGGACGGTGCTCGGCCCGGAAGCCGTGCCGCGCTCCGGCATTGACAACGGCAAGCCGTGCCGCATGGATTTTGACTGCTACGAAAACGAATCCATTTGCCTTTGGGATTCACGCGGACTCGAACTCGGCGATACGGAGGCCGGATTCCGCGACCGCATGAAAGACTTTGTCGCCGAACGGCAGGACGACATCAGCGTCGATGAACACATTCATCTCGTGTGGTATCTGATTCAGGGCAATACCGCGCGGGTCACCCCCTGCGATCTCGCGCTCATGAAGGAAATTTTCACCTTTGACAACGTGATCGCCGTCATCAGCAAACAGGACATCACCAAGCCGGAACAGACCGCGGCAATCCGTCAGGCGCTTACCGATGGCGGCGTTCCCGAACACCGGATCATTGAGGTTTCCGATGCGGAAAGCGGTGCGGTCGGTTGCAAGGAACTGGTGGCGCTGAGCTGCAAGTTGCTTCCCGCCGCATACCGGGACGCCTTCATGGCGGCGCAGAGCATCGACCGCGAGGCAAAGGCGGAGAAGATTGCCGAAAAAAAGGATACTGCGCGTGAAATCATTCAGCAGGGATGCAAAACCGCGGAGAAACTTTCCGCCACGCCGGTT
>JAQUYX010000178.1 GCA_028691615.1 Victivallaceae bacterium
TCATCCTCTGACCGAAGCAAACAGTAAGAAGATTGTTCCGTTTTTCCCGATATCAGGGTGTAAGTCGGAATACCGGACGCCTCAATACCGAAAAACAGTATGACCGCGCCGGAAGATGATGGACGCGGTTTCAGATGGCGAGCTGAATAGTTGAAAACTTCACTGTCCGAAACAGCTGACTCAGAGCAGAAACCAACGCGCCGAATGATAGATGATGTCTCTTTGATTATCCGGCGCAGAATCGACCTTTTACTCCGCCTCAGGTTTTTGGGGACGGAGAATTTTCATATACGCGCTCATTCGCAAAACTCGACGCCATTTCTCATAAAAAAGCGCGGATTGGGGGATTCCTGTTGGAATGTATTGCATAAAAATGACTTAAAAAAATCATAGTCGAGAGGTCTACGGTCTTTCCAAACGGAGAATTCGCCCTCGAAAGCGTCCGGCGATGTGCCGGGAACCGGTTTCCCGTGGTTCTCCGTTTGTCAAAGGGGAATTCCCTGTTCATCGCAAAGTCCTTGACCACAGGCCACTTGGACGGGGCAACAAAAAAGCACCAACGCAAACCGTTGATGCTGAATTTCTTAAAATGGTCGGGGTAGAGAGATTCGAACTCTCGACTTCTTGCTCCCAAAGCAAGCGCTCTAGACCAGGCTGAGCTACACCCCGCTGCGCGAAAACATAAAATAACGCCAAATCTTCCGATTCGCAAATCACTTTGTGCTTTTTATCATTATTTTTTCGCACAACCCCAGGTCGCCGTGGATAACGTCAATACCCCCAGCGACAATAAATAGACTCCAAGAAATCCTTCCGCAGGACTCGTGCGAACTCGAAATAAAAAGGCCCCTCCCAACAACAACGACATCACGCCTCCCCCAAACAGCAACACCCGCAGAAAAAAGTTTCTCCCGCGATCCACCCACGCGCCCGCACAATTCCCCGCTCCCGCCGCTAACGCAAAACTCCCTACCGCCCAGACCGGAAGTTCCCGGAACCAGAGAAAATACAACATTCCTCCCACAATCAGCAGCAATCCCCCCATCCCCAATCTTATCCTCCTCCGCCAACGCGTCGCCGCCTCGCTTCCTCCCAGAATCAGCGCACTTCCCCCCAGCAACAACATCGTCAGCACGCCATAGCCCAGAAGCTTGCCCGCCAGAACTGGATTCCACAACAATAATCCGCCCGCCGCCAGCTCCAACACCCCCAGAACAAGCGATGCTTTTGAATTTTTCCCGGCCAAAAGCCGGAAAAGTTTTCCCAGTATTTTTTTCATGCCCATAACATGTCATAAAAGATCCCAAAGTCAAATCCTTTTCCTCTTGCGCTTGTAAAATAAAATCGGTTACGTTATATTATCACAAACAATCCATTCAATAGACGGCAGTGCCGTCTCAATACGGAGCACTCCTCGTCATGCAGAAAAAACCAGTCATCGTTGGAATCGGAGAAATCCTCTTCGATCTTTTACCCGAAGGCCCCAGACCCGGCGGCGCCGTCTGCAATTTCGTCACCCATGCCGCAGCCCAGGGCTGCGAAGGCGTCATCGTCAGCGCCGTTGGAACCGACGATCCCGGAAAAGAACTGATTCGATTCTTCCACGCACGCGGTGTTGTCACCGACTATATTCAACAACGACGGCTTTGGCCCACCGGCATGGTTCGAGTCACCCTGGCCGACGGCATCCCGAGTTACACCATCGTTAGTCCCGCAGCATGGGATCATCTCCAATTCGGCAAAGCGCTCCGACTCCTTGCACAACGAACCGACGCCGTGACCTGGGGGACGCTCGGTCAACGAAACGAAGAGTCGCAAAAGACCATTTGCGATTTTCTTTCCGCCACACGCACCGACGCCATTCGCTTCTTCGACGTTAATTTGCGGCAGAATTTTTACTCCGGTGAGACGATCCAACATTCTTTAGATGCGGCAACCCATCTGAAGATCGCAGACTCCGAACTCCCGGTGCTTGCTCAACTTCTTTCGCTGCCGGATCGGGTGGAACCTTTTGTCGAAGCGCTTATGGACAAAGAACCGACCCTGCAGGCGGTATTGTTGACGTTGGGCAAAGCGGGAAGTTTATATTTTCCACGCAGCGGAGAGGTCATCCGCACCGCCGTCTTTGAATGCGGACCGTGTGTCGATACGGTCGGCTGCGGAGACTCCTTTGGCGGCGCATTTGTCGCGGCGCTCTGTCTTGGATGTTCCACCGAGGAGGCGTTGACCCATGCCGCGAAGGTGGCCGGTTTCGTGGCCGCCAGCGCCGGCGCGTTGCCGCAGATGCCACGCGAATATCGTTTGTCATGCGCCAGCGGCAAAACGTGCGCCGCGGCTTTGGGGGATTCCAAGAAGGCCTGAGGGGGGCGTTATATCTTTTTCATTTTTTTGAGCCGGTCGCGGAGTGCGGCCGCACGCTCAAATTCAAGATTTTCCGCCGCATGAAGCATTTCGCGGGTCAGCTCCTCCGCCAGTGCATCCAGCTCCTGTTCGCTGACCAGCTCCCCTTCAAAACGGGTTTTGGGGATGTCCGCTGTCTTTTTGCCCGCGAGATCGACGACCTCGCTGATCGAAAGTTTCCGGCGGTTGACGACCGTTTTGGGCGTGATGTGGTGCGCCTGATTGAACGCCAACTGTTTCTCCCGGTGCTGCGCGGTTTTGTCCATCAGCGCCTGCATACTGTCGGTGATGTGCTCGGCATACAGCACCACGCGCCCCGACGCATTGCGCGCCGCGCGCCCGGCCACCTGCACCAGCGACCGCTCCGACCGCAGAAAACCCTCTTTGTCCGCGTCGAGAATCGCCACGACCGCCACTTCCGGAAGATCAATTCCTTCGCGCAGCAAATTAATGCCGATCAAACAATTGAAGTCTCCTGCCCGCAATTTTGCCAGTACCCGAACCCGTTCGAGCGCATCCATGTCGCTGTGCAGATAACTGGCTTTGATCCCGACTTCGCCGAGATATTCGCTTAACCGTTCCGCATTTTTCTTGGTCAAGGTGGTCACCAGCACCCGTTCGTGTCTGGCCGTCGCGGAACGGATCACCTCAATGACGTCGTCCACCTGATTTTCCAGCGGCCGCACTTCGATCTTCGGGTCCGGCAATCCGGTCGGACGGATCAGCTGTTCGATGACTTCCCCTTCGGATTTTGCCAGCTCATATTCGCCCGGCGTGGCCGAGACATAAATTGTATCGCCCGAGAGCGCTTCAAATTCCGAAAACATCAGCGGGCGGTTGTCCAACGCGGACGGCAGGCGGAAGCCGTGATCGATCAAAACCTGTTTGCGGTTCCGGTCGGCCTTGTACATCGCCTGAACCTGCGGGAGCGTCACGTGGGATTCATCCACCAGAAGCAGAAAATCCCGGTCGAAAAAGTCCAGCAGGCAGGAGGGGCGGCTTCCCGGTTTGCGCTGCGCCAGATGCATGGAGTAGTTCTCAATGCCGGAACAGTAGCCGATTTCCCGCATCATCTCAATGTCGTAATCCACCCGTTGCCGGAGGCGCTGCGCTTCGACCAGCAGGTTTTCCCGTTCGAAAAAAGCCACCCGCTCATCGGTTTCCTGCTGAATTCGGCCGACCGCCGCTTCGATTCGTTCCTGCGGAAGCACGAAGTGTTTGCAGGGGTAAAAGGTAATCGAATCGGGCCGGCTTTTGATTTTGCCAGTGACCATGTCGCGCCGCTCAATGGATTCGACCGTATCGCCCCAGAACGACAGGCGGATGCAATCGTCCCGCTGCGGCTCGCACACTTCCACAAGGTCGCCACGCACGCGAAACTGCCCCTTCTCCGGGGCGACGTCATTGCGCAGGTACTGGATCGCCACGAGTTTCTCGAGCAGCAGATCCCGGTTGAACGCCTGATCTTTGACGACCGTGACGCACATATTCGCATAATCGTCGGGCGAACCGAGTCCGTAGATGCAGGAGACGCTCGACACCACAATCGTGTCGCGCCGCTCGAGCAAACTGGCCGTGGCGCTCAGTCGCAGCTTTTCGATATTCTCGTTGATCGAAGCGTCCTTTGCAATATACGTGTCGGTTTGCGGGATGTAGGATTCCGGCAGGTAATAATCGTAATAACTGACGAAGTATTCCACCGCGTTCTGTGGGAAAAAATCCTTGAATTCGCTGTAAAGTTGCGCCGCCAGCGTCTTGTTGTGCGAGAGCACCAGCACGGGCCGGTCGAAGGCGGCAATCACATTGGCCAGCGTGAAGGTTTTGCCGGAACCGGTGATTCCTTCGAGCGTCTGGTGTTTTTGCCCTCTCCGCAGATTGGCGATCAGACGCGCGATCGCCTCCGGCTGATCGCCGGATGGCCGAAAATCACTTCGCAGTTGAAATAAACCGGCCATTTCGATGCCGCGTCCTTTTTGTTCCGGATCACTCCTGCATTGCCCCGATCAGCTCGGACACGCGCTTGACGTTGTGCCGCTGGCAATAGCGTTCGATTCCTTCCAACACCTTGAGCGGCGCCAGCGGGTCCAGAAACGTCGCAGTTCCCACCGCCACCGCGGAGGCGCCCGCCAGCAGAAATTCCACGGCATCCTCGCCGCTGATGATTCCGCCCATCCCGATCACCGGGATCGATACTGCCTTGTAAACCTCCCGCACCATGCGCACCGCCACAGGTTTGACTGCCGGACCGGAGAATCCTCCCGTGCCGTTGGCGATTTTGCTCCTCCGCGTTTCGATGTCGATGGCCAGTCCGGTGATGGTGTTGATCAGCGAAACCATGTCGCTGCCCTCGGCCTCCGCCACGCGCGCGAAGTCGGCAATGTGCGTTACGTTCGGGCTGAGTTTGGTAATCAGCGGCAGCGTGGTTGCTTTGCGTACTCCGCGGACGACTTCGGCCGCCAGTTTGAGATCGGTGCCGAACGCCACGCCGCCCTCTTTGACATTGGGGCAGGAAATATTGATCTCCAAGGCGGCGACGCCCTCTTTTTCCGCCTCGATTCCCGCCGCGACCTCTGCGTATTCCTCGATGGTTTTGCCCCAGATGTTGACGATTACCGTCGCGCCGGAACGCCGCAGATTGGGCAGATACTGGTCATGGTGCAGAAATGCGTCCAGTCCCGGCCCCTGCAATCCGATGGCATTGAGCATTCCGCCGGTGACTTCGCAGGTGCGGGGAACCGCGTTGCCGTGGGACGGCTCCATGCGGATTCCCTTGACGACGACCGCGCCGAGTTTGTCAAGCGCGAAAAATTCCTGATATTCGCGCCCGTATGCAAAAGTTCCCGATGCGGTCATGACCGGATTTTTCAACGTCAGCGCACCGAGTTTTGTAGTGAAATCGGTCATGATGAATCAATCCTTCCCCAGATAAATGTCGTTGACGTCGTAGACCGGCCCCTCCGAACAGCTGCGGCTGTAACGGAACGAGTCTCCGTCTTTGACCTTGACCACACACGCAAAGCATCCGCCGACGCCGCAGCACATTTTGTGATCCAAACTCACTTCGCCGGACAGATGCTGCGCGGTGAGAAGCTTGACTACCGCCATGAGCATCGGCGTGGGGCCGCACGCGTAAAATCGCGGCGTCCTGCCTGCGGCTGCTGCTGCTGCCAGCGCTTGCGGGATCAGATCGGTCACCACGGCC
>JAQUYX010000025.1 GCA_028691615.1 Victivallaceae bacterium
CTTATGCAACTGGACTTTCAAAATCATTAACTCAAGAGTATATTAACCTTATCAATGAAGAGAGGTCGGGAAAATGAGCAGTTATTTTGCCTGCAAAAATTGCCGACCGGAAATACGCCCTTATTTTTTATGTTTTATTCGTGAAAAATTCGTGAAAAAATGAAGAATCTCCCCAAACAAATGCCGGCAGGGGTTCAACCCGTCCGGCATTTTCTATCCCTTTTTTCCGTATTCTTTCCCCTCCCTTTCACCCCCCTTCGCCTTTCAACAGGTTTTTGCTCCTGTGGTTGACGATGTCGCCCGCTCCGCGATCATAACGACGGCAATCATGACGCATCCGCTCGTACGCGTTCGCCGTTGCCGAGACGGCACTCCATAAAAAAAACGTTCGAAAACATGACTCTTTATTTGCTTTTTTTATCGAACGGTGTATATTTTCCCGATTTTATAGATGCGGCAAGCAACCATTTGTAAGATATTTCGGCGTTTCCGCGCGTTGGAAGCAGCGATCTTCTACTTGCACAAGCGTACCGACCCCTGATTTGCTCCGCACAACCGGTCCCTCGGACAGCACTGTCTAATCATACTCAGGAATTGTCAGCATGACAGAATATTTCAATCCGCACGACCGCTCGATCGACGACGCGCAGAAGATCAAAGTCTTGACCAATGCAGTGAAAAATTATCAGATGGTCAACCGCGCTTTGGAAATGATTTCCGTTGAAACCGATTTCGACCGTTCGGTCAACAGCCTGCTCAGTATGATCGGACTGGAACTTCGCGCCGACCGCTGCTACGTCTGCAAGTTCTCCCCCGATTGCGCATACAGCGACAACACGCACGAATGGACTTCCCGCCCCGGACTCGAGGAGATCCAGAACCTCCAACACGTCCCGATGCCCCAGGACAATTTGCGGGAACTGCTCGAACACCATCAGCCCGTGGTCATCGACGATACGGCAAATCCCCCGGAGAATCTCCGCCAGACCGTCGAATTACTCCTCCCGCAAAGCATCAAATCCATTTTCGTCGTCGGGCTTTGGGCCAAAGGAAAATTATCCGGCTTCTTTGGAGTCGATTATGTCGACCGTTGCCAGCGTTTTTCGGAAAGCATGCTGCAAATCCTTCAGGACGCGGCAAAACTTTACGACATCGTCTGCGAACGCTACCGCAATCAGCAGGAAATTGAACAGAAAAATACCCAACTGCGCAACCGGGAAGCACTTTTGGAACTGATCATCAATTCTCTTCCCGCCAATATTTTCGCAAAAGACGCCGGAAACCAGTTCAAATATGTGATGGCTAACTGCCACTTCGCCAAATTTGTCGGAAAAACCGTGGATCAACTGATCGGCAAAACCGACTGCGACCTCTTTGCTCACAAAGAGGACAGCCAATGGTTTGAACAGCGCGACGCGGAGATCATGGCCGAAGGAAAAAGCAAAAATTTCCCCGAAACCGCATTCGACGCCAACGGGAATAAAATCCAGCTGCAAACCGTCAAAACCCCCTGCATCGGCCCTTCCGGAAAAAAGTTGCTTCTCGGCGTCTCCGTCGATATTACCAGAAATAAGAACCTGAGCAAAAGCCACGAGATCATCAAACAATGTCTCGAAACGCTGGTCCTCAATCCCGATCTGGAGGCGGGAATCAGTCGATCCATTGAACAAGTGCGCGAGTATATCAACGCCGACCGGATTTACCTCTTTCAATTCGATTTCAAACAGAAAACCGGTAGCGTATACAAGGAATTTTGTGCGCCAGGCACCCTCCCCGCCCTGACCAACGTCAAGGGGATTCCCTTCTCCACCGCCTTCGATTGGGAACGGCATTTTCAGAAAGAGTGTTTCCTCTCCATTCCCGATTTGCAACGGGAAGAGATTCTCAAACAATTCGGTTCGTATTACCGGAAGATCATCAGAGAGAAGAACGGGCGGTCGCTATACTGCCATCGCCTGCTGATTAATGGCAAACTCTGGGGATATGTCGGCATCGTTTACGACAACACCGCGCGGGTTTTGAACAGCGATGAATTGGATTTTATCCAATCGGCCGCGCGCTTCGTCGAAATCATGATCCAGCATGAGCACATGCAATCAGAACTTCTGCTGGCACTCAAAGAGGCAAAATCGGCGGAGAAAGCCAAAAGCAACTTCCTCGCCACCATGAGCCACGAGATCCGTACCCCGCTGAACGCGGTAATCGGCTTCTCCGAAATTTTGAAGGACGGTACACTGCCGGTCCAGACACAAAAAAGTTATCTCAACAATATTTCCGTGGCCGGCAACGCATTGCTCTCACTGATCAACGATGTGCTTGATCTATCCAAATTGGAATCAGGACAGATGGTGTTCACCCCCACCGAAACGGATTTTTCCGCGCTGATTCAGGAGGTCATGACAATTTTCCAGCAGAGAATCCGTGACAAAAAGCTCGAATGCATCCTTTCCATGCAGCCCATGCCGACCTTGCTGCTCGACAAAATCCGAATGCGGCAAATCCTTTTCAATCTGATCGGCAACGCGGTCAAATTCACCGATTCCGGGCATATCGAATTGAAAAGTACCTTTGTGCCCGACAAAGAGGCAACCGGAACACTGTGTTTTTCGCTCACCGACACCGGTTGCGGAATTTCGCCGGAAGACCAGAAGCGCCTGTTTCAACCCTTCGTCCAATCCAACGCAATCCGCGGAACGCAAGTGGCCAAAAACGGCACCGGTCTCGGTCTGGCCATCATCCGCCGGCTGTTGGATCGGTTGCATGGCGACATCCAACTGCAGAGCACTCCGGGAAAAGGCTCGACGTTCTCCGTGGTGATGCATGAGATCGGGTATGTCGTCAAGCGCCGCGTTCAAACGCAACAAATCCCGTCCGCAGAGCCGCGGTTGGAAAAAAGCTTCTCCGGCCGGGTGCTGGTGATTGACGATGTTGTCATGAATCTGAAAGTGACACAGGCAATGCTGGAGAAACTCGGAGTTTCTTCGGAAATCGCAAACGGCCCGGAAGCCGCGCTCCAATTGCTGGATCAGCCGGATCTTTCCCTGATACTCTGCGATTTATGGATGCCGAAAATGAACGGAGACGAGCTGGTGCGGAAAATCCGCAAACTCTATCCGGGCAGAAAATGGAGAATCGTCGCATTGACCGCCGATACCGAACCCGGCGCAAATACCTTTGATCTCTCGGCATTCGACTCGGTGCTGCACAAACCGGTCACGCTGGACCACCTGCGGAAACTTCTCTTCGCATAAAAAAAGAATGTCACAAGGGCAGAGCAAAATCCGCCGCCTTGTGACATTCCGCTTTGCAACAATCCTTGCACAAACGCGTTGATTTGCAGGACGGTTATTTCTCCGATTCAAAAATCTTTTTGTACAGGAATCCGGCAACCCATGCGCCGATGCACGGCATCAGAAAGAAGAACCAGACCTGCTGCATCGCCGACGCGCTTCCGGCAAACATCTGCACGAACGCGGGGCCGAAACTTCTTGCGGGATTGACGGAAAGGTTCGTGATCGGAATCCCGATCAGATGAATCAGCGTCAGGCACAGTCCGATTGCCGCCGGCGCAAATCCATTCGGAGCACGCTTGTCGGTAGCCCCGCAGATCACGATAAGAAACACGAATGTAAGCAGCACTTCCACAAGGGCGCACGCGGCAAAATTGTATCCGCTGGGGGAAAATTCACCGAACCCGTTGGCCGCGAAGGACGGCGCATGTTCCAAAAGAGTGCTCTGCCCGGCCTGAATCGCCCACATGGCGAAACAGGCAAGCACGCCACCGACGATTTGTGCGGCGAAATACGGCAGCAGTTCTTTCTTCTCAAATCTGCCCGCGGCCCAGAGTCCGAGACTGACCGCTGGATTGAAGTGGCCGCCGGAGATATGCCCGAAGGCATAGGCTCCCGTGAAAACAGTAAGGCCGAACGCAAGCGCGATTCCCGCGTAACCGATCTGGGAACCGGCGAACACTGCTGCGGAGCAGCCTCCGAATACCAGCCAGAAAGTTCCAATTAATTCGGCCGCGGTTTTCTTTGAGAAAAAATTCATTTCAATCTCCTGATTTCTTTCCATGTAACATTACCGTGGAGTTTTTTCTTCGTGCGAGTTTATAATATACAACAAAATTGTTCCTTTTTCAAGCGGCGCGATCCCGACAAAGCGATAAAAAAAACCTCCCGGCTCGAAAAATCGCTTGACTTACAGTTACTGGAATGATTATATTGCCCCCACGTGGAACGCCATGTCGACGTTCCGAACAATTCAATTTTCCGAAGTCAGGAAAGAGAGGCGGATATGATGAGGCGAACAATGGCACTGGCAATGGTTTGCGCCCTGTGCGGCACATTCGGCTACGCGGCGGAAAAAGTTGCGACGGCCCCGGACAAGGTGCTGATCGCCTATTACTCGTGGAGCCCGGACGGCCATACCCATTATGCCGCCGAACAGATTCAGAAGGCGACCGGCGGAACTTTGTTTGAAATCAAGCCGAAGGTTCCCTATCCCGCCAATTACCGCGCCTGCGTCGATCAGGCGCGAAAAGAGTGCCGCGCAGGATTCCGCCCGGAATTGTCCAATCCGGTAAAGGATATGAAGCAATATGAAGTCATTTTCGTCGGAAGCCCGAACTGGTGCGGCACAATGGCGCCGCCGGTGCGTACGTTCCTGACTTCGTATGATTTCTCCGGGAAAACCGTGATCGCGTTTTTCACGCACGGCAGCGGCGGGATGCAAAACTGCGAGCGCGATGTCCGAAAATTGCTCAAAAAGGCTAATCTTCTCCCGGCAAAAGCCTTCTTCGGGCGCTCCATCCGTGATGCGAACCAAGAGATTGCCGACTGGGTCGGCTCCTTGCTGACCGTCCAGTCGAAAACCGCAAAGCAATAACAACGCAATCTTCAAAACGCCAGGAAAAAATGGAAAAAGCAGATGCAATGTCCCGTCGGGACGCCTTAAAAATGCTGGGCGCGGTCGCCATCGGTAGCGCACTGGGAATCAAGGGCGCGCAGGCGGCGGAAATCCCCTCTCGCAAACAAGAGGAAAAAAAAGCCATGAAAGTCATTCTCGTCAATGGCAGCCCGCACAAGAAAGGCTGCACCTTTACGGCGCTCTCCGAAGTCGCCGCAACTTTGAACAAGCACAAAATCGAAACGGAAATCTTCTGGATCGGCAACGACATCCAAGGCGGGTGCATCGCCTGCGATTTCTGCCGCAAAAACGCAAGATGTTTCCGCCCCGATTCGGTCAACTCCTTTGTGGAAAAAGCGAAACTTTCGGATGGCTTCATTTTCGGCAGCCCCGTGCATTATGCCGCCCCCTCCGGCAGTATGCTCTCCTTCATGATCCGCGCTTTTTTCAGCACGGGAGGCTCCGACGTCTTCACCAATAAACCGGCGGCGTCGGTAGTCAGCTGCCGCCGCGCCGGAAGTACCGGAGCACTGGACACGATGAACAAATTCTATCCGATCAACGGCATGCCGATGGTTCCCTCTCAATACTGGAACATGGTGCACGGAAACCGCCCGGAGGAAGTGCGTCAGGATCTTGAGGGCCTGCAAATCATGCGCACTCTGGCGGAAAAAATGGCATGGATGCTCCAAAATATTGCCGCCGGACGGCTTGCGCAACTGCCGGCGCCGACGAAAGAAGCGCCCGTCCGAACCAATTTCATCCGGTCATAACTGGGGGAGAATATTCGGCTCGTCTTTGGGGAGCATTGTCTTCGGGTTGCAGTGATCTGTGCCGTGACCGGCAAGCAAATCCTGATAATACTGCTTTTTGTAGGCGAGCACCTCCATTTGTTTTTTCAGCAGCTTCAACTGCTCGCGCAGAACCTTCTCCTGCTTGAAAATCAGTTCGGCGCGCGCGGCAATGGTGGATTCGCCCTTGAGACACATTTTTATGTAGCTGCGGACTTCGTCAATCGGCAGCCCGGTCGTCCGCAGGCAGTGAATGAGTTTCAGCCACGCAAGGTTATGATCCGAAAACATCCGAATATTGCCTCCCGTGCGATCCACGTCTGGGATCAAACCGGCATTGTCATAATAACGGATGGTGTAGGCGGTCATGCCGAGTTTGTCCGCCACGTCCTTAACCGTGTATTTCGGGGTGCGGTCGCCAAGACCGTCAAACGGGGATTTCTTTTTCATGACAAATTTTTGCATCCTTGAAGTGTTTTTTCTGTGCCGTCCCAAGACGGCGCCGAAAAAAGTTCCGTCTACAATAAAGCCGATATGGAAAAAAATCAAGCTTTTTTTGTGATTTCCGAAAAAATCCGCTTGACTTACAGTTACTTTAAGGTTTAATTTCAGATTAAAACAGACGGCAAGGGGATGAACATGGCAAAGTACAAAAGAAATTGGCTGCAAATTTGCCGGGGGATCGCGGCGGCGCTGGTTCTCGCGCTGGCCGGAGTGGCTTTTTCCACCTTCGGAAGCGGGATCGCTCCGCTGCTGCACGTGCAATTCGGCCCCGCGCTGCTCCAATGCGTGGCGGCAAGTTCGGTCGGAGCGCTGGCGATCGTTCTCGGCATTGCGCTGTTCACCTTGCTTTTCGGACGATTCTACTGTGCCGTCCTGTGCCCGTTCGGAATTTTGCAGGACGTCATCGGCTTTCTTTCCCGACGCAAGGGACAGGACACGAGAAATTTTCGCAAGACCCGCTACGCCATCGCCGGAATCGTCACCGGAATGCTCGTCTGTGGCTGGAGCGGCGGGATGCTGCTGCTGGATCCGTATTCCAATTTCGGACGGATTTTCGCATCGTTCACGGTCGGCGGATGGATTGCACTGATCGGAATTATCCTGCTCGCCGTCTGGAAGGGAAGGTTCTACTGCACGACAATCTGTCCGGTCGGAACGTTGCTCGGGATTTTGGCAAAACACGGAGTTTTCGAACTGGCCATCACCGGGAAATGCGTGCACTGCGGCACTTGCAAAAAAGTCTGCCCCGCCGGATGCATCGATCTCGACAATGGCACAATCGACAATGAACAATGTGTCCGCTGCATGAATTGCGTCGCCGATTGCCCTCTGCACGGCATTGCGTTTGTCGCTCGCAAGAAAAAGCAAATTCCCACGGATGAATCCCGCCGCGCGTTTCTTGTCGGCGGCGGCATGCTGCTTGCCGGAGTCGCGGCCGGAATGGTGCTGGCCAAGACAACGTTCGGCAAATTTGAAGAACTGGTCCGGCGCACCGGCATTTTGCCGCCCGGAGCCGGAAACGCCCGCAAGTTTGCCGCCAAGTGCACCGCATGCCAGCTCTGCACGGCAAACTGTCCGGCGAAAATCATCGTGCCAGCGCCCGGCGGCGACGGCCCCGTTTCTTTGGACTTACGCAAAGGCGCATGTCAATACAACTGCAATCGCTGTTCGCAGCTCTGCCCGACCGGAGCGCTCACGCCGTTGCCCCTCGAAGTAAAACAGAAGACGAAAATCGCAGAAGCCCAATTCAATGCCAAAGTCTGCATTGTCTTTCAGGAGGGACAGCGGTGCGGACGCTGCGCCCAAGCGTGTCCGGTTCACGCGATCACGCTGCGCAAAAACACCGCGCCGCGCCCGGTGGACACGAACCGCTGCATCGGGTGCGGAGCGTGTCAGGCCGTCTGTCCGGCGACGCCGGTCAAGGCAATGACCGTTCATGAAATCGAAAATCAAACCCAGCTGGAGAAAATATCATGAACAGACGTGATTTTTTGAAGAACGCCCTCACGTTCGCCGCACTCGCGCCGCTGGCCCGGCTGATTGCCCGGGAAGGCGCGGACGGGGACAAGATTTTTGACCTGCGCACCGGTTCTCAGGTGAGCAGGAGGCGCTTTCGGAACACGGCGCTGACCGTGCCGCTGCTCGGCTTCGGCATGATGCGCCTGCCGCAAAAGAATGGCGGAATCGATTCCCAAATGGTCCGCAAGATGTTCGACGCCGCAATGAAGGCCGGCTGCAATTACTTCGACACCGCCTACATGTATCACGGGGGCGACAGCGAAAAAATCGCAGGAGAGCTGCTCCGCAAATATCCGCGCGACAGCTATTATCTGACCAGCAAGATGCCGTCCTGGATCGCCGGAAGTGAAAAGGGCGTGGAGCGGCTGTTTCAGGAACAGTTGGAACGCTGCAAAACCGAATATTTTGATTTTTATATGCTGCACGCATTGGATGCGACAAACTGGGAACTGAGCCAAAAATACCGGGCGCTGGATTTTCTCAAGGAGATGAAGAAACAAGGAAAAATCCGCAGACTCGGATTCTCTTTTCACGACACCCCGGAAGTCCTTCAGACCATCGTCAAAGCCCATGATTGGGACTTCGCCCAGATTCAGCTGAACTATCTGGATTGGGAGCTGTACCGCTCGAAGGAACAATATGAGATTCTGACCAAAGAAGGCATTCCTGTCATCGTGATGGAACCGCTGCGCGGCGGATCGCTGTCCTCCCTGACGCCCGAGGCCACGGCGATTCTGCGCAAATCCGCCCCGGAAGCAAGCAATTCGGCATGGGCGCTACGCTATGTGGCCAGTCTGCCGAATGTGCTCTGCGTGCTCTCGGGGATGACACTGATGGAACACCTGCAAGACAATCTGAAAACCTTTTCCCCGCTCAAACCGCTTTCCGAACCGGAGCGCAAAGTGCTCGAAGAGGCGCTGGCGGCCTACCGGAAACGCCTCGCCGTGCCCTGCACCGCCTGCAAATACTGCATTCCATGTCCGGTCGGCGTGGAGATCCCCAGAATCTTCGGCATCTACAACCAATACAAGATCAACGGCAACCAATGGCTGTTTCGCAACAACTACAATGCCATTCCCGCCGACGCGCGCGCGTCGGAATGCGTTTCCTGCGGGAAATGCGCCAAACACTGTCCGCAGAAAATCAACATCCCCGCCATGCTTCATAAAATCGCCGGGGAAGTGAAATGATTTCCCGTACGCCGGGAAATCGCGGAATCGACTCCGACCGGGCATTCGCATCGTCAAGGAAAAATTTGCTGCAATGAAAGTCTTTGCTCTGCTGATCGCGCTCTGGATTCTCTGGCGGGCGGTGTACCCGCTGCAAATCCGCAGAATCTGGAAAATCGCATTGGCCATCCCCGTGCTGGCGGCGTCGTTCAAATTTCAGCTGACCCATCTCTTCGGCGGCCCGATGTTCTTCGCGCCCCAGCTGCCTTCGTGGGTGCTTCTCGGAGCGGCATGGTGTTACGCGGTTGTGTTCCTGCTCTTTTTTCTGCTGCTGATCGCGGAAACAATGCAGCTGCTGTTTCGCCTATGCCGCCGCCGGACGTCGATTGTCATTCACAATCGGATCAACCTCGGACTTCTGCTGGGGGCAATACTGCTGGCGACGTGGGGGATCGGACGCGGAACGGCTCTCCCGCAACTACGCATGGTGACACTTTCTTTTCCCAATCTTCCGAAAGAAGCCGATTCCATGACCATCGCGCTCCTTGCCGACCTGCATGCGGACGCAGTCAACCGCGCGGACAAAATACGTGCCGTCGTCGACCGAACCAATCAAATCCCCGATCCGGATCTGGTGGTCATCGCCGGAGATTTTGTCGACGGGACGGTCGCGCAGCGCGGAAAAGAGCTGGAACCGATCCGGGAACTCACAGCAAAATACGGCGTCTGGGCGGTTCCGGGAAACCATGAATATTATTCTGGCTATGCCCCTTGGATGGAGTTTTTCCAAAAAGCCGGAATCAAAATGCTCCTCAATTCTCACACCCAACTCCCCAATGGAATCATTCTTGCGGGCGTGACCGATCCGGCCGCCGCACGGATGGGCGAAATCCCCCCCGATATAGCCGGGGCCCTCGCACAAGCGCCCCGCGACTCCTTCCAGATTCTTCTGGCGCACCAGCCGATTCCGGCCGATGCCGCGCAAAGAGCGGGAATTTCGCTTCAACTCTCGGGACACACGCATGGCGGCATGATTTGGGGCATCGACCGCCTGGTGGGGTTGTTTAACGGAAACTACTCCTCCGGGCTGTATTCGGTCGGCACAATGAAGCTCTACGTCTCCAACGGAAGCGGGATCTGGAGCGGATTTCCCATCCGGCTCGGACACGATTCCGAGATCACCGTGATCCGTCTGCTCCGCGCCAACTGACGTTGCAATCGCCGGTTGCGTCAACGCGGCAGCACAAGCCGGAAAACACACCCTTTGCCCGGCTGGCTCTCCAGCTCTGCGCGCCCGTGATGAAGCTGGCAGATGTGCTTGACGATGGCAAGCCCGAGCCCGGTTCCGCCCAACTCCCGGCTGCGCTCTTTCTGAACGCGATAGAAGCGCTCGAAAATGCGCGACTGGTGTTCGGGAGCGATCCCGACGCCGAAATCCTTGACCTCAATCGTCGCCAAGGAGTCCGTCGCGACAAGCGACACTTCGATGCTTGCGCTCCCGCTGTAATTGAGCGCGTTGTTGACCAGATTGGTGACGGCCTGCTCCAGAAGCTGACTGTCGCCGTTGACCCGAACCGGATCGTTGCGGGTGATTTGCAATGCCACCCCGGCGGAAACGGCTCTGCCGCGACAGAGATTCACCGCGTTTTCGAGCATGGAATCCAGATCGACCGGGGCAAATTCCCGCAGCGTGTCGCACTGCTTTTGTTCCAGCGCGGCCAGACTGAGAATGTCCTGCACCAAGGCATTCATCCGTTTGCTCTGCGACGAAAGAATCTCCAGCATCTTATGCTTCTGCTCCGGCGAAAGCGAATCCTCCTCCAGCGTTTCGGCCGCGCCGACAATGCAAGTAAGCGGAGTACGGATTTCATGGGAAACATTGGCGATGAAATCGCTGCGGAAGGATTCCAGTTTGCGCAAATTGGTCAGGTCGGTCATGGTCAGCAGAACCGTGTGCGCCCCCTCCCCGGACAAGGGCACCGCCTTGACAAACAACGTGAGACGCAAACCGTTGCGCAGCAATGTCATTTCCTGCTCAAATTCCGTCTCTCCCTCGAACAGACGGCGCACCATTCCCGGAAGCTGCGGAATGCCGCAACGCGAAATGTGAAACGTACGCTCCTCTTTTTTCAGGCCGAAGAGCTTTTTCCCCGCCCGGTTGCAGAGAAGCGCCTCGCCGTCTTTTCCGACCAGAAGAACGATTTCCGTCATGGCGTTGAGAATCGTTTCCTTCTCGTTTTTGTCCGCCGTGGCGCGGTTGATCTGCCAATTGAGCTGTTCCCCCATGGAAGAGACGGCCAGCGCGATCTCGCGGACCACGCCGTCCTCCGGGATCTGGATTGTTTCGGTCAAATCGCCCGAAGCAATTCGCTCGGTGCTTTTGAGCAGCGCAAGCAGCGGCTTTCGGATCTTATTGTAGATGTACAGGAAGAGCGGCAGCACCAGCCAGCATCCGAGCAGCAGCGCAACTGCCATCATGATCCTCGCCTGATCAATCGCCCTGCTGACCGCGTCCGTGGAAAGCGCAATGCGCAAGACATAATCCCCATGCGCCGTCGTCAACCGAACCGCATGATACATCATCCAGCAATCAAGACTCGTGCTGTATCGCATCGCCTCGCCGGGACGTCCTTCGAGGGCATTGCGCACCTCCGGCCGGTTCAGGTGATTGCTCAGATTTCCGGTGTCCGCCACAGAATCGGCAAGCACTTTGCCTTTTAGATCAATCAGACTCAGACGAATTTTGGCTTTGCCGAATTCCCGGCAGAAATTGGCGGCCTCGTCGATTTTGCCGGCGTTGAGCAGCGGCAAAAGCACATATTGCGCCATGCGGGACTCTTCGGCGATATTGGCCTTCGCGTCTTCGGCAAACGATTTTTCAAAGCGCGTGAACTGCCCGTAAAGAAACACCGCCGCAGCCGCCATGGACAGCAGAACAAACAAAGGCAATGAGAAAAGAATGGAGTCGCGTTCCTTCATAACGCCCCCCCCGCCTTCATGCGATAACCGACGCCGCGGATGGTTTCAATATTGACGCCCCATTCGCCGAGCTTCCGGCGCAGATTCAGAATCTGCACGTCGACGGCGCGCTCCGTGACCGGATACCCGTCCCCCTTGATCCGGGCGATGATCTGATTGCGGGTGTAAACCCGCCCCGGATGCGCGGCGAAAAGGCGAAGGACTTCAAATTCCCCGTGGGTCAAAAGCAGCTCCGCGCCATCGAGAAACGCAGCACAGGCGTCCGGATGAATGACCAGTCCGTTGCAGCACAACTGCCCGGATTTTTCCGTTTCGGCCACGGCGCGCAGCTGCGCCCGGACTCGTGCGATCAGCACTTTCCGGCTGAATGGCTTGGTCACATAATCGACAGCCCCCATCTCCAAACCGAGCACGATGTCCGACTCCTCGCTTTTTGCGGTCAGCATCATCACCGGAATGGACCCGAGTTCGTCGCTCTTTTTCAAATTGCGGCAGACGTCCAATCCGTCCATGCCCGGAAGCATCCAGTCCAGCAGAATCAGATCGGGCCGGATGTTTTTCGCCAGCGCGAGTGCGCCTTCCCCGTCGGAAGCTTCGTACACCTCGGAGAATCCGGCACCCTCGAGCGTCATTTTAATCAGCTCACGGATCGGCGGCTCGTCCTCGACAATCAGAATCTTATGATTTGGCATGGTTCATTCCTTCGTGCATATGCCGGACGATGGTTCCGTTTTCCAGATAGAGCACATCCTCGGCGATATTCGTGGCGATATCGGCAATGCGCTCCAAACAACGCGAGACGGTCAGACAGTCCATATAATATTGCGCGGCTTCCGGATATTTCAAAATAAAATCGCGAACTTTCCGGTAATTCTCCTTGTGAAACGCATCGACGGTGTCGTCGGCCTCGATCACATGCATCGCCGTGAGCACGTTTCCGTAGGCGAGCGAATCAAGGGAATCCTTGAGCATGGCGGTTGCGGCGTTCACCATCGGGCGGAAATCAATTTTGTCGCAACTCTTTTCTCGATACAAATTCATATCCGCCACCCGTTCAGCAATATTGACCGCCAGATCGCCGATCCGTTCGATCTCGTTGTTGACCTTGAGGATGGTGATGACCTGCCGCAAATCACCGGCCACCGGCTGATAGAGCGCGAGAATTTTGAGGCACTCCTCCTCAATGCGGATTTCCGCGTCGTCGATTCTGGCGTCATTGACAATGATGTCGCCGGCGGCATCGGCATTGCCATCCTCCACGGCGGCCACGGCGAGATTGGCGGCGCCCTCCGTCAGCGCGGCGGCTTCGGAAAGCATTGATTTGAGATTGTCCATCGCCTTGATAAAATGTGTTTTCATCAGCCAAACCTCCCGGTGATATATTCTTCGGTTTTCGGGTTGTGCGGATGTGTGAACATCTCTTCCGTCCGCCCCGTTTCAATGATGGTTCCCTTGTAAAAAAACGCGGTGTTGTCGCTGATCCGCGCCGCCTGCTGCATATTGTGCGTCACGATGACGATGGTGAAGTTCCGCTTGAGTTCCACCATGAGCTCTTCGATCTTGAGCGTCGCCACCGGATCGATGGCGCTGGTCGGCTCGTCCATCAGCAGGATTTCCGGTTCCGCGGCGATGGCGCGGGCAATGCACAAACGCTGCTGCTGGCCGCCGGAAAGCGCCAGCCCGCTGGAACGCAGTTTGTTTTTCACCTCGTCCCAGATTGACGCGCCGCGCAACGCGGCCTCCACGCGGTCGGCGGTTTCGCTCTTCGACAGTTTGAAGTGCAGTTTCAGCGGATAGGCCACATTGTCGAAAACGCTCATGGGAAACGGCGTCGGCTTCTGAAAGATCATGCCGACCTTGCGCCGCAAATCCAACACATCCACACTGTCGTCGAGAATGTTTCTGCCGTCGATCAGAACCTCGCCGGTGACGCGCTGACCGCGATAAAGTTCGAAGATCCGGTTGTAGATCCGCAGATGAGTGGATTTGCCGCACCCGGAGGGACCGATGACGGCCATGATCGTATTCTTTTCCACGCTCAGATTGTTGTCGAACAGAGCCTGATGAGGGCCGTAATAAAAGTTCAGATTTCTGGTTTCGATTTTATTGGGCATTTTTCTTCTCCCTGAAAAAGATTCTCGCTCCAAGGTTGATACACAGCACCAGCGCTGTGACCACCAGCGCAGCCCCCCATCCGGCGCGCTGCATGGATTCAAACGGAGAATTGGTGGCGTATTCGGTAATCAGCACCGGCAAATTGGCCGTCGGTTCGGAGAAATATCCGGTCGGCCAGCTGTCGGAAAACATTGCGGTAAAAAGCAGCGGCGCGGTTTCCCCGGAAACGCGGGAGAGTGCCAGCAAAATGCCGGTGAGAAGACCGTTTTTCGCGCTCCGGCAGACGATGCAGAGGGTCGTACGCATCCGCGTCATTCCCAAAGCCAGCGCCGATTCGCGCAACGCATAAGGCACCATACCGAGCATATCCTCCGTCGTACGCATCACCACGGGGAACATGATGATCGCCAGCGACACCGACGCCGCGAATCCCGAAAAGTTGCCGCTTGGCATGACCATGATCATATAGACGAACAGCCCGACCAGAACCGACGGCATTCCCATCATGACGTTGGCGGAAAAGCGCAGCGCCGCGGAGATTCTGGGATGATCGGGAAATTCCGCCAGATAGATCCCCGCACAGATTGCCGGCGGCACCGCCAGCAGCGCCGCCCCCGCAGTGATGAGCAAAGTACCCAGAATTGCATTGGCGATTCCGCCGTCGGCAATCCCGAATGGTTTGGACGCATGAATGAGGAACCCGAAGCGAATCGCCGGTGCGCCGAAGCGGACCACCGTATACAAAATCCACAGCATCACGCCCACCGCCAGCAGCACGGCCAGCGCGGAGAATGCGCGAATCGCACGGTCTTTTTGGGTTCGGAAAAAAAGCGTTCTCGGTCTCATTTTTCCCCTCTTCCCGCACTGGTCGCGTGCAAATAAGATTGAGCCAGCACCTGAATGCCGAAACTCATAAACAGCAGAATCAATCCCAGTGCGAATAAAGCGCTTCTCTGTAATCCGTCGGCCTCGGCGAAGTTGTTGGCCAGCGTGCTGGCAATGGTGGTCGCGCCGGAGAAGAGACTGTCCGGCATTTCCATGAGGTTGCCGATGACGAAAAGCACCGCCATGGTTTCGCCGAGCGCGCGTCCGAGGCCGATGAACACGCCGCCGAGGATTCCGCGGAGTCCGTAACGCAAGACAATATCTTTGGCGGTCTCCCATTTGGTGCAACCGACGCCAAAGGCGGATTCCCGAAGCATGGGCGGAGTCATTCGGAACACGTCGCGCATGATCGCGCAGATATAGGGCAAAATCATCACCGCCAGAATCAATCCGGCGGTCAGGATTCCGAATCCGTTGTAATCGTCGCCGAAAAACGGAATTTTGTTCAGGCGCAGTGTTTCCGCCAGAAACGGTTGAATCCGCGTCTGCATCAGCGGAGCCAGCACGAAGAGCCCCCACATTCCGTAGATTACGCTGGGAATCGCCGCCAAGAGATCAATGGCATGCCCGAGCACCGCGCCGATCCACGGTTTTGCGTCAACCAGATACAACGCGGCGGAAAATGCCAGCGGCAGCGCCAGCACCAGCGCGATTGCGGTGGTGAGGAGCGTTCCGACGACGGAAGGAAGCGCGCCGTAAACATTGCTTACGGGGTCCCATTCCGTGGAGACAAGGAATCCGAGGCCGAATTCCCGCCATGCGGCGCTGGAACTGAGCGCAAGCTGGAGGAAGAATCCCAGCAGCAGCAGCCCCGCGAACGCCGCCGCTCCGAAGCAGAGCCAGCGAAAAGTCGAATCGAGTTTCAGCATCTTTGGTATTCTCCCATCTCTCATGCCTGATAACATTTCCGGTCGGCATCCTTGAGTCCGGCAAAAATTTCGACGTATTTGGAAACCGGACTCGAATGAATTTTTGTCATCAAAACCTCCTCCACCTGAAAGAATCCAACTTCGCCATTCATTTCCACGTCGATTTGAATCGGGCGGCTCCGACCGGGGACGATCCTGATTTTTTCGATTGCAGAGGAAGAGTATTTATGAATATCTCCGATCTTCGGTGTCGCGTCCATTTGCATCGGGATTCTGGAACGCCCCTTGGTCATGTCGCAACCGTCGGCGATCAGTACGATTCCGGCTTCGACGCTGTGAAGTTTCCGATTGCCCATGTGCCCGAGGATTCCCTCCAACGCCATTGCCCGCAGAACGGTCTGTTTGCGAATATTTGCGGGAAATGCCGCCCCAAGAATGCGCCTCATCAGTTCCTGAGCCAAGAGTGCCGATGAATTTTCATGATCCTGACGGCCAATGGCCATGCCCAGATCATGACACATTCCGGCCAGCAGCACCGCGCACAAACTGTCTTCGAAAGAACCGTAAGATTCCGCCTCAAGCGACGTCGCGATTCCGGCATCCTGCAGCAACAGGAGCATTTTGATCGCATTGGCGGCGACCTGCCGCATGTGAACGGGGCCGTGATCGTTGTAATTCAGACGTCGGATGGAGACATTGTTGCAGTAATCCTGAAGTTCGTGCAGTTCCGCATCCTGAAAGAGCAACTGGGCAAGGTGGGAGCAAGCCGGATAAGCACCGGTGCGTTCCAAAATTTTATGTTCCAATGCAAGCTCTTTGGAAGATTTCAGTCTGCACTCCAAGCGATCGTGGTCAATCCCAACAATCGGCGCTCCGGCATCACCGACTGCGGATTTGCACGCCACGCTCCTGCCGCGCCTGCGCTTGCCGACGCAATTTTGAACGGATTTTTTGTTCACTGTCCCTCCTCGCGCCGCAATGCGATCACGGTTTTCTTGCTGTCCAAAAGAATGAGATTGCCATTTTTGTCGAAATCAAAATCGGCCTTGTAATCCGTCTTCGGACTGAGTTCATGGATGATCTCGATGTTGTTCCACGGAATGCCGCGCACCATGGTATCCCCGCAACTGACCTGACTGCGCAGCCCGTCGACGAGATGCCGGAAGTGAAACGTCCGGCCTTCGACCACAATGCAATTGCGCGTCTCCGCCCTGACCTTGCCGATCATGATGTGGGAATGCGCCTCCGGGTAATCCTTCCGACAGCGGATTCTTACATTCTTGCCTTTGAAATAATCATTCATCTTTTTCTCCTCAAGAATCACATTTGCCGACGGCTGAATGCCGCCGGCAACGGATCCAAAATTCTAATTCAAAATCCGGCTCTGAATCAACTGCACCACGCTCTCCGGGAGCGGCACATAGTTGAGTTTCTCCGCGGCGGTCGCCCCGGAGCTGAAACACCAGTTGAAATATTTCACCAGCTCGGCGCGGACAGCCGGAGCGCAATCCTTGCGGATCAGCACATAAGTCACCCCGGTGATCGGCCAGGATTTTTCGCCGGGCTGATCGGTCAGCACCAGATAGAATCCGGGAGCGTCCTTCCAATTCGCATTGGCGGCGCTGGCTTTGAAGGATTGCAGACTGGGGGCTACGAATTTCCCGGAACGGTTTTCCAGCGCGACGCAGTTCAAACGCGCTTCCACGGCATAGGTGTATTCCGTGTAACCGATGGCTCCGTGAATTTTGGCGACGTTGTTGCAGACGCCGGGATTTTTCTGCCCGCCGATGCCGACCGGCCACCGGACCGAAGAACCGCACCCGACCTTGTCCTTCCACAACGGGGAGATCTTCGAGAGATAATTGGTGAAGATGAAACTTGTGCCGCTGGCGTCGGCGCGGCGCACAACCGTGATCCGCAGCTTCGGCAATTTCACCGCCGGATTCTCCGCTTGAATGCGCGAATCGTTCCAGCGGGTGATTTTGCCGAGGAAAATATCCGCGAGAGTGGATCGTTTGAGTTTGAGTTCGCCCTGTTTGATCCCGGGCAGATTGACGATAACAACGACCCCGCCGGTGAGCATCGGAAACTGCGCAAGGCCGTCCTTTTGCTGCGCTTCCGCCGTCAGAGGATTGTCGGTGCCCGCAAAATCAATGGTTCCGGCCTTGATCTGATTGATTCCGGCGCCGGAGCCGATGCTCTGGTAATTGATTTGGATTCCGGCAGTCTGCCGGTAGGCATAAGTCCAACTCTGATATACGGGAGCGGGAAACGAGGCGCCCGCGCCGCTGATACTTCCGACTTCGGCGGAGAGTTGAGTGCCGCCGGCAAAGATCGTGGCGATGCCGAATGCGGCGGATTTTAGAAGCGTTGCTTTCATGATGTGCTTTTCCTTTCGTTACAGAAGAATATACCCGATGCGTGTTATGTTCCGGTGTTGGTTCTGTTAGGATTTGGTTAGTTTCGCCGATCGGGGTCCCATCCGAACTGGCGGTAGCCGTAGGAGTTGAACTCCCCGGTTTTTTCCGTCGCCTTGCGGATCAGACGAATTTCCGTAAGCGACGCATCGTCAATGGCGGTGTCGGGGCGGACGACTTCGCAATCCGCGACCACCACAAGCTGGGATTTTTTCACCGATTCGCGCTCGGTCGAGAAGAGCCAGCCGAACAGCGGAATCTCTTTCAGGAGGGGAATGCCGCCGGAAACGCTGACTTTTTCGGTCTTGTCGATGCCGCCGAGGTAGAATTTGTTTTTCCCGTTGCCGAGCATCACCTTCTGGCTGCTCTGGAAATCACTGGTGCGGATTTTGCCGTCGGAGGTGATTCCGAGCATGCTCCGGGTGCCGGTTTTAACGGTCAGAACCGTCGCTTTGTCGGTGACGGAGGCGGCAAGCTCAAGATGGAACTGGAATTTGGAGTTGGCCGCTTTCACATCGACGGCATTGCCATGCTCGCCCTGACCGTTTTGGGGGGTATCGGGAATTTTGGTCAGCGCGGCGTACATGGTTCCGTAACTGCGGGACAAAGTTGCGACGGTGTTGGTTTGCAAGGAGAGATCTCCGGTGGTGACAATCGAAGCTTTTCCCTTGGAGACGAGGAAATCCAGAAATTTGGTGTTCCACTTCGGCTCGAAATTGAAATAGTTGGTATTGACCGTGCCGTCGGGAACGACTGCGCGAAGGACATCATTGACGTTGGCATTGCGTGAATAATGCGCACCGGTCTGAAGGAAACGCACACCGTCGTTGTTTTTCCAGGATTGGAAATCGATTCCGAGCATCCCGTCATTCTCATACTGAATCTCATAAACAGTGCAGCGCACGCGCACTTCCGGGTGCGGAATATCGTAGATCTTAAGCATCTCTTCGATATTTTTGCGCGAATAGAGCGCCGTATTGAAAAACAGACAGTTCAATTCGCTGTCCAATTCCACTTTGTCCTTGCCGCCGATCAGCTCGGTGGTGTCGTTGGAGACGTTTGCGCCGACCAGCTTGACCATGCTCTGCAACTCCTTTGCCGGACGGTTCTTCGGAAAATAGATGAACTTGGGCTGTCCCGACGAGTTCATGAGTTTCGGTTCGTCGAGTCTGGCGATCAAACTGTCGATGCCCATGCCGTTGGCATTGTCCCGGAACCGGTAATCCTCGGCGGAGACGATCACCGCGCCGGTGCCGTCGGCAAATTTGACGCACTCGACCCCGGTCGGAACGAAAATCTTCTCCGTTTTCGCGGCATTGTCCTTGCTGTATGTGTTGTAATAGTCGGCATTGCCGCGTCCGGTTGCGTTGTTGTAATCGACGCGCAGGGTCTGAACCATCTCCCGCAGATACGGGCGCACGGAATACGGATCGGCGTGCTTGAGCACATAAACCTTGGTGATGATCTTCGGATCGTTGGTGTCCCGGACGAAGTGAACCGTATCGGTTCCCTCTTTGATGTTGACCCGCAGCTGCGGCTGGAAGGCCGTCGGGCCGTAAGTCGGATTCTCCTTGGTCGTGGGCAGTTGATTGGCAACTCCCGCCAGCGAAGCCAGACTGAGAAATCCGGCGATTGCAGTTTTTCTGTTCATCATGATTCTCTATCTCCTCGCAAATTGCTTATTTCACCAATTCGGGTACGCTGATGAGTTTCCCGGCGATTGCGGAGATCTCCGCGTCGGGATGCACCAGTTCGTTTTTTACGGTCAGAAAGTACAACGTTTTTTCCTTGGTCCGGGTGGTGGTTCCGAAGATATATTTCAGAACGGGCAGCTCGCAGAGGAACGGAACCCCGATCGTTTGTTCGACCTCCTGCTCGCGCGACCAGCGGGAAAGCAGTTTCTCTCCGCCGCTTTGCACGGTCAGCACGCTGGAACTGAAGGATTCGTCGTAGAGTTCATCGCCGCGATTGTTGCGTTCGACGACGTTTTTCATCTGGAGACGGTATCCGAAATTGACGATGCCGGACTGCTCGGCAATGCTCTTCGGAGTCGACGCAAGACGCCCGTCCCGATCGGTCTTGCCGGAGAGGGAAATGACCGGATTGGTGATGTTCAGCGTAAGCGTGTCGTTCCCCGAGGAGACTACCGCGCTCTTGAACGAATCGTCCTTGGTGAGATTCTGATAATCGGGCGTGAAGCTTAAACTTCCGTCATGACCGGTGGTGAGCGTCAAATTTGCGCTGGTGGCAAGTTTGGCTTTCCCGTTCTGCTGGAGCAAACGCAGAAAGGAGAGGTCGAAGCTCGGGGCGAAGAGAAAGAACCCGTAAGGTCCGAACACCTCCGTCAGCGCGGAGCCTTCCAAGAGATTCATTCCGCCTTCAAAAAGATTCAAGCCCGGCCCGTTCTTCCAAGCCGGATAATCCACTCCAAGATCCAGCAGGTCGCTCTCACGCACCTCATAAATTTGCATGGCGATTGCGCATTGCGGCACCGGGCGGTCCAGCCACGCCAGATATTTGCTCAAATCCTTGTCCTTGTTGATGGAATCCTTCCAATAGATCATGCCGGTGGCGGCGTCCAGCGCGACCACCGCGTCCTGATTGGCGCCTTCGACCGCGTTGGAGGGAATACCGGCTTTGACCATCACATTGACCATGTTTTCCCCGGTGCGGTATTGCACACGGTAGACATTGCGGACGATGCCGGTTCCATCGATGCCGCTGCCGTCCGGCCCCTTTGCGCCGGGGTGATCGAGTTTGGAAATCATGTCGTCCAGATAAGGCATCAGCGGAACGGGACAGCTGACCGCGACGAACTGTTTGTTGCCAGCCTTGTAATTGATCCGGTCGGCGGAACCGTTTTTCGCATAACGCTTGATCGCCCCGAGAAGAAACGGAACCAGATCGTTCGCCTTCTGGTGTTTGAGTTCGTAAATCTTCGAAACCATGTAGTTCTGGGCGTCGTCCTCGACGAAGCGGATTTTTTGAACTTTGCCGGATTGCGTGTCGACCGGTTCGAGCGTGCCCTGAGCGAGCACGGAGACCTCCGCGACGGTGAACAAGGCTCCGAGGAGCCATGCACTGGGTTTTCTTCTTTTCACTTTCACCTTCTCCTGTTGCAGGGGAACGACGTGTTCTCACGGGATGTGAGTCGTCGCGCAAGTCCCCCGTTTTTCTCCCATTAAAATAACCGGAGATTGTTAGGTTCCGGTGAGCGGAACAACAGAAGAAGGTTAATTTTGCGCCGTCGGCGGAAATTTATCGCACGATTTCCGCCGAAAGCACAAGGATCATTTGCGCTTCACAAGGTGATCACGCCCGATGCGACCAGCGCAATGGCCAGCACGTCCAGCGCGAGCAAGATGCCCAGACACCATTTTTCGAACGGCAGAAAAATCGGATCGGTGTCCCCCTGCGCGATCTGTTCCCGCCGCGCCCAGACAAACAGCGGCACACCCACGCTCAGAAGCACCGGAATCATTGCAACATAATTGATTCCGCCGGCATAAAACATGAAGAGGCAAAAGAGAAACCCGATAATTCCGCTGACCGTTGCAAGGGCGATTCCTTTGGCCGCATATTTGCGATATTCTCCGTTGCGGCACAGTTTGAACAAAAACAGCGTCGTCGTCAGGTAGGCCGGCAGCATCACCAGAGAACTGACGCTGTACATGGCCTGCCACGCGTTGTTGGCAAAGTAAACCACCAGCATGGCGATCTGCATGATGACCGTGCTGACCAAGAGACCGATGCCCGCCGTGCCGTTTTTGTTGGTCTTGCTGAATCCCTTCGGGAACGTGCCATTCTCTCCGGCCGCCATCGGGATTTCCGCGCAGAGCAGCGTCCACGCGATCCAGCTGGTCAATACCGAAACAATCAGCCCGCAGTTCATCAGCCATTCGCCCCATTTCCCGACCACGATCGCCAGCACGCCGGCGGTCGAAGGATTGGGGATTCCTTCCAAAGTGTGCTGGGAAGTAATGCCGAACGGCAGAATCGAGAGCAGCATGTAAATGCAGAGTGCGACCAGAAACCCCACTGTCGTGGCTTTGCCCACATCCCGCTGATTTCTGGCCCGTCCCGAGAGCACCACCGCGCCTTCCACGCCGATGAAACACCACAGCGCGACGAGCATCGGCGCCTTGATCTGCGCTCCGACCGAACCCAGATCCCGTGTGCGAATTGCGGCGGAATTGCCCCAGAAATTAGCGTCGAAATGAAACGCGCGGATTGCGAAGAGAAGCACCACGATGAAAAGGAAAATCGGCAGCATATTGCTGAACGTACCGATCAGGTTCACCAGACTGGCCCGTTTCACCCCGGAGAGCACCAGAAAATAATAAAACCAGATGAGGATCGAGCCGCCGATGATGGAGTTGAAATTGTTTCCGCCGGTGAATACTCCGGGAAAGAAGTAGTCCAGCGCGTCCATTAAAATAACCGCGAACGCGACGTTGCCGAAGATGGTCATCAGCCAGTATCCCCATGCGGTGATGAAGCCGATGAAACGCCCGAACCCCTCGCGTGCATACATGTAGACTCCGGCCTTCAAATCCGGCCGGATGTCCGAGAGAATCCGAAACGAATTGGCAATGAAGTAGACGCAGAACCCGACGATCAGCCAGGCAATGATGACCGGTCCCGCCGCGGAAGCGGCCGCCGTATTTTGCGGCAGGCTGTAAACGCCGCCGCCCAGCATGGAGCTGACCACGACCGTGATGAGCGCGAAGAAGCCGAGTTTTGCCGCCAAACCGGGTTGGGCGGTGTCATGCGAGTTTTCTTTTGACATGGCAATGAAACCTTCTGTTTGATGCAAGCATTACATGCGACCCTTTTTGATGGCACCGGAAACTTTGCGCGGTTTGAAATGTGATTTTTTCCGTTCGGTCTTCGTATCGTCCTCACAGATGACACGGACCCAAAAATCGCCGTTTCCATCGACATTCACCCCTTGAATCTCATGTTCGAATCCGGGGAATTTTTTATCGAACGACTGAAGCGCCTCCAAATATCCGAGGATTCCCTTGTCGTCGGCGGCAATGCGTTCTCCCGGCATCAGCAGCGGGATTCCGGGAGGATAGGGCACAAGCATGCCGGCAGCGATTCGGGAAGGATAGTCTTTGAGCCGGACATGTTCGGTCTTGTAACGCACGACCTTCTGATAGGCCTCGGCGGGAGAGTACACCGGCTCCGGATCGGTATTGGCGGCCTCGGCAAGGAGATCGATCAATCCCAATTCGCGCATGGTTCCATGCATGGACGAGCAAAGCTCCCGAAGGGTCATATCCGCATATTGCGGCGAAGTTTCCGCAAGAGACGCGATGGCTTCGGAGACCGGCGCGTCTTCATCGTAAAGCCGTTTAAATTCCAGAAGACTTTCGATCAGATTGCCCCATTTCCCCTTGGTGGTGCCGACCGAAAAAAGAATCAGCAGCGTATAATCTCCGGTTCGAGCGATCTCGGTACGCCGTTCGTCGAGGAACTTGGTCATGATATATCCCGGAATGCCGTTTTCCTGATAGGTTCCGTCCGGAGTAATCCCGGGACAGGTGAGCGTGACTTTGACCGGATCGAGCATGCAATCGGTGTTTTCGATCTCCTCTTTGGCAAAACCGTGCCATTGCTCGTCCGGGTTCAGCGCCCAGCAGGACGGTTCACTGCTCAACAACGAAATCGGCGCCTCCTGAAACGAGAATTGCGCACCGGTTTTCGGGTCTTTGACCGTATCCGGCTGAAGGACGTCGAAGAACCAGTCGCGGGGATTTTTTTCCAGAATTTTACGCTTGATTCCGACCACCGCCTTGCGAAACGCGATGGCGTCTTCGATCGATTCCTGCACCAGAAAAGCGCCGGATTGTCCCTGCATCATGGCCACGGCCACATCGATGGAAGCGAGAATCGGATAGTATGGCGAAGTGGTTCCGTGCATCATGAACGCATCGTTGAAGTCGTCGAAATCGAGCGGCGCGCGTTCGCTCCTGCGGACATGAATCATCGAAGCCATGGAGAGCGCCGGAAGCATTTTATGGGTGGATTGGACTGCGAAAATCGTGGGCATATTTTTGATTTGTGCGCTGACCCCCATGGCGAACCGTTCGCGATACAGCGGATGAAATTTTGCATAGGCGTACCATGCCTCGTCGAAATGAATGCGCGGCACGCTCTCTTTGAGGGCGTCCACCACTTTGGTGACGTTGTAGCAAAATCCGTCGTAAGTGCAGTTGGTGACAACTGCATAGCTCGGCAGGGGAGAGACCGCGCCTTTGGCAAGGGGGCTTTCGGCAATCTGTTTTCGGATGCCCTCCGCGGACATACGGCTGGCGGGAATGGGGCCGATCAGTCCGTATCCGTTGCGGGTGGGTTTCATGTAGACGGGGCGCGCGCCGGAAAGCGTCAACCCGTGGTTCAACGATTTATGACAGTTGCGGTCGACCACGGTAATTTCATTGGCTCCGACCGCGCCCTGAGCGACGATCCGGTTGGAGCCGGAAGATCCGGCGACCGTAAAGAAGGTCCAATCCGCGCCGAAGAGCTTGGCGGCGTTCTGTTCTGATTGCCGGACCGGACCGGCATGAATGAGGTAATCGCCCATTTCGGAAGTGGCCACCCCGATATCGGCGCGGAACATATTTTCGCCGAAAAAGTCGAAAAATTCCACGCCGACCGGATGCTTCAAATAAGCCATACCGCCCATGTGTCCGGGGCAATCCCAGTAATAATCGCCGTCCTCGGTGAAATTTTTCAGTTGCCGGAAGTACGGAGGAAGCAGCTGTTGGTTGTATTGAAAAATTGCGGTGAAGAGACGTTTTGCGGTAAATTCCGGAGTTTCGGAGAAGAGATAGATGTATTCTTTGACTTCGCGGATCAGTTCGACCGGCAGCGATGCGATCAGGTCCTTGCAGGTCAGCGCAAAGACCGGCAGCGTTTCGGAGATGGTTCGGATGCGGTTGACCAGCCGCAGCGCTTCCTGTGCCATATTGATATTCCCGTCGTCGAGATAGATTCCGACGGCGCTGTACTTGGGACTTTCGCTCATCTGCGTGATCGCGTTTTCGATCGACCAGGCGAAATGAACGTCCAGTCCGAGTCCGGTGAGCGCCTTGTCCAGATTTTCCAGCGCGACGAATGCGGGATGTTCTTTGGCCCAATCAGCGCAGTTTGCAATCAAGAGAATGTTCCGGTTGATCTTCATTTTTCCTCCCGCAATTTTTTTTGTTCCGTTGCAAATTCATAAAAACAAATTCACGCGGTTAGAAATTATGGTATGATCAATTTTTTTCAACACACGTCCGAAAAATTTCCATTTTTTGGGGATGATTCTCAAAATAGATTTCTGAGGAAATCGAAGGGCAGCGCGAAGCTTGGCATTGTCCCACGGCTTGGGGAGAGGGGTGCTTGGGAAAGAGGGATTACCCGCGGCGGATCATCATTTTCAAGTGCTCTGGCACCCGTTGTGCGAACGCATAAAGAGCCGGCGTGAAGGCAATGCCGATCAAAGTCGCGCAGAACATCCCGGAGAAGGTGGTAATTCCGATGGACTTTTGCGCCGACGCCCCCGCCCCGGTGGCCAGAATCAACGGCAGCACGCCGAAGAGAAAGCTCCATGCGGTCATCATGACGGCACGAAATCTCAAGTTTGCGCCATTGAGCGCGGCCTCTTGAATGCCGACGCCGTTTTCCCGCTCGCGCTTGGAAAACTCAACCATTAGGATGGCGTTTTTCGCCGCCAGTCCGATGAGCATGACCATGCCGAGCTGGGCATAAATATTCAGCGCCGTGCCGGTCAGGTACAACCCCAGCAAAGCCCCCAGCAGCGCGAACGTGACCGACAGCATCACCGGGATCGGGATGGTCCACGATTCATATTGCGCAACCAGAAAGAAATAAGCGAAAAGCATCGCCAATCCCATCAGAAAAACAATCTGTCCCTGATTTTGCTTTTCCTGATAACTCATCTGACTCCATTCCACATGGAAATTGGGCGGGAGCGGCATCTTTTCGATTTTTTCAATGAGTTCCAGCGGCGCGGTTTTCGCGGACGTCTGCGCATTCAGATTCGCGCACGGCATCTTGTTGAAACGGGTAATCTCGCGCGGGCCGACCGAATAATGCAGCCGTCCGATCGCACTCATCGGAATCATCTGACCGTGATTCCCCGGAAAATGCAAGTCCATGATGTCGCTGACTCCGGCGCGATATTGCGGCAATGACTGTACGATGACCTCATATGCCCCGCCGTTCATATTGAAATCATTGACATAAAAAGACGCCAGTTTGTTCTGCAGCGTGGCAAAGACCGTTTCGGGATACACGCCCAGCGATTCGGCTTTTTTGCGGTCGAGTTCCAGATAGAGCTGCGGCGTGTTCGCGCTGAAACCGGACATGACGCGACTGCTTTGCGGCATGGCGGCAAGTTGTTTGACCATGTCGTCCGCGGTGACCGCCAGTTGATCGGGAGAGACCGCCCCGATGGCGCACAGTTGAAAGCCCACCCCGCCGAGCCGTCCGAGTCCGCGGATGGCTGGCGTTGTGAAACAGACGATTTTGGCCGGCAGAATGTCCCGGGTTCTCTGCTGAATCTCGTCGAGGATCGCCCGGATCTGCAGCTGAGGCGTCTTGCGCGCGTCCCAATGCTCAAGCCGGATCATCCCCTGCGCGCAATGTTCGCCGGAGCCGCTCATGGGGCCGGACGCGGAAATCAGCATAACCGAACGGATTCCGGGAATATCCTTGATTTTCCGGTAAATACTGTCGCAGACGGCGTTGCTCCGATCGAGCGTCGCGCCCTGCGCGAGCTCAACATTCATCATAATCATGCCTTTGTCCTCGTCGGGCAAAAATGTCTCCGGGACCTTTCCGCGCAGATACCAG
>JAQUYX010000026.1 GCA_028691615.1 Victivallaceae bacterium
GGAGACGCCACGATGCTGTGAGGGGAGGTTGAAACTTCCCGGCGCGGAGCATTCAACGCAGAATTTTCGCCTGATTCAATTGGCCTATTCTGGATCGGAGAACCGGGACTTGATTTTTGGGACGATCCTGAAAACGGAGGAGATCCCGGCGGAAGCGATTCAGAAAGATCGGGAGTCGGCTGCGTTGTTTCAAACGTTGCTCGACCATCTTTCGCTTGGCGTCTTCGTGATGGACGAAGCGAAAAATTTTACCAGATGGAACGCCGCATTTACGAAGATGACCTCCGGCATGGTTTCGATGAAGGACTTTTTTGCCGGCAACGCCGAGCGGATCTCGACCGACGAGCGAGGGGCGATGATTTTGGAGCAGTCCGTATCGAAAGAGGAGGGCGAGAAGCATTTTGAGATCATGCGCATTGCTCTGGACGGAGTTGTGGAGCATGGGGGCGTGCTGGGCGTGGTACGGGACGTGTCCAAGCGGGATATGCATCGGCGACAGTTGGAAGATATGATGGATCGGCTCAATGTCGAGGAGGACAACGGACGCATGTTCCAAAATTGCCTCGGTGAAATTATTTCCGGGGGAGGGTTCCTTAAGAATCTGGAAGAGGTGTTCGATGCGGTTCGTTCCCGGCTGGGGTGTTCCCGGATTTCGTTTTGGCGTAGAAATGCGCAGGCGGCGACGACACTGGAGCGGTTCCATTGTGATTTGCAATGGCATGCACAAAATATCTCCGGGTTGGAAGGTCTTGCGCCGGAGGTGCTCTCGGAGTGTCTGGGGTTCTGGGATGAGGAGTTTTTAAACGGTCGGATTGTGCGGATTGCGGACGTTTCTCTGGCTGGTTGTGCGAAAACTTTGGAGCCATTGAAAACCAGATCGTTGATCTTTATGCCGGTGACTTCCGGCAGAGCGTTTGTGGGGGTGATTGCCGCCGCGTTTACGGAGCATTTGCATGCGTTCACGGAGGCCGACGAAGACATTATGCGCGCGGCGGCAAACCTTACGGCAGCGGCGCTGCGTTCGGACCGGGAGACGGAAGTGGTAAATGCCGCACGCGGAAAACAGGACGACCGCAGTGGGTTCTTCGAACGGATTGAACGGGCAATGCATTTGCCTTTGGCGGAGATTGTGCGGGAAAGCGAAAAGCTTGAAACAAGTAAACCCGGAAGCGCTGATTTTGTCGCGCGTGCGGCGGCGATCGGTCGGGAAGGGGGAGCGCTGATGCGTTTTGTGGCGCAGTTGTCCGATTTTGCGGCGATTGAGTCGGGGAAACTGCAGCTGAATAAGGAGATGAGTGATTTCCGAAGGATCTGCCGGGAATTGGAGGCGGTGTTCTGTCGTCGTGCGGCGGAGAAGGGATTGGACTTTGTTTGTGATTGTCCGGATTTGCCGTTGTTGGAAATGGATCGGTTCCGCATCCGTCAGGCGTTGATTTCGTTGATTTCATGCGCGATCGGGCGTACGGAAATGGGGGAATTGAAGCTTTCGGTCTCCTTTACGCGTGAGAAGGAAGGAGAAATGAGTGGATATGGTTCTTTATTGTTGATTTTTTCGGACAGTGGCTGGGAGATTGACGCAAAAAACCATGCAAATTGGTTTGATGTTTTTGCGGGAAGCGGATCGTTCGGGGACGGGCATGCGAGTTCGGGATTGGATTTGACGCTTGCGCATCGTCTGATTGAGCTGATGGGTGGGGCGCTCACGGTTTCGGAGTCGGAAGAGGGATGTGTGTTTCACATTTTGTTGGAACAATTGCGCTACAGTTCGGTGAAGTGAGTCGGCGGGAGTGCTGCGAAATTTGGATTCACGGGCGGCGGGGGAGACGCATAAGATGTACTGTTATCATCTGGCGGAATATGAAATCGATCATCGTCATTTTGCGTTCATGGCGCAGCAGATGCCGCGCGGCCGATCGGAGCGGATCCATGCCCACGACTGTTATGAGTTCATGTGCATCCGCAACGGATACGGAATCAATACTGTCGCCGCCATGAATCATCCGATCATCGCGGGGGATGTGTATGTGATTCCGCCGGCGATTTCCCATCGTTTTTTTGCCGCGTCGGATTTGGAATTTTACACTTTGATGGTGGATGCGGATTTTTTCCGCATGGAATTTACGCCTTCTCTTTTCGGGCCGGAGCCGGTCAAACTGCGTCTGTCCACGGTTGAATTTGAGAAAATGGACGCATTTTGCCGGGAAATGGTCGAGGAGTCGAAGCAGCGTGAGCCGAATTATCCGGCGGCGATGAACGCATGGATGAATTTGCTTTTGACGCAGCTCGGACGCATTCACCTGCGCGGGGGAGCCAGCAAAGTATCGCCGGAAGTCCGGGCCCATCCGATGACGGAGAACTATTTGACGTTGTCCGGGATCATTGATTTTGTCAACCGGAACTACCTGCACGACATCAATTTGGCAATGATCGCAGAAAAACAGCACCTCAGTGAAAAATATCTCAGCAGGTTCTTCCGGCGGGAGACGGGGACGCCGCTGATCCGCTATATCAACAATCTTCGTGTGGAGAAGGCGCGCAGACTTTTGATGGAGCATCGGGAATGGAACATCACCGAGATTGCTTCCCGCTGCGGATTTTGTGACGCTTCGTATTTTACACGGGTGTTTCGAAGAACGTTGCACCTGTCTCCTTCCGATTTTCGCCGGAATACGGATTGATTTTGATTTCAAAAGTAGAAAAAATCCTAGTTTTACCGATTTTTGTCATGGTTTTATCCTGCGTCCCGATCTATTTTAAGAAAGCGTAGAAAAACCACAACCCCGGGAGGTCGGGACAATGAAGAATCTGTTGAATGCGGCGGAATATCGGGACAAGGTGTATGGGTGCTGGACTGGAAAAAATATCGGCGGAACGCTCGGTGGTCCGTTGGAAGGTCGGAGAGATTTTTTCAATATCGACTTCTATACGCAGAAGATGACCGGGGAACCGCTCCCCAACGACGACTTGGATCTCCAACTGATTTGGCTTCTGGCCGTGGAAGAACAGGGCGTTTACCACCTCAATGAGCGGATTCTGGGCGAGTATTGGCTCAATTACATTATCGGTCCGTGGAACGAATACGGTGTCGGAAAAACAAATATCGGCAATGGTTTTTTCCCGCCGCTCTCCGGTGCGTACAACAACGAGCAATGGAAAAACAGCAACGGCGCATGGATCCGTTCGGAAATCTGGGCCTGTCTTTTCCCCGGCAATCCCGACGAGGCGGTTGCGTTCGCATGGATGGATAGTTGCGTCGATCATGCAGGCGACGGGATCTATGCGGAACTTTTCACGACGGCATTGGAATCCGCGGCGTTTCTGGAATCAGACATCTCCGTGCTGCTTGAGATCGCACTCTCCAAAATTCCGCCGGAATGCCGGGTGGCGCGAAGTGTCCGTTTGGCAATCAAAAGCTATCAGGAGAAGCGTTCTTTGGAAGAAGCGCGCAACCTTCTGGTCAGCGACAGCGCGGATCTTGGGTGGTTCCAAGCGCCGTGCAATGTCGGGTTCACCGTGCTGGGGCTGCTTTACGGCGAGGGGGATCTGGGACGGACGATCTGCGCTGCGGTCAATTGTGGAGACGATACCGACTGCACCGGCGCGACTGCGGGCGCGGTGTTCGGCATTATTCAGGGGCGTGCGAAACTCCCGAGTCGGTGGATTGAACCGATCGGAGAAAGTATTCGCACGGTAGCGATCAATCCTTACCGGCTTGCGGTGCCAAAGACGCTGGCGGAGCTGACCGACCGGGTGTTGTGGTGCAAGAAACAGACGGAAATGCTCAATCCTGAGCTGGTTGCATTGACGGAAGGGGCGACTGCGATCTCCCCGGAATGCCGGAAAGCTTTATGCGGGGCGCAGATTGTGCGCGATCGGATCTGGAATAAGCCGAGTATGGCGCAGATTTTCGATCTTCCTTATGGGCAATTGCAAGTGGAATATCTTAGCGCAGCAGAAGCAATTCCGGGCGAGGTGCTGAAGATGCGTCTCACCGAGCGGCTGTGTCGGTTCGACTGTCGGACGTTGAATGTCGAATGGTTGTTGCCGGAAGGATGGGAGGCCAATCCCGGTCCGGAACAGGCGTTGTTGATCGAACACGATTGGAAGACGGTGCTGGAGTTTGAATTGAAAGCGGGAGAATTCAGCGGAGCGTTTGAATATATCCCGTTGAAGGTCACGGTCTCCGGCCGGCCGGCGCCAATTTATCTGACGGTACCGTTTGGACTGCGAGGCGCGGTTCGGAATGATAAGCTGATTCCGGATGTGGCATGCACGGATTGCGAACGTCGGAGAAATGCATGCCGACGGGAGGCGTCCTCGCGCGGGAATTGATCCCGCCGCTGAGAGGACGTCGCCGGTGACGTGCGGCAATACGCATGGAAAATTGCGACTGAATTACGGGGCGGACGGCTTGATTGCACGACTCGTTGAAAGGAATTTCAGCGAAGGTCGAGGGTCATGCCGTCC
Organism: Victivallaceae bacterium; assembly: GCA_028691615.1. Lineage (GTDB taxonomy): Bacteria > Verrucomicrobiota > Lentisphaeria > Victivallales > Victivallaceae > JAQUYX01. The sequence goes on from JAQUYX010000026.1 coordinate 4,468, forward strand.
GAACCGAAGATCACACTCTTTCCCCATGAGGTTTCGGCCAAGGCCTTCTCGCCGACCGGATCATGGAGAATTTCCAGGCCGTGATGCAGGAAGAACAGTTCCTTCACCGGCCAATGTCTTTCCCGGATCTGCTTTGCCAGCGCCTCGGCACGATGGTGTCCGGTTTCGAGCATCAGTAGATCGCAGGGGGATTGCAGGAACGAATTCAACTCGTCGAGGTTTTTCACATCCCCGGTGTAGATGATGGTCTTGTCCTGCGTTTGGATGCGAAACGAGTAGGAGCGGCTTTTCCCGGTCAGGGGATCGACGGTCATATGTTCATTGGGCAGCGTGTCGATCGCGACTTCGGCATCTGAATAGATTGGGCCGGAGCTTAGTTCCCTGCATTCGATTTTGAAACCCCACTCATCGTCGGGCGTTTTGAGCTCCGCCTCCAGAAACATCGCGGCTGCGTCAATGGTTTTCCGCGACGGGGCGTGGCAGATCAGAACCTTGAAATCGTGATCCTGCCGCAACCACTTCTCCTTGTTGATCGTCTGCAACAGTCCCGGCAACCCGGCGGTGTGATCCAAATGGGGGTGGGAAAGAAAGAGCCTTTTGATGCGGAGCGGAGAGAGGCCTTTGCCGTAAGCGGTCCGGGAGCAGGCGCCGCCAGCGTCGAACCACAAGAGATCGCCGGAGTTTTCTTCCAGAACCCATGCGGTATAATCGCGCCCCGGCATCGGTTCCGTGCCGGAACAACTGCCCAAGAGATGAATTTTCATGAGGAACCCTTCCGATAGGAATTAAGGATATTTTAAGATATGCTGTTTTTCTGCTTTTTCAAGCACTGCCAAAATTTGCGTCGCATTTTCGAGCGACTCTTGTTTGTTAAATCTTTTCCCGAAGCAGCGACGGCGTGATTTCAGAAAAACGAACCGGCTCGGTTTGTCCGAAAACGATGCGGCGCACTTCGTCCGGTTCCGGGTCGTCCAGCAACACGATTTCATATTCCTGCACGCCGACTCCGGTGACTGGATAACGGTTCTGCCGGGGAACCTGATAGGGGGTGTGGTGCGCGAAACATGGCGTCCGAAGAAGCGTGAGCCGGATGGTTCCGTCCTCGCAAACATCACCGGAGAAAATGTCTTTCGACACCGCGGCAAAGGAGTGTCCGGCGCCGGAAATCGCGGTAACGTTGAAGATCGGATATTCTTCGGCGTCGCATGGCCGCTGGCAGAATCCGCCGGGACAGCCGTCGATTCGTTTCTCCACCGGAAAGGGCGGCGGAAGAATCATTTTGACCACCCGATGCGCTTCGGTGAAGGTCAGACGAAGGAAAATACGCACGCCATTGAGGTTTGCCTCGCGCCGGAAGCGCGCAAGAACTTTGTTGCCGTGCCCGTCGGTGTAGTTGCCGATCGCCTCGGAAATGAGCGGACCAGCCTGATGGGGGTGCAATTTTCCTTGCATCCGGAAGGCGCGAAGCGGTTCTTTCGGGTAGGTGTTGACCCCGTGACTCCAGGTGTCCGAATCATCGGAGAACACTTCTATGCGGAAGCGCTTTGCGATTTCGGGAGGGATGCCGAGGGCAGTCGGGGCCGGAGCGTTCGGATCGGCCTGATAATCGAGATGGATGATTTTGCGTTTTCCGGCGGCGAGACGAAGGGGAAACGCCAGACGCGGCATGGGCATGACTGCGGCCTCCTGTTGGATCAGTTGGATCGGAACGCGTTTTTTGCCATCGAGGAGGCGAATGCTTTCAAGCGCCCGCAGATGCCAGCAGCATTGCCATGAAACCCAAGGTTCGATCTCGAAGATGCCGTCGAAGGTCTCTTTGCCGAGGTTGTCGAAGATGAGCTGCTGGACGGGAAGGGGGCGAATGCGGCTGTTGCGGCGTCGGATTTTTTGGGTAACGGCTTCGTCGGCCAGATTGCGTGCGGCGCCGAGTTTGTCGAACATTGCCGGATAAGCCGAAGCGATCGAGGTTCCAGCGAGGACGTCGTGAAAGGTGACGAAAAGAAGCTCTTTCCATGCTTTGAGCTGGTTTGCCGGGGAGAGGGCCTTGTCCGCCTGAATCAATCTGTTTTCTGCGAGGCGCAGCGAGCGTTTGATCTCGGGGAGGACAGCGGGACAGCCGGAAGCGTGATGCTGAAGTTCTCCGACCACGACGGGCAGCTTTGCCCCTGAGGCGCGCACGGCGTCGCAAAAAGCGTCCGGATGGCTGAAGCAAATTTCGATTTCCGGGTGTGCCTTCCGATAGGCGATGATCCGGTCGATTTCCTCGCGAGCGGGGCCGCCGCCGTGATCGCCGACGCCGCAGAAACAGAGAGTGTGTCCGATGGCGGGATCGGCCGCGGCGATGACCCGGTCGAGTTGGACTTCGATATTGCGTGGCGAGGTACTGTAAGCGAAGGGGATTCTGGCGGTAAGAATTTCGGCATGATCGGGGGATTGCCAGCGGAAGATTTCGCCGGGGAGTTTTTTCTCGTGGGGTGCGGGGCGCATCATGCAGTAGTTTTTGATTCCGGCGTCCTGATAGAATCGGGGAAGGAATCCGCTGTGGCCGAAGCTGTCGACATTGAAGCCGGTGTTGATTTTAACGTGGAATTTTTTGTCAAAATAGGCTTGGGCGATTTTTGCGTGCATGCGGTAGGTTTCCGGGGAAGCCAGATTGCAGTCCGGCTGAACGAACCAACCGCCGACGATTTTCAGGCGTTGATTTTGCACATGTTTTTGGAGTCTGGCGAACGTGATTTTGTCGCAAAGTTCGACGGTCTCGAAGAACCACGATTCGCCTCTGGTGAGGATGACTTCCGGATAATCGTCGAGGATTCCGCATGCGGTTCTGGCGGTGGCGAGCACTTCGTCGATCCCGGCCTCCAATTTCCAGAGCCAAACCGGATCGAGGTGCGAATTCAAGATGATGTGAACCGTCATTTTCTTTTTTGGGATTGTTTTCATGGATGTAATATTTATTTGCTTTTCCGGAGATGGCAGGATCAAAAAATTGAGACGACACTCGGCGAAAGTCGGAAAGCGTTTCTCCGAGTAGTCGTTCTCAAAATCGATTTGCCATCCCGTTTCCGAATTCATTCGGATTTTTTGATTATGGAAGAGTCAACTTTTCCGGACCGATAAAATAGGTCGGGCCATCGCTGATTTCCAGACAGTCCCCTTCAATGACAAGAGGTTTCCCGAGATAATCAATCGCCTTTTCGACGGGGCGGTCGAAATGGAGCTGGAATTTCGCTTTGCCCTGTCGCAGCCATACGGCATGGACTGTTTTTCCATCCGGCCGGACGGCCTTTGCAATCCAAGGAGAATGCCGATGGAGAATGGAAAACTTGGTTTTTTCTGGAAACACCTCAAAGAAGGTATCCAACGCAATGGCGGTGTCCTGTTTTTTCAAATCCCAGTCGTGCAGACCGTAGTCCTGCCTTTTGCGGTTCTTGTTGATCCGGTATTTGTAGGAGAATACCTTATCGACTCCACCGGCATGGAGCAGAAGCGCAGCACGCGGCCAGCTTTTCGCGGAAGAGTGACTGGTTCGCGCTTTGAAGGGATACCCCCACATAAGCGAGACGATGGCGTTTCCTTTGAGTTGACTGTTGAAGCGGTACACTCCGGCGACCGGATACTTCATTGCCTTCTCTTCGGCATAAACCAGCGGGATGAACTGATCGCCTTTCTGAAGGTGCTGTTCGCTGAGGAAGCGCCCTGCCATGTTGAATTTGCGCCAACCGGTCATCTCCGGTTCGTCGGATTTCAGATTTCTGAAATTCGACGGCACGCCTTTTTTTGTCCAGAAAGCCTCCCAGCCGATATGCAGAGGAGGATTGTTTTTTTCTGAAATTTTGGTGCGTCGGATGGTTCCGTCCGGGGCAAGCGCGATGTCGAAATAAAGTGGCATGACCCACGCGCTTACGATGGTTCCTCCCCGTTTGAGATACCGTTGAAGCGCCGACAGATATGCGGACGGAAAATCCCCGTTGGTTCCCAGCAGAAGAACACTGTCGGAAGGCACTTTGTCCAGATCTTTCAGACGGATCGCTTTTTTCGCCCGGAATTTTACGCCGAAGGTCTCTTCGTTAAGCATCCAGCCTTCAGTGAAAAAATGCCATTGCGGATCTTCAATAACGATCAAATCGGTTTTTGCCGGATTGATCTTCGCCTTTTCAAAGGCAATCTGATAATAACGTTTCCAATCGGGGGGCGTACCGATGGAATCCCCCAGTTCCGTTACCCAGATTGGTTTTTGGTCGGCGCCGTATTTTTTCAGCAGCGCGTGCAGTCGCTGGAGTCCTTGCGGATAAATTTCCTCGGGTAAATTGGAATCCAGATACGGGTGAATGTTGATGACATCAGAATTTTTGGCAAGTCCCAGCTTGAGAAGCTGCTCCAGATAAGCGTAATTGACCAGATCGTTGTCTGATCCGCACATTCCGCCGGGAACGACCACGGCCTCCGGATCGATGGCTTTGATCGTCTGGAAGGAGAGCGACAGAAGATCCATGAATTTTCGGGGATCTTTGTGTTCGACAATGCGTGTATTCGGGCCGCCGGCGTCCGGTTCGTTGGAGATTTCCCAGCATTTGACCTGCTTATGATATCTGGAAACAAATTTTTCAAGATACTTGCGGTATTCCGGCAGGTGCTGGGAAAGAGGCTTGTATTGCTTGGGGACATGCAGATCCGCCGCGCAGATCACCGGCAGAATTTTCACTCCGATGCGGTTGGCGAGCTGAAAGAAACGATCCGGATCGCTGAAGTCCCATGTTCCGTCTTCCCGCTCGTAAACGCGCCAGTAGTTATCGCTTCTGCCCCAGATACATCCTGCTTTTTTCATGGATTCGAGGACGGTCTGATGATTTTCCATATCTTCGCCGACCCGGTCGATCATGTGGATGTTGGTGCCGTAAGCGCCCGGCGGAATCCGCGGGGGTTCTGCGGCGGAGAGCGCAGCTTGCCGGCCGGAAAAACCGGCGAATGCAAGCAGCGTCATCATGCCGCTTATCGGAAGAATAAAATAGGCATGCATCAGAGTGTTTTCCTTTCCCAGTTCTCCAGATAATAGGTCGGTTTGACGGCGGTGTCGGAAAGCTCCTTTGCGGTCAAGCTGCCTGCGTGTCCATCCAGATACCCGAGATTGGCCTTCCCGCTGTGAATGACATGAACACTGCCGGTCGTTCCGTACGGGTCGATGCAGTAGCACCCGCCGGTGGCGTAGCCGACCTGTCCGGCGTCACCGACAAAGAAGGTGTTTCCCGGAATTTTTGCCCGTTCCGGAAGAATATACATACCGGTCTGCTTGTCCCAGGTATCCCAAAATCCGTGATTTTGCGTATGTTTGCGGTTGAAAATTTTACCGACATTGTCGGCCAGAGTGGAATAACTCCCCCACGGCCAAAGCATGCCGAGTGTGCCGAACCATTCTGCCCCCTTTGTATTAAGCGTCCAAGTGGAATCCCAAATGCGAGGAACCTGTGTGGCCGGGCAGGTGACGGAAGACCAGGGCAGATAACCTTTGCCCTGCAACCCACCGGCTACTCCGGTCAGCAGCTGGTTGAAGTTTACGCCGCTGCTCTTGACCACCATGCAGCCGAAATCTTGCGAATACAACTGTTGTGCCAGAACGAATTGCTTGTGTCCGTTGAGACAGTTGATGGCTTTCTCCTTGGCTCTGGCCTGATTCAAAGCGGGAAGGAGCATTCCGGCGAGAATCGCGATGATCGCAATGACGACGAGAAGCTCAATCAAAGTGAATGTTTTTCTTTGCATTTTCGAGAATCCTTTTTTTTACTGTTTGATGCACTTAAAAAAAGTTCGGACGGCAAAAAGCTCTGGGAATTTTTCTCCTGTTTGAGTGGAACTTTCAATTTTTTTTCTGGGTTGATGGTGCCTCCCTGATGTTGCGCTCTGATAATTTTACGGTTGGGGTGATGTTGGAATGTTTTTTGCCGGATGCGGGGCATCCGACACTCGTATTTTAATTTTCGCGAATCCGGCCACTCGCGCACGGCTCGAAATCCCGGTGCTTCCGGCACGAGGGAAACACAGTTCGACCCGTCGAAGTCCGTCATGCCAGATACGGTCTTTGTGTTTTCCGTCTCCTCCCCAGACAAAAACAGGAAACCCGGGAATGGCGTTATCAAACCGGAACTGCACGGTTTGCCAATTCGCGGAGGGGGTTACGGCATATTTGTATGCGAATGTCTTTCCGGTGCGATCTACAAAGCGGACAAACAGCTCGGTGGCATCGGGACAATACAGCTCCACGAGCAGTGCCCGGAAGCCGTCAACCGGCTTGAATGTCTTGCCTATGCTGACGTAGGTTTCATTGCTTCGCCCCGCGAGAGAATAGTCTAATCGGCCGCAGGTTCGTCCCGCAAGCGTTCCCGGCTTGAAGACGGCGGTTGCCGCCGAATTTTTTACTTCACTGCCGGTCCGCGCATGCCAGTCGGCAAAACCGTCGGCGGGGGAGCCGATGGAAAATTCTCCGCCGAGCAGGGGTATTGCGCCAAAAGAGATGCAAAGGAACCAATAGGGAATTTTATGGAAAGAAATCATCATCTTTTTTCCTGTTTTTAAGGTGATTGCGCGTAAATCAGCGGAAAAAGATCAAAGGAAAACGGTCACTGAGCTTTTCCGGGAATATGCCGAGGTAGCATTTCCGTCCCAGCCCGTCGTTGTCGTTGATATAGCAGTTGAAGCGAATGCCGCGTTTTCCCGCGTCCTCCGTCAAGCCCAAGGCTCCCAGCGGAATCCACAATTCATAGCGCAGTCCATCGCCGACCAGCGGGGATATTCGAGTCTTAATCCCCTCCGGTTTGACCTGACCTTTCGGCATCCGATAACAATACAGGTCGTTGCCTTTGGGCGTAAGCGCGAGGCCGAATTCCCAGAAATCCTGCTGTCCCGGAATGGAGAAGAAAAGCTGAACCCCATCTCCTTTGAAACAATGAAATCCTTTTTCCTTCTGAAAGAAAATATTGTCGGAAACATCAATTCCCACATAGAGATCGTCCTTGAACCGGGCCATACGGATATCGGCCGAACAATCTTTTTCCCCTTGCCACAGCGATGCCGGTTGCATATCGATCTGAAAGAGATCCTGCGCGCGCCCCAGATGGAATTGGGGCTGTTCCGGCAGAAAATTTTTATAGACAGCGTTGCGCACCGACGCCAGCGGAACGCAGATATTCGGCAATTGCTGCTGGTTGAACTGCGCGGATACGGTCAACTGCATTGCTTGCGTTGCAGCATGACCGGTCAATGCCGCGCTTGGCGTCAATGTTACGGAAATCATTTTGTTTTCGCCCGGTTGCAACGACAATTTTTGCTTGACCGGCTGTATTGAAAACGGAGCGTCGGTTGAAAAATTCAACAGAATTGTCGCCGGGCATGTTCCCGGATTTTCGACCCGGAATCGTGCGATCGACTGCTTCTTCAGTTCAACGGCAAAAGGTTCGCTTTCCGGATGAATCAGAGGGGCGCCCTCCATTTTCTCTGAAATTCCGCCCTTGGCGATACGAAGAAATTTCGGCAGACTGTTCACCGGAAGAATGACCGATCCGTCGCGTACCTCGAGGGGTGTTTCGTTGCCGAACAGGTCGATCAGGGATGCGGTTCCTGTGATCTTGGACAACAGACAGGGGGTAATGCTCTGCCGTTCATTCCAGAAACCATAGTACAGGTCGCCGTTGCCGCCTTTGAACCAGTACCCTTCCCAAATTCCCGGAATTGAAAACTCCCGCAGAAAAACCGCATCGGTCAAGTGTTTCGCTAAGGTATTGAAAACACCGTAAACCGCTTTGGGATAAAAATCTCGCGTGAACATGCCGAAGTGATGTTCTGAATAGCTTGGATCAAAGCCATCGTCGCGCAGGTCGTACCAGGTGTAACCGATTGCTCCCTTCGCCCAACTGAGCAGCAGTTTCTGAAACAGTAATCCCCCCTGTGCCAATTCGCCGATGTTTGCCGAATGCATTGCCGTTTCATTGGCATACCATGGTTTTCCGGGCGCGTTCTGCCGGATTGCCTGAAGAACCGAGCCAACTGCGGCTTTGAACTGAGGATACATGCTGTGTCCATGGTAGGCGAGAATATCGTAGCTGCCGATGTCGCGCAACGTTTTTTGCATGTGATTCGGATCGGTATGCCCGGCTCCCGGGGGCAGCGCATACCCGGCGGTAATCAATTTCGCGGATGGATTGATTTTTTTCAGTTCTTCCTTTGCAATGCGCTGCAGTTGAATATATTCGTTCCACGGGAAATTGGCGAACCCGATATCCGCCTCGTTCCAGACCTCGTAATAACGGATTTTCCCTTTCGTGTGGGAGAAGTACGTGCGGCAGTACGTTCGCCATTCTGCGTAATCCGGACGCAACTTCGAATACTCACCGGCTCGTTCCGGCCAGACAACGCGCGTGTCTTTTGCAACTGCCCACTTGGGCGTGTACAGCAGCACCGGTTGATATTCCACTCCGAGTTTTTCAAAAGGTTCCATCGGATCGTCGATATAGCGGTGCGACAGGAGGAGTCCTTTGTTTTGTTGTGATTCTCCCCAGTTTGTTGCTTCCCTTATGATTTTTGCCCCGCAGAGGGCCATTGCCTCGGCTTCGGTTTCGGCATCAATATGCCATAGGGTGAAGTGGGTGCAGATTCCGAAAAGGAAACCTGTCGCACGGGTATTCGGCGTTGGTCCGGCGGGTGGCATATAGCAGAAGCTTTGGCGGACTTGACAATCTTTCCTGTCTTGGGATTGCGAGAGAATTTCCACGCCATATACGCCATATTGGTTCGGTGCGGAGACTGGAATGCGCATTGCGCCGCCGGGGGGGATGCTCAGCGCGATTCGTTTTTTGCCGAGATTTTGGCCGAATGCATCTGTAATCTGCATGGTCGCATTCCCTTGATAGGCGACATCTTCGGGATTGTAAAACTGAAGAGCGAGCTTTTCTTCCTCGCCTTTTTTCAGGACATGAAACGCATTGCCCGTAACGATGTCCGGGCGGATCGCCCGACGCGAGCTTTGAACGGTAAGCGTGATCGGGCCAAAGCCGATCCAGTTTGCGGGAGCGCCGACGGTCTGGCAGCGTCCCAGCAACCCGATGATGCGCATGGGCTGATCGTAAAAATTCAGTTGTCCGCCGCTGTCGCGTTTCTGGCCAGTGCCTGCGCGAATGCTGCTGTGCCATGGGGTGGGCTGTTTTCTCTCGGCGTCCAGCTTGATTTGCGCAGTGTGCCAACCTAGGGTTTTGGCGACGTGGACGGTCAAGGGAAATCTTTCGTTATTGCGATCGCAAAGCACAACCGTGAATTGCGTTACTCCGCACTTTTCGGGGGTGTAGTACATGACGGACAGAGTCGCCTGACTGAAATCGGGCAGATGGCGGTAACTGCGAAAATAGCTGTCGAACTTCTGCGAGGTGGAGGTCGTCAGATCAATCTTTAATGCTTTTTTCCCGTCCGGCATGGGCATGTACTTTGCGTTTTGCCGGAAAACATCGCCGAAATGCAGAGAGACATGTGGTTCTTCGATGCCGAGATTCCATACGGGAATTTCTACGGCGGCGTTTATTTGCAGGATCGGAAAACCAATCAAAATCGCGATGCCAACGGAAAGCAATTTCAGAGAGCAGAACTGTGTTAACATCATTTTCTCCTGTTGAATTATGGAAAGATTTTATATAGAATCTTCTTTTTTGACGGTAACGTTTGTGGGGCAGCTCTCTTTGGTTAAATCTCTGACGGAATTGCGTTGGACCAAAAAACTTCTTGCAGAATGTTGTCCGAACGGTTTTTTGTTGAACAGATTTTTCACTCCGTTGATTACTTCGCTGACGTATTTGTCAAAATCGCGGGACACAGTTGTCAACGGAGGCGAACAGAGTGCTGCAGACGGGACTTCTGTGTTAGCGATCACGCTGACATCGCCCGGAACCGTGCCGCCATATGCCTGAATCTCATGGATCACGCCGAGCGCGGCAAAGACACTCAGGACGAAACAGGCGGTGAAGGTAATGCCGTTCTTCGCCAGATAAGAACGCATGACACATTCCGTCCAGACCTGAGTTGAAACACATGGTGCGGGGTGGCAGTAGATGATTTCCGGTGTGACGCCGTGAAGTTCCAAATAACGCAGGAACCCCGTTGTTTCCCGTTGAACACAGAGGTTTTCCGAGTCCGAGACGATCATTGCGATCTTCCGGTGTCCGTTTTTGAGCAGATGATCGGCGGCGAGCATGCCGGTGTATTCCGGTTCGCTGTCGATGCAGTTGACGCCGTGGCAGGAGATGTGGTTTTCCAGAAATACGATCGGAATTTCCGCGCTGAGAAGTCGTGCGACATCCGCTTGATTGCATTTCCAGAATGCGTAGGTCAGCAAAATCACGTCGCCAAGTTTCTTGTTGATCGTCCGGAAGAATTCTTTGCCCGCTTTGGGGTCGACCACTTTGCGGATGAAGGTGCAGCCGGGGAGGGCGGTGATCGCTTTTTCCAAACGGGCATCCAACACCTGCCAGTACTCCGACGGCCAATCGCTGTGCATCAGGACAATCCGGCGGGTTGTTTCCTGCGAATTATGGTTGACGTAAATGCCGGACTGCGGTTCGACCCAGATGAGTTTTTCTTTGCGCCATTGATCCAGAACATGCTCGATGACCCGGCGCGTCGTACCGCAGCGATTCATCATTTCACGATAGGAGAGAAAACGTGCTCCTTTCTCATAGGAGGAAAGCAGTTTTCTAAGTTTTTTATCCGCAGCGCGGACTTCGGAATCAATCATTCTGGGCATTTTTTTGAATCCTTTTGCAGGCTGTGAAATTAATATATAACTGTGCCATAACAATGTCAAAACTGTTCCGTTCCGGTGCGTGATTAGATTCGTTGCCACAAAAATTTTTCGATCCGGCTGTGATCTGTGTTGACGGTGGCTTGGGGGGCGTGCTTCTCTGAGTAGCGACGCTCAAAACCTCCATTTTATTCCATTCCAGATCCACTCGGAATCGATTGACGGGACGTTGGGGGCTCGGAGATTCCAGATTTATTGTTTTTTTGTGTTGCCGGTGACAGAAACCGGAGGAACCGCTGCTATTAGCTGTATGTAGGTGCAGTTTTCGGTACTTGATCTGCTTGGTTTTGGATAGATGGGCGGTCCTCGTGCGCGGCACATTGTGGCGGATTGCCGGGACGGATGCGCAATGTGCGCAGTGACGCAATCAGAGAGAACTTTGCTCGAAGCGCAGCGGTCGGCAGGAGCGTTTCTGCCGGCGATCACAAGAGAGGAAGGGAAATGAATCTAAATGCAATTCTGGCATCGATCGTGCCGATCGCGGACGCCCGGATCCGATACTCTGTGTCTGTGGAGGGAATTCGCGTTTTTTCCTTCTCCGGCAGAAAAAATTTGAACCAGACGAAGGTGTTTGATCTCATAAGCCCGAAACCCATGACATTATCGAGGGGCTTGTATGAAATCAAAATAACATTTTACCTCGAACCCGGCACAAAAATTCCGGGAGGAAACAAAAATATTGCCATATTTTTAAAAGCGAAGGGCAATCCTCTGTCCATTCACAATCTTTTTCTTCAAAGACCAAAAGTTCCAGCTCCATGAAACAAATTCCATTCCACATGCGCTTGCTTGTTCTTGCGATCATGGTCGGCAATCTGGCCATGCTTTATTATGCTTGGACGATTGTTTTCCCGGCGATGCCGACAAAATATAAACAATTCCTGACCACAAAATTCTATCACGGCTTGTTGCAACAGGATGAAACCACATTTCCTCCCTGCTGCGACAACAGCGAGGAGCGCCTCGTAATCCGCCCCAGATGGATCAGAGCAGAGCAAGAAAGTTCCGGTGAAAAAGAGCAATACCCCATCCGAAAGTGAAACGATCAGAGATATTTTTAGCGGCGCATTGAGCAGATGTGCCATTACCCCGGAAAACCCAAGAAGAAAATTCCAATTCCATCTCACACGAATCAACCAAAGCAGAAAGGCGCGCCAATGGATAACCGCGTGACAGATGCTCCGAACCTCGTTCCGAATGCAGCCCCAATGGCAACTCATTCGGAAACCTTGAACTTGCAGACAGAGCCGCCCCGCAGCTCATCGGAGGGGGCGAAAGAGCCGGAAGATTCCGGCAAGTCATGCGAAAATGCAGGATCGGAAGAGCTTGCAACGTCGCCCCATCCCGAGACGCCTTCCTTTGAAAATTCAACGCAGGCACAGCCCCATCCCGAATCGGTCCCCCTCGATGTCCATAATATTGGAGGGTCTGTTGCCGAGCCGGAAGCAGAGTTGGAATCTCCTCCTGACACCGTACCGATCGAAGCTCTTGTCCGGGAAATCGGGGCTGAGCTTTTGGATTCTATGAAGACCTTGCATCGCTCCTTCGAATCCAAATTGAAGTATGATGCCCGCAAGGATGAAATGATCGACCGGCAACATAAGGAAATCGAAGATTTCAAGCGCGGTTTGGTGGAAAGAGTCACCCTGCAAATCGTCAATGATCTGATCTTCGAAATTGATTCGACGGACAAATTATTGAAACACTACGACGGTGCGGAAAATTCCGAAGAAAACTATCGCAAGATGCTCAAGATCTTCAGTGGATTTTCGCTTTCTCTGCGCGATATCTTGGAAAAATATGGGTTTACCTCTTACTGCTCCTCCCCGGGCAGCGCATTCAATCCAAAACGCCAGCGCGCAACCAAAATGACGCCGACGGATGACGCCCGTCTGGATAAAACGGTCAAAGCGTCGCTGCGATCCGGGTTCGAAACCGACGAGAAGATCATCCGGTCGGAAATGGTGGAGGTTTATATCTATCATGCAATCAATCAGCAAGAAGCAAAAACGCAGGACAACCAATAGAGAGGTGAATGATGGCAAGTGATGAGAAGAAACAGATTTTCGGCATCGATTTGGGGACGACCTATTCGGCAATCGCGTATATCAACAGTTTTGGCGGCGCCGAAATTATCGCAAACTCCGACAACGAAAGAATTACGCCTTCGGTCGTTTTCTTCCAGGAAGACGGACCGCCGATCGTCGGAAAGATCGCCAAAGAGTCCGCCAAAACCGACCCCGAACGGGTCGTCTCTTTCGTGAAACGGGAGATGGGGACAAGCTTCACCAAAGAAATCGACGGAAAAAAGTTCACCCCGGAAACCATCTCCTCCTTCATCCTGAAACGCTTGACGCAAGATGCCAAAAACGTTGTTGGATATGATGTCAAAGATGTCGTGATTACCTGTCCGGCTTACTTCAGCGATGCCGAGCGCAAAGCCACCAGAGCCGCCGGAGAAATCGCCGGTTTGAATGTCCTTCAGGTGATTGACGAGCCGGTCGCCGCCGCCATGCATTACGGGATGAACAAGACCGAAGGCTGCCGCAACGCAATCGTATATGACCTTGGCGGCGGAACCTTCGATGTGACAGTCGTGGAGGTCAAGAATGGAAATGTCCGGGTCGTCTGTTCCGATGGCAATCATCGACTCGGCGGTGCGGATTGGGATAATCGAATTGTGGACTATTTCGCAACGGAATTCGCTCAGGCATCCGGATGTGACAAGGAGGCCATCCTGAGTGATATTGAAACCCTCTACGACCTGCGTTTGCAGGCCGAGGTGGCAAAACAAACCTTGACACGACGCGACACTGCCAAAGTGATGATTTCCTTCGACGGCAACAAAGAGCGCATTGAATTGACCCGTGAAAAATTCGAAGAGCTCACCAAGGATCTCTTGGATCAAACCGAGGTGTTGACCTCCAAAATGTTAACCTTGGCCGCAAAAAAGGGGGTCGACAAAATTCAGGACTTCCTTTTGGTCGGCGGTTCCACTCGGATGCCGCAAGTCCTGACGATGGTTCAAGCAAAATTCGCAGACAAAGTCGAAACCGAACCCAAACCCTTCGACGTCGATGAAGCCGTGGCAAAGGGTGCCGCCGCCTTCGGAAATATGAAGGATATTCAAGTCCATGTCGCGGAGACGATCAAGACGTTGCAGGAGGAGGCGGCAAGAAATGGCGCGGTGAAAACAACTCAGGAATTGACCGACGAGGCCATTCAAACGGTGGCCGACGATTTTACGCTTGATCCGGAGAACGTGGCAAGCGCGGTCGCCACCGAATGCACTACGGTGGCGTCTCGCAGTTATGGCATCCGTGTCTCCCAAGCCGGAAATCCGGTGATTTTCAACATGCTGAAAAAACAATCGCCCGTTCCCCTGGAATACGAACGGGATTTCCCCGTTTCTCAGGCCAATGCCGAAAAACTCCCCCTCGCTGTCTTTGCCAACAATGAGCTGGAAAACGTCGCCCCGCTGGACGTCAGCGAAGAGGTCGGCACGGTCGTGATGGATTTGCCGCCGGGACTTCCCAAAGGCGCTCTGATCAAGATCAAATTCCAACTGACCCGGGAAGGAGTGCTCGACATGGACGCCGTCGACATGACCCATGGCACGCCAGTGCACGCCAGTTTTGAAGCCAAAGACGGCTTGACACAAGAGGAAATCGAGGCGCTTCGAACAGAATTCGCCGATTTGGAGATCGAGTAGGATTCCGCAGTTGTACAAAATCGCGCTTTTCTTCCTGATGAAAAGCGCATTACACTCATTTGCACCGGAATCGTCAGCAGGAGAGATGGAATATGACATAGGCGGGGAAGATCGTATTGGGGATTGATTTGGGTACGACATACAGTTGCGTAGCGTATGTCAATGAAAATGGCAAGCCGGAGGTCGTCGTCAACAGTGCCGATGAACGGACGACCCCGTCTGTGGTTTGGTTTGACGGGCAGAGAGTGGTCGTGGGAACCGAGGCCAAAAATATGGCGTCGGTGCAGCCCGGCGAGGTCGTCAGCTTTGTAAAGCGATATATGGGGGATAGTTCGTTCTTCTTTCAATGCCGGAACGGGCGGATGAGACCCGAGGAAATCTCCAGCTACATCTTGAAAAAACTGGTGAAGGACGCCTCCCAAACCCTTCAGCGGGAAATCAAAGATGTCGTAATCACCTGCCCCGCCTATTTCTTCATCAAAGAGAGGGAAGCGACCAAAAAAGCCGGAATCGATGCGGGATTGAACGTCCTTCAAATTTTGAATGAACCGACCGCCGCGGCAATCGCCTACGGCTTCTCTCATTCCGGGGAAACCTCCCGCAACATTCTCGTATACGATCTTGGCGGCGGCACGTTTGATGTGACGATGATTCAGATGGGCAAAGGCAAGGTCGAGGTCATCTGTACCGGGGGCGATCATCGACTCGGGGGGAAGGATTGGGATGACGCCATCGTTGCTTTGCTGATTCAAAAATATCAGGAGGAAACCGGAGATTTTGAAAATCTGTTGGAAATCCCCGAGGCCGTTCAGGATCTCCAGCAGCTTGCGGAAACCACCAAAAAACAGCTTTCGCTCAAGCAGGAGGCTGTGGCTAAATTTACTTATGCGGGAGAAAGCCATCGGCTGTTGATCTCCCGGGAGGCGTTCGAATCCGCAACCGAAAATCTTCTGGAACGCACCATTGGCTTCACCGACACGATGTTGGAAGACGCCAAGCGGAAGGGGATCGACTCTTTTGATGAACTGCTGCTGGTCGGCGGTTCCTCCAAAATGCCCCAGATCATAAAACGACTCCGGGAAAAATATCAGATCGAACCGAAAATCTTTGATCCGGATGAAGCCGTGGCCAAAGGCGCCGCCATCGTCGGAAACAATGCGATCATCCGCGAAGCACTGGAAGCAAAGGTCAAGGAGTTGACCGGTGAGGAGTTCTCCCTTGAGGTCGAAGGCGGCGAGTCCTCTCCGGCGCTCGAACAAGCCCAAAATGAGTTGATGCTGGAAGGCATCTCCGGGAATGCCATCCAGTCGGCAATGACCCAAATCACCAATGTTGCCAGCAAGAGCTTTGGCTCGTTGTTCCTCGACCGGGAGGATCCCAAAGCAGAGAAATTAAGATTAATCAATCTGATCTATCGGAACACCTCTATCCCGACAACCGTTGAATATCCGTGCAGCACCGTGCATGATAATCAGAAGAGTGTCCGATTCGAAATCGTTGAAAACTCCGAAGATGAGCCCGTGTCCGAGGAGGAAAAGGAGCGCGGATTTCCGCCGGAGGTCGGTGTCATTTTATGGCAGGATGATTTGGCCTTGCCGGTGCAAACCATGCCCAAAGGCGCACCGCTGAAGATTGTGTTTAAGATGGATCAAGAGGGGCTGCTGGACGCGACCTGCATTGACGAAACCTCGGGCAACAGCATTCATACTGTGATCAAAACTATGTCCAATGTCTCCAAAGAAGAAGCCCATGAAATTGCAAGCAGACAAGCAATGTTGACCATTGATTAAGGTTGGAAATGAGAGCAATAGGGATCGATCTCGGCACAACTTTTTCCGCGGTTGCGACCATATCAGAAGTGGGCCGCCCGGTCATCGTGAAGAACGCGGATGGCGAAAGCACCACTCCTTCGGTTATCTATTTTCCCCCGGACGGACCGCCGATTGTAGGAAGCGAAGCCAAAGAATATCAGGCGGTAGGCGAAAAGGAGATCGCCTCTTTCTTCAAAACCAACATGGGCGATCCCAATTTTTTCCTCTCTTATCACGGGAAGAGATATTCCGCCATTGATCTCTCCGCAATTCTGCTGAAAAAACTGAAATCGGATGCGGAAGCCAGCCTCGGTGAAAAAATCGAGTCCGCGGTAATTACCGTTCCCGCCTATTTCAACAACGCCGAACGCGAGGCCACGCTGGAAGCCGCGCGTCGCGCGGGAATTTGCGTCTCACGCATTATCAACGAACCCACGGCAGCCGCAATCGCCTATGGACTGTATTCCACAGGAAACGCCGACGGAATTACTATGGTGTATGATTTAGGCGGAGGCACTTTTGATGTCAGTCTGGTTCGCGTCGCAGGGCATCAGATCACGGTTCTGGCTACAAATGGAGATCATCGGCTGGGCGGGAAAAACTGGGATGACAGAATCGCGGCCTTCTTAGCCGGGGAATTCAAGTCCGAATTCGGGATCGATCCCTATTTGGATCAGGAATCGTTCAACGATTTGATGGTTCGTTGCGAACGGGCGAAGAAAGAATTATCCGATCGCGGAAGTACGAAAGTGTCGATTACCCATGGCGGAGAGAAGGGAACGTATCTGCTGACACGCGAAAAATTTGAGGAGCTGACCAGGGATTTACTGGAACGAACAAGCGATCTCACCGTGGAAGTCAAAAAAACGCAACCGGATTTGACATGGGCTTCTTTGGCGGGCGTTCTCTTGGTCGGCGGGTCTACCCGGATGCCGATGGTCGCTAAATTTATCGAGGAAACCACCGGCAAGCCCCCCATTCGCGGGATCAATGTCGACGAAGCGGTCGCGTTGGGCGCGGCGGTGCAAGCCGCCGTCGATTGCAGAAGCGAGAACGAATTCACCTTGGACACGGCCGGGGCCCATTCGGCAAACGGATTTGAACTTGAGCTCGTCCCGACCATTCAGGATGTCACCGGGCACAGTTTGGGAATGGTGGTGGAAAGTCCGGATCGCTCCGAATACGTAAACAGTATGATCATCGCCAAAAATTCCGCGGTTCCCTGCACCTGCAAAAAACCGCATCAGCTGCGCGTGTCATCCAAAAAAGCCAATGAGCTGGAAGTTTACATGCTTCAGGGGGAAAATCATGCCCCACTTGATTGCGCAATTCTCGGCAAATACGTCTTTTCCGGGATCGAATTTGTGAAAAGCGGAAAAGCAACGATTGACGTCTCCTATTCCTACAACCGCAACAGCGTCGTCGATGTGACGGCGGTTCAACGGGACAACGGGCGAACTTTATTTCTTCGCGTCGAGCCGCTTCCCGAAGATCTCTCCTGGCTTGGTCGTTCTCCGCGTGAGAACGATACGCTTCCGGAGGTGGCGGTGGTCTTTGCCTTTGATGTTTCCGGAAGCATGTGGGACGAAGATCACGGGAAGGTGCGAATGGAAGAGGCACAAAAGTCCGCAATGGCTTTTCTGCACAAAATCGACCTGACTCGATTTTCCATCGGCGTCCTCGCTTTCGGCGACCGCTGTCGCGTACTTCAATCCTGTTGCAAAGATGCGCCGAAGATCGCTTCTGCAATCAGCCGCTTGAGCCAGACCAATTTAGGCGGCACCAACGGGATTCCGTTTGCGGACGCCACAACGATGATGGCGGATTTTGAAGAGATCAAAGTCATCATCTTGTTGACCGATGGCGCATGGTTTCGAGCGAAGGAGGCGATCGCCGAAGCGGCAAAGGCGCATGCGCAGGAGATTGAAATTATTGCCATAGGGATCGGAGACGCCGATTTCCAATTTCTGAAACGGCTCGCCACTTGCGATGAAAACGCGCTCTTTACGGATCTCTCCCATCTGACCGGTTCCTTCTCCAAGATTGCGCAAGAGCTTTCCGGCAAAGATAGAAACGAATGCCCCCGGGGAGGATTTGTCGATCCCGCAGACGCAAAAACGCGCAAAGGATTTTTTGAAAAACTTTTTGGCTGACCGGGCGCGTCAGAAATTAGATTACGGCACAAAAATAAAGAGAGCAAGTCGAAATGGCGGAAAATTTTTATCTGTTGTTGGGATTGTCTTTGGATCCGAAGATTGAAGATCCGAAGCAACTGCTCAAGGCGATTGAACAAAAAGAGATCGAGTGGAACAACAGCCGAACCAATTCCGTCGGTCCTGATACGTTGCGTTACACCCAGTATGGGGAGATGATTCCGGAGATCAAAAGCCGACTGGCCGGTTCCGATGCCACGTCCCGGCAAGAGATCATTCTCGAAGCCGAAAGCATCTGTCAGGCAAAATTGCTGGAGCTGATGGAGGGATTGTCGGCCAAAGGATACCTTACGGAAAGTGATATCGCGAGGATTTGCAAGGAAGTCCCTCAGTATTCCGAGAAAAGCATTCGGAAAAAAATTACCGTTCCGGTCAAGGAGAATTCGAAGCCACAGATCGTCGCCCCTCCGAAACCGGCGCCGCCCCCGGTGTCTCCCCAAACTTTGGAAATCATGACAAAAGATATGCCGGCATGGGAGAAACTGCTGAATCTTGTCGGCAAAGAGACCATGTATGATTTTTTGGATTGCACCCCGCTCTCCCGGGAACAGACCTTGCTTGCCTCCGTAAAAGCGATCCAAAGCAAAACTCCACCGGCCAAAAAAACCGCACGCTATTCCGCAGAAGTGGAATTGGCGGGCAAAATCGCCACCTACCTGAAAAAAACAGACGCAAAGTCCGTATACGATTTGGTGCTCAAGGATTATCAGGCCAAGAATAAGCTCGGTAAAATTTTTGCGCTTCGCATTGACACAGGCACCCCCAAAGTGAAACGCATTTTGCGCAGTGACTACCTTGCGTCCATCAAGGAAGCCCTCGCCATTGGCATGACGAAAATGGAGGCGGAATATTTCGTTTATGATTTTTATATTTCCACCAGAAAATGCGAATATCCAATTCCGGCGGAAAACGAGAAGCCATTCAAGCCGATTTTATTTTGTCGAGCCTGTCTGACCGCCAACGATGACCACGCGGACGTTTGTCAGAAGTGCGGGATGCCGTTCAAGGTGAAATGCCCGAAATGCGGCAAGGAGAATCTTCTCGACAAATCGTTTTGTTCCTGCGGTTTTGCAATCGGAGATATGCCGATTGCGCTCAACGCAATGAAGGCTGCCAAAGATTTTTTGGCGCAGAATAATCTGCGCGATGCGGAGAATATGATTCGTCGCGGCCTCTTATATTGGCCGGATAATCCGAATGCGCTGGAAATGCAATCAAAACTGGCGGAACTTCGTCGGAAAATCACGTTGCAGGAGTGTGAAAAACATCTCTTGAACTTAACCGCCCCCGCCAAAGTGACGGCATGTGTCACTCCGACGTACAGCATTGATCTGAACTGGACGGCTTCTGCTTTTGCCGATGCCAGTCTCAATTCCCGCCGCGAAGAGATTTCCTACCTTGTGATCCGCAAGAAAGACGCTTTGCCCTCCTCGCCCAAAGACGGGGAGGCGTTGATCGATACATCCAATACGCATTACGAAGATACAAAAATCGAATACGGACAAGTGTACGGGTACGCCATTTTTGCCTCCTACTCCGGCATTCCCGGAAAACACGCAGCGGCCAGTAAAAAAATAATCGTAACGCACGACATCGTCAATCCCAAAGTCACCACCGGAGAGAATCAGCTGCAGATCACCTGGGAACCTTGCGGCAGGGTGATCGACTATGTCTGCCGTCGCAAAAAAGGCGGAATTCCCCAAAATTTTGCGGATGGGGAACCCGTGCCGGTTTCCGCCGCGTCGGGCGGAATTTTGGACACGCATTTGGTCAATGGCCAGATGTATGGATATTGGATTGCCGCCGTTTTCTGCGGGACGAATGGCGAAAGAATCACCACAGCAGGCGTAACCCTCAGCGGAACCCCGGTCGCCCGCCCGCCGCGACTGGACAATGTGGATTACACGGTTACCGCTGCCGGACTGGAATTTTCATGGGGTCCGATTCCCGGATGCGTGGTCTGGCTCTTTTTGTCCTCTGCGCCATTTGCGGCAACGGGCGATTTGTGTGACATCAAAGACGGCATTTTCTCCGGGATCGATAAAATTATGGATTGCAACCAATCCGAAGGAAAGGCGGCCTGGAACGGGAAAATTGTCGGGAAAGTGTATCTGACACCAGTGGTCTGCCGCAACCAAAGCGCACTGATATGCAATGCAATTCCAATTGTTCAGATCAAGAAAATTTCTCATCTGAAGGCGCAACGGCGCGCGGGCGATCTCGAAATCACATGGCAATGGCCGGAAGGGGTTGAAGAAGTATGCTTGCTGTATCGAAGCGATCAATATCCGGAAACGCACGACGACGAGCTGGCCGCGAAAGTGAATATTCTGCGAAGCCATTATGAGCAGGAAAAGGCGCATATCATTCGGCGCTGCGGCAATCAGGCGTTTTTTTGCTCGGTATATTCGGTCGTGCGTGACGCCGCCGGCGCTTTGTATTATTCCGCGGGACAGTTTGTTTGTTCGATCGGCAATCAGTCTCAGACGATCATTCGCTATTCCATCATCAATCGGAAGCAATTCTTTCTTTTCGGGAAACAGATTCTTCAAATCAAGATCCACGCCGTTGGCGGCGGCGGCATCCCGGGAATGGTGCTTTTGAAAAAGAATAACCGGCAGCCGTTACGCCGGGAGGATGGCATTGCCGTCATGAAAATCGCACCGGACAGCAATGCTTCGGAGGCGACCTTTCCGATGGAGGAAAACCGGATTGAGAAAAACGTGTATCTGAAACTCTTTCTCGACAAGCGTGAAGATATGCAATTTTTTACCATCGAGCATCCCGATGCCGAGAAGATGAAAATAGAATGAGATGGATCATATCCAAGGAGTGATTTTCAGATGTCGAAACTAAGTTTTTATTGCCCGTTCTGCTTTAAGAAGATTCATACCTATGAGGTCGGGTTTCACTGTATCGAGTGTACCAAAAATAAGCTCGGCTACAAATCGATCAAGCAGGTACAGAATCTGGCCGCGTCCGAATACGTTTATGTCGAGCCGCCCAAGCCGAATTTCTTTACCAAAATCGGGCTGAGCGCCTCCGCGCGGCGAATCCAGTGCGCGCAATGCGGCAGTGTGCTGACCTCTCGCGCCTGCCCGCATTGCAACAATGAACTGCCGGTATCGATCGATAAGCTGTCGGATATCACAATCGCCATTATCGGGGCGAAAAATTCCGGCAAAAGTCACTATATTGCCTTGCTCATTCATCGAATCAAACAACTGGCCGGGGATTTCGGATGGTGCTTAAGTCCGCTGGATGAACGGACGATCGGGCGTTATGAACAGGATTTCCGTCGTCCTTTGTTTACGGAATTCAAACCGATTGAAGGAACCAAAAGCGCCGAAACAAATACTTCTGTGAATCAACCGCTTCTGTATTCCCTGCAGATGAACAAAAGCCGCAAGAAAGTGATTCTTGCCTTTTATGATACCGCAGGGGAAGATTTGCAGGACTTGAGCTCGATAAAGGAGCTCAATCGCTATATTTACACATCGTCCGGGATTATTTGTCTCTTGGATCCGCTTCAGTTGAGCATGGTTCGGGAGGAGTTCAAACGCAATATCGGAGGCGAGGCGAATCTGCCGGATGTGGATACCGATACCGGAACCATTCTGAGCCGCGTGGCGATCCTGATTCACAGTGGACAAATAGCGGAAAACAGCAAATATCAAGACGCGGCGAAGATCAAGATTCCGCTTGCAATCGCGTTCTCAAAGATTGACGCGCTGATGGTCTCCGACGATGTTTCCGCGTCCGCCCTCATGCCGGAATCGTGCGAACTTTTCCATGAAAGCCGCCACAAAGGATGTCTTGACATCGGGGAATTCAACAACATTAACGCTTTGGTGAAGGATTGGATTCTGGCGGTGGATCAGACCAGCAACATTGTGCAGCAGAGTTCGGAATTTGAGAAAACCGCCTTCTTTGGATTCAGTTCCCTCGGGTGCAATCCTCAG
>JAQUYX010000179.1 GCA_028691615.1 Victivallaceae bacterium
GGTTCACGTCGAGGCATACCCCGAAGAGCCGGTCGTCCAATCCGTCGAGAATCTCCATCATCTCCTCCGGCGTGTTGCCGAGACAAGTCCGGGGCAGGTTTTCAAGGGCGCAGACCATCCCCGCAGCATGAAAATCCTCCTCCAGCTCATGCAAGCTGCGATGCAGCCGGGCGATCCGTTGCGTGCGCGACTGGCCTTCTTCAATGGCGTCGCTGGGATGCAGCACTGCGATTTTGCAGTTCAGATGCGCAGCCTGACCAATCACGATGCGCTGGCGCTCAACGGCCCATTGCCGCAAGGATTCCTCCGGCAGCGAGAGATCGTCTTCGTGATACCCGGGCAGATGCATTGACATCAGTTTTTTGCCGGTGCGCGTGAGCATGGCCTGAAACTCCCGCTCAATCCTGTGGTCGAAATCTCGTGCAAAGGTGACAGGATTGCATTCAAATGTGGCGATCGCGGAATCTGCCAGCAAAGACACTTCCTGCAAGTTCAAGTTCGGGGTGATCGATGAGATGGAGACGCCGGGATGTAACATAAGACAGCGCTTTCGTTGATTGTTTCAGAGATCGATGGGAAAACTTTTCCGGACGATGAGTTCCGTCTCGACGCACAGGTGGCGGTCGTCGGGATTGCCATTGATCCGGGAGATGAGACTGTTGACGCACCACGAGGCCACAGTGCCGAGCTGTTCGGATATGGCGGTCAGCGGCGGAGTGTATATCGCGCCCATAGGGACATTGCCGATCGAGGCTATGGCGATATCGTCGGGGACTCTGACGCCGCGCAGATATAATTTGTTAATGGCGATCATCGCGTACAAATCGGAGCATACCAGCAGACGCTTGCACTTGGCGGCGATGATTCTGGTAAGCAGATCGTCGATCTCGCTGTCGGAGCCGAAGTGATAGAGCTCCGGGCGAACGCCAAATTCTTCACAACAACGCAAGTAATTTTCCTTTTTGGCAAGGGGGCGTTCATTGCCGAGGAAGCCGATCCGCTCACATCCGGATCGTTCGAAGAGCGCTTTGACGCCGGGATAATAGTCGTAGAGAAAAGAGTCCATGCCTGGCTGTTTCTCGCTGAGAGCGACCATACGCACGCCCCGTTCGACGTATGACTGGGCCAGTTCCGGGTGATCGAGCAAAAGGTCGGTCAACACGATCAATCCGTCCGCGTTGCTGGCGATGGCGTTTTCCACTGCGGACACTTCCTCCTGATGGCTCCATTCGACGGGGAACATTACCAGATGGTATCCGGATTCTCCTGCCAGTTTCTGGACGTTGCGGGCCAATTCGGCGAAGAACGGCGAGTTGATCTCTCCGGTTACCAGTGCGAGTTTATGGGAGATGCCGGAGCGAAGGGATTGGGCCAGCCGGTTCGGCTGATAATTCAACCGTTTGGCGGCGGCCCGGATTTCCTCGGCGCGTTTTTGACTCACCCCGACGTTGGACCGGTTGTTCAGCAAAACTTTCGCCACAGCAGCCTTGGATATCTTCAACTCGCGGGCAATATCTTCCAATGTAATGCGTTTCTGCATGTTTTTTTCTTTCATTTATCGGTAAATTAAAATGATGATTCGCTTTGCATATTTATTGAATGGAAACTAGATCCTTTGAGAAATCTACCGGTGAATAACAATTATTATATTCCAAAAAAATAAAAAAACAAGAGGGACTGCAAAAATATTTCATCTTTTTCTGTGGCAATCAAAGATTACAAGGCAGAAACAAAGCAAAGACACCGCAACGTTTCTGCTTCTCACGCTCAAAAGGCGGACTTGTCCGACCGTTTGACAACACCGACGAACGTTGGGCAGTGCCGTCAACACAGAAAGAGGAATCGGCTTTTAGTTGACTCCTTGCTTTTTTCAGTTTCGGTGTTATAATATAGCGATTTTTTTTCAACATTTGCGCCAACATGGAAAAATATCACGCAGCTTGAGACTGAAATTCCGTACCCTGTTACGTTTGTTGCAACCAATATCAGGAAACAATCCGATGAAAGCATTTAAGATACTATTGTTTCTTTTTCTGTCTGTTTTGCCCGCATTGCTCCACGCCGAGTTCCAAAACAAGTCCATCCCCGATAAGGTTCTGGTCCTGGTTTCCTATCACACGACCCATCCTTGGGCGTCCGCATTGCTCAAAAGCATGACGGATGCGACAAAAGATCTACCGTTGGATTATATTATCGTGGAGCTCAATGCCATGCGTGTTCCCGATCCGGCCGCGGCGGATCTGGAAATCAAGCATCAGCTGGACAATATCCGTTTAGGCAAATATAAAATGATTGTCGCGCTCAACGACACCGCGCTCCTGGGGTTGCTCAAATACGCAAAAGAACTCCCCCCGGAACTGCCCGTTGTTTTTGCCGGAAGCGAAATGTACAGCCCCGAACTGAAAAAACTTCACCGGAACATGACCGGAGTCGTCCAGCAATACGATACCGCTTCAACCATTCGCACCGCGCTGAAACTTTACCCCAAAACCCGGCAAGTTGCCATCCTTTACGATTCCTCCCCGGAAAGCGTCCGGTTTGCCGACAATCTCAAAACAACACTGCCGGAAATTCCGGGCATAAAATACCTCTATGTCGGGGATAGCGGCAAGGCGGACAGCTTGCACCACACGCTTCACAAGGTCGCCCAGTTGCCGGAACATTCCATTGTGGTCGTTTCTCCGTGGCGCGGATTGTCCTCCGGCGATTATCAGAGCGTCGGCGGCTTCGCCGTCGATTTGTCGCACGCCGCCGCACTGCCGTATTTTGTCAGCGCCGATGGCCTGATCGGACATGGCGCGGTCGGTGGCTATGTCTCCGTGGCCTCCGATCTCGGGCAGCAGCCCGCCGACTTGATCCGCGAAGTATTCGACCAGGGCCAAGCCGCCGATATCGCCACTGTGACGGGGCGTTCCCTTCCGGTGTTCGATCACCGGGTGATGACCGATCATCATCTCGATTTCAAGCAGCTCCCGGCAGACAGCCGGTTGCTCAACGAGCCGCCAAGTTTGTGGCAAAAACATTCCATTCTGGTGATCGGCGCAGGCGCACTTCTCGTACTGCTGCTGTCCTTCTCCGGCGGGTTGATCATTTATATTACGGCGGTGCGCCGAACCATGAAGCGCAGCCGGGAACTCTACCGCGCCCTGCCGGGGCGGATCGGCGTACTGAATTGCAAGGAGAAAATTCTTTATCTCAACAGCAGAATCGTTCGCGCCGGGGACGGACAACCCGTGGAGTATTTTCGGGAAATTCCCGATGTCGATTATCCGAAATTGTCCGCCGCGATTGCGGATGTGTTCGCGACCGGACAACCGGTCACGCTGGAGTACGAATATCATGCCGTCAAACGGATTATGACCATTGCCCCGCTTGCGAGACATCTTTTTGAAGAAGACACCGTGGTGTGGTTTTCCCACGACAACACGGAATTGCAGGAGGCCCGCCATCAGGCGGAAGATTACGCCGGGAAGTTGCAGAAATCGACGCGAATGTGGAATATTCTCATCAACTCGCTGCCGATCCACATCTTTGCCAAGGATGCGGGCAATGAGTTCCGCTACCTCTTCAATAATAAAACCCGTGCGGAATTTTACGGAGCGACGCCGGAAGAGTTGAACGGCAAAAACGATTTCGATCTCTTCCCCGCCGAGGCCGCCGAAAAACTTCGCAACGATGACGAAGCAAATATGGAGAATATCGACAAGAGCGAAGAAAGCATGATGGAACTTGCCGACTCCACCGGGAAGAAGCACATCATGCACGCCGTCCAGACCCCGTTCATCGACGAGGACGGCACCCGGCTTCTGCTCGGAGCGATGATCGACGTGACCGAGCTGGAGGAGTCCCGCCGGGTTCTGGAAGAGGAACATGCTCTGCGCGACGAAATGATCCAGTTCATCCCGTTTATTTTCTTTGCCAAAGACGCGGATCATGATTTCCGTTATGTGATGGGCAACCATGCGTTTGAGCAATTTGTCGGGGCGGAGCCGGGAACACTGCCGGGCAAGACCAGCGAGGAGGTATTCGTCAGGCGCGAGGAAGCTGAAAAAATGCCGGAACTCGACCGGCAAGTGATGGAAAAAGGCGATTGCATCCAGTTCGCGGAGGATCTCACCGCGGCGGACGGCAAGGTGCATCACATGCTCACGTACAAAAAATTTTTCCGGGGGAGCAACGGGCGTAATTTGCTGCTGGGCGCGTCCACCGACGTCACAGAACTGCAAAATGCGATTTCCGAGGCCGAAAATTTCAACGAAGAGTTGCAGGATATTCTTTCTTTGTACAATACGCTGCTGGACAATATGCGCGCGTTTGTTTTCACCAAGGACATCGACAACGACTTCCGTTTCACTTCCTGCAACCAGTACTGCTGCGAGTTGATGGGACGCTCGAAAGAGGAAATCATCGGCAGAAGTGATTTTGAACTGTTCCATGACCCAAAGGAGGCTGCGGCATTTCTCGCCGCCGACCGCGAGGGCGCGGAAAAGGGCGAAACCGAATGCGTGCTTGAATATACCGGAAAAAACGGAATCCGCCGGATCGGTAAATTTTTCCGGAAACGCATTGAGCTTTCCCGCAACCGGAACTGGCTCTTCCTGCTGGTCGTCGACATCACCGAACAGGAGGAGATGAAACGCCGCGCCGAGGAAAACGCCGAATGGCTCCGGCGGACGCTCAACTCCATCGGCGACGGAGTGATCACCACCGACGCGACAGGCAACATCGTCATGATGAATCCGGTTTCCGAGCGGATGATCGGCGTAAAGGAAAAAGCCGTGATCGGTCTGCCCCACGATCAGGTTTTCAAAATCGTCGGATCCTACGACGGAGAACCCATGCAGTCGCCGGTGCTGCGGACACTCCGCACCGGAACGATTGTGGAACTGGCGAATCATACCGATTTAGTGACCCGGAACGGGCGGCGTTATCACATTGCGGACAGCGCCGCGCCGATTTGCGACAAGGAGAGCCGCGTCATCGGTGCGATTCTAGTGTTTCGCGATGTGACCGAGGAATACGACAGCCGGGATAAGCTGCGCAACGCGCTCACCAGCTTGGAATATGCGTCGGAACTGACCAACTCGGCCGCCTTTGTTTTTGATCCGGGTACCGGCGTCATGACCGGTTCCAAATACCTTCATAATCTCTGGCCGATTGATGCAAACAATATCGCCACCCCGGCGGCAAAATGGGTTCACCCGGACGATCAGGATAAGCTGAACCACATATGGGATTTGCTCAAAACCCACGACACCGAGGCCGCCGTGTTTGATTACAGGGCGATCAAGGACGGCGTGTTGCATTATTATCGGCTGAAATCCGCCGCCGATTACTCCACGCCGGGAAATCTGCGTTTTGTCGGCGTGATTCAGGACATCACGGAAATTACCGCGAGTGCCATGAAACTCAATGACACCATTGCGCTCTGGGAACAGGTCATCAATACGATTCCGATTATGTTTTTTGTCAAAGACGCGGACAACGACTTCCGCTATCTGCTCTGCAACCGGGAGTTTGCCGATTTTCACGGTCTGACGTTAAAGGACATTATCGGGA
>JAQUYX010000180.1 GCA_028691615.1 Victivallaceae bacterium
CCAAAAGAAGATTGGAAGCCACCAACTCCGGCTTGCCGCAGGCGCCACCAAAAAGATCTCGCTCCCGGTCACCACGGGGGCGGAGGACACCGATTTTGCCGTTCTTCTGCTCGACGGCAAAGGCAGGGAGCTCTTCCGCTCCGAACAATATGTCTATTCGCAAAAAGCCGTGTCGATCCGGCTCCGCGAGCGAGAGGCTTTCCATAACAGCGCCCCGGCGCACCCGAGGCTCCAAGCGCTTGCCGAAGAGTGCGTCGCCGTGCGTTCCGACTGGCGCAAACTTGAGGAGTTTCTCAATCGCACCGATGCGGAAATCGCCCGCTTTCGTTTTCCCGTGGCGGGGGGCAAGCCGGAGTTGATCCGGCAGAAGTTTTACCACTATTGCACCAACTCCATGGAGAAGATTTCCGCAGGCGCACCGCTGAGCGCGAACCGCAAACTGGCGGCAAGCGTATCCTTGGACGGCGCGCCGGGCGAAGCGGTGAATTTTCAAGTCGGCGTGGTTCCGCTGGTTCCGCTGGTGAAGCAACTGACGCCCAAACATTTTTCGTTTGACAAGGCGATTCCCGGCGCGAATCTGTCGGTACGGCGCGAAGTCGAGGTGGATTTGGGCGGCGGGAAATTAATCCCGGACTTTCTCTCCAATCTCACGACCGTGGATCTTGCAGGGGAAGCAAACAGCGTAATGTACTTTGCGACGGTTTCCATCCCGAAAAACCTCCAGGCGGGCATCTATCAGGGCAAACTTGTTTTCGAGGACGAATCGGGAGCGCAAAGCGTCTGTCCGATTCGTCTTCGCGTCCGCTCGTTCCGTCTCCCGGAACAATCGCCGGTGCTGACGTTCGGAGATGTGGAACCATTTATGGCCTCCCGAACCTGGCGGCAGACGCCGGAGGAAATCGGCGGCAAAATTCGTTCCCTTGCGGAATCCTACGGGGTATTTCCCATCCGTTCGGTGCCGCTGCCGATGGATCTGGACCGCTATCATCTGACCTTGGAACCGGAGTACCGGGAACTGGCCGCGCAAAATCATTTTGTTTTTGCGGGGGCGATGCCGTGGATCGAGTGGTTTCCGCGTTTCTACATTCCCCGCAAAGATCGGAAAAGCCCGACGACGGAAGCGTATTTCGACCGCCTGATCGATGAGTACACCGTCATCGCCAAGCAGCTGAAAAAAGATGGTCTGCTGGAAAAAAGTTATGCCTACTACGATGAAATCGGCATCGACCAGCCGGAAATTCGCGCCATCCTTGAGAAGATGAAGAAACGCACCGGCCTCAAGCTGATGACCTGTTTCGACAAGCCCTTCGCCGGCACGAAGTATTTCAATTACTATCGGGATCTGGTGGATTTCTTCATCTTCAACAACAGTTATTTTCTCAGTTCCTCCTGGTGCAATCTGATCCGGGATCTTCAGAAGGAAGGCAAAAAGGTCTGCTGGTACTTCAATGTCAGCGCGCCGTTGTGTCCAACGTCGTTCAATGTAATCGACGTCCCCGGCGTGGCGCAGCGGATGCATTACTACAAGATGTATCAATACCGGATTGACGCGACGCTCTTCTGGAGTTTGCATTATCACGGGCGCATGGATCTCACAAAGCGGCCTTTGAAAACAAATATGCGCGGCAACGGCTTTCTGGTTTATCCCGAAAATGGAGAAGTCCTCCCTTCCCTGCGGCTGGAGATCGTGCGCGAAGGGATTCAGGACATCAAGTATTTGCATCTGGCCGAACAGCTTGCCGCCTCGCATCCGGCGCATCCGGCCGCAGAGAAAATCCGCGAGCTACTGAAACTCGAATGGTCCGGCGACATCACCAAAGTTGATGTTTCTCCGGAACAGCTTCTCGCCTTCCGCGCGGAACTGGCCGACTGCATCGAACAACTCAATTACAGTAAGGAACGCTGAAATACAATGACTCTCGCCATCAACATCGCCGGGTTTCTGCTGTTGCAGGTCATCTCAATCCTGTTCTACAAGTGGGGCAGCCTTGCGCCGGGAAAATACTTCTACGGCTGGATCATCGGCAACTGCTTCGGCGTGCCGAGCATCCTGCTGCTGATCAATGTGAACAAAGTGCTTTCCCCGGCGGCAACGCTGGCAATTTGTGTCGGCGGAGCCTTTCTCTTGGGACAGATCGCTTTGCTGATTTGCTTCCGGGAGCATGTCTCCGCAGGCGGCTGGTGCGGCCTCGGACTGATCCTCAGCGGGATTTTGGTGTATTCTTTTGTCAGATAAAAAAGCAAGGAGCAAGGAATAGCGCGATGCTGAACTCAAATTCTTCCACACATACCGCCCCACCGCTCCCGACGGGAAGATTCACCGTCGGCTGCAATTATTGGAGCAGCAATTCGGGATGCCACATGTGGCACGACTGGGACAAGGACTGCGTCGCCGCGGATTTCGACCGCATGACTGAAGCGGGCATCCGAACCGTCCGCATCTTCCCGCTGTGGCCCGATTTTCAACCGCTGCACGTCCTGCGCGGTCAAGGCAACAGGCCCCACTCCTACGCGTGGAAAGACGACGCCCCACTCCCCGCCGACGGCAGTACCGTCGCCCCGGAGATGCTGCTTCGATTCCGTTATGTCTGCGATCAGGCGCAGGCACACGGCATGGGCGTGATTGTCGCTCTGGTCACAGGATGGATGTCCGGGCGGCTTTTTGTGCCCCCGGGCTTGGAATGCGCCGATCTCTTTTCCGACCCGGACGCGATCTATTTTCAGACCCGGCTGGTTTCGGAAATCGTTACGGCGCTCAAAGACCATCCGGCCATTCAGATCTGGGAACCGGGCAACGAATGCAACTGCATGTCC
The DNA here is from genome assembly GCA_028691615.1 of Victivallaceae bacterium. GTDB lineage: Bacteria > Verrucomicrobiota > Lentisphaeria > Victivallales > Victivallaceae > JAQUYX01. The sequence goes on from JAQUYX010000180.1 coordinate 2,815, forward strand.
GTGGCGCCGAACCGCGCGACGGCGCGCTTCTGGCTCTCGTGCATCGTCAACGCAATCCGAATTGCCGATCCCGGCCGTCCGGTTGCGGCAGGAATGCACGGACTGCTCCCGGCCGCACCCGAAACGATTGATCCCAAAGGCGCGCCGTGGGTGATCTCCGATGTCGGCAATCTCTGCGATTTTCTCACCACCCACCCCTACCCCGCCTTCACGCAATTTGCCTCGACCGATCCGATCGGCTCCTTCAAAAACCGGTTCCATGCGACCGCCGAGTCGCTGTTTTACGCCGATCTGAGCGGGAAACCATGTTTTGCCGAAGAACTCGGAACGCTCGCCCCGGTGGTCGCCGGCGAGGAATGCGCCGCCGAATATCTTCGGGGAACGCTGGCCAATTTGTATGCCCACGACTGCCGTTCGATGCTCTGGTGGTGCGCCTTCGACCAGCTCCATCTGCAAAAACCGCCCTACCGCTGGTGCGCGGTCGAACGCGAACTCGGGTTGTTCCGAAACGACGGCAGCAGCAAGGCCGTCGGCAAAGTCATGGCCGAATTCGACCGGAAAATTGCTTCGCTTCCGGTGAAAAAACTGCCCCGGTTTCGCACCGACGCCGTGGTGATTCTGACGACCACGCCGGAGTCCTGGGCTGCGGCATGGGGGAGTTTCCTTTTGGCCAAACAAGCCGGATTCGACGTGGAATTTCGATTCTCCGGGCAACCGCTGCCGGAACGCGATCTATACATCGTCCCATCCGTGGCCGGACTGAACGGAATTTCGCCGGAGCTGCATCAGGCGCTGACCGAACGGGCCGCCGCCGGTGCGACGGTGCTGGTTTCCTACGACGATGCGATGCTCGCGCCGTTCAACGGGGCTTTCGGTCTCAAGTCCAACGGCCGCTGCGATTATTCCGGCAGGACTCAAGTCGCGATCGAGGAAACAATTCTTGCGTTCGATTACCGCTGCCGACTGAAATTGGAATCCCTGAGCGCGGAGGTGCTGTTGCGCGACGAAGCTGGCGAAGCGGTCTTCACAAGAAATCATTTCGGCTCCGGCGAGATTTATTTTTTCGCGCTGCCGCTGGAGAAAATGGTTGTCTCCACTTCGGGAGCGACCGAATGCGCATACTGGAAAATTTACCGTCAAGTCGCGGCGAAAGTCGTAACCAGCCGACTTTTGCGATCCGAAAATCCACAAATTTCGCTCACCATTCATCCCGATGGCGAAAATCATGCGTGGGCCGTGGCGGTCAATAACGCCGGAGCGCCCCAGAAATGCAATTTCGCGGGAACATGGCAAATTGCCGGAAAAGTTCCAGACAAACTTGCGCCCGGAGATTTCCAGTTGCTGGAACTCACGAAACGGAACCAATCGGACAACACGGCCAAGCGTTCCGTCAAATCCCGTCCCCAAAGCACAAAGAAGCAGAAAAGAGAAGTACGATGAGCTGGATTGATTGGGTGATTCTGTTGGTGCCGATCCTCCTGATTTTTGTCGCGGTCGGCTATACGCAAAAATATGTCCGCTCCGTGGCCGATTTTCTCGCGGCCGGACGGACCGGAGGACGGTATTTGCTGACTTCCGCCAACGGGTTGGCGGGAATGGGACTGATTACCCTGGTCGCATATTCTCAGAAATTCCACCACGCGGGATGGGCGATCGACTGGTGGAACAACGGTTATCTGATGATTGCCGCAGTCCTGAGCCTTTCCGGCTTTGTTTATTATCGCTTCCGGGAAACCCGGGCAATGACGCTGGCGCAGTTTTTCCAGATGCGCTACGACCGGGGATACCGGATCGTCATGGGGGGAATCTGCTGGTTCTCGGGGGTGTTGAACTTCGGAATTTTTCCAGCGATCGGGGCGCGTTTTTTCATCTGTTTTCTGGGGCTGCCGGAACAGGTCGGCGGGATTCCGACCTATCCATTGATGATGTTGATTTTTCTTGGCGGCGCCTGCGTGATCGCCGTTTCCGGCGGACAGGTGCAAAACATGGTGACCGACACGATTCAGGCGCTTTTTGTCTATGCCATGTGCGTAATCGTGGCGATCACGGTGCTTCTGATCTTCAGCCGTGCGGAATTCAAGGAGGCGCTGTTGAGCCAGCCGGAGGGGTGCAGTTTCATCAATCCGTTTGACACGGCAAAAATCGCCGACTTCAATTTCTGGTTTTTCCTCATCAATCTTTATTTTGCCATCGGGACCTACGGCTCATGGCAGGGCAATCAGGGCTATGCCGCATCGGCACTCAATCCCCATGAAGCGAAGATGGGAAATATTCTCGCCACCTGGCGACAGATCTCCATCACGCTTTTCAATCTGACCTTCGCACTCGGCGCTCTGACCGTGCTGGTCGCCACCAAATATCAGGGGGAAGCGCAGGGGATCATGCGCCACCTGACTGCGCTGCTGCCGCCGGCAATCGCAGATCAGATGTCCATGCCGATGGCGCTCTCCGCGATCCTTCCGGTCGGCATCAAAGGAATGTTCGCAGCAGTGCTCTTCTTCTTCATGCTCTCAACGGATACCACATATATTCACAGATGGGGATCGATTCTCGTACAGGATGTGATTCTGCCGATTTACGGGAAAAAAGTCAGCCAGCGCGTTCATCTGCTTTTGCTGCGCGGCGCTCTGCTTTTTGTCGCGGCGTTTGCATTGTGCTTCAGC
>JAQUYX010000181.1 GCA_028691615.1 Victivallaceae bacterium
CTCAGGGCTGAACTGAATTCTTCAAGGCGTTGCCCTGAATTCATCAACTCCGCCGTTAAATTCGTTGCAGAATCTCTTTTCGCTCACGCTTCATGATATTTCCCCAGCATTTTCAGGGAAACTTCAGCTATAACATTGTAGCAGTTAAAATACAAACAAAAAGCCCGGAGAAGCCGGAAAAGCCGGAAAAAAAACGGACAGTCGGGTTTTTTTCCTGTTTTTTATCTTGAAATTTTCGGCGTCGTGATTATATTGTGAAGAAAGTTTGTCGCTTCCCGTTATTATGAATACGGATTCTTAAGTTAAGGAACACAGTCAATGAAGTTCGGAAAACCCCTTCTCGCGGTTCTGGCAGTCGCTTTTCTTCTTTCGAGTGCATCGACTGCAACGGCCGGAAACCCGATGGAGAAACTCGGACGCGGCATTGCCAATATCGCATTCGGCGCCGGTGAGCTTTGCATTCAGCCGTGGGATGTCAACCGGGAGATGGGCGGCGTGGCCGCCATCACTTACGGAGTCATTCGCGGCGTGGTGTTTACCGTCGCCCGCGTCTGCGTCGGCGTGGTTGACATTGTAACCTTTCCCTTCCCGCTGCCCGGATGCGCCGACGAGCCTACCGACGTGGGCTGGGGATACGGTCCGCTCATGCGGCCCGCGTGGGTCTTTGACACGGAGCACAATCCTTACGGCTTCTTCTATGACGACGACTCGCTGATTCAGCGGACGTACTGAGCGCGGGGCGAAAGGCTGAAAAAATGAGTTTCTGTTGTGGTTTCGTTGGACTGCCCAACGTGGGCAAGTCCACTTTGTTCAACGCACTCTGCAAAGGCGGCGCCGCTGCGGCCAACTTTCCTTTCTGCACCATCGAGCCGAATAGCGGAATGGTGCCGGTGCCCGACGCGCGTCTGGACGTGCTTTCGAAAATGGAGCACTCCGGGAAGATCGTCCCGTCGATGCTCAAATTCATCGATATCGCCGGTTTGGTCAAGGGCGCCAGCAAAGGCGAAGGTTTGGGAAACCAGTTTCTCGGACACATTCGCAATGTCGACGCGGTCGCCCATGTGGTGCGTATTTTTGACAATCCGGACATCATTCATGTCAACGGACATACCGATCCGGCCGGAGATCTCGAGGTGATTCTCACCGAGCTGATGCTCTCCGATCTGGAGACATTGGAGAAGCGTTACGCCAAAATCAGCAAAACCCGTTCGCATGAACCGGAAGTTGTTCGCGAATGCGAGTTGGTCAAGGAGTTTATGGGCGCTCTTTCCGACGGAAAACTGCCGGTTTGGGACAAGGACGATCCGAAAATCGCACCGCTGGTTCGGGATTTCGGCTTGATTTCGACGCTTCCGGCGTTTGTATGCGCCAATGCCGACGAGACCAGTTATGCCGCGTTCGGCAAAGACGACGCCACCAAGCGCCTGATCGAATTTGCCGCGGGACACAACATGAAGGTGATTCCCGTCTGTGCGAAGCTGGAGGAGGAATTCGGCGAACTTGAGCCCGAAGAAGCCAAACTCTTCATGGAGGAGATGGGAATCCGGGAGACGGGGCTTTCCTCGGTGATCCGCACCGGATATGAGTTGCTCAACTACATCACCTTCTTTACCGCCGGCGAGATGGAATCTCATGCGTGGACGACGCAGCGCGGAACCCCCGCGCCGGTGGCGGTCTGCAAGATTCATACGGACATCGGTCGCGGATTTATTTGCATGGAGACGGTTTCCTACGAAGATATGGTCGCCTGCGGTTCATGGAACAAGGCGAAAGAGGCCGGCAAGCTGCGGCTTGAGGGCAAGGAATACATCATGCAGGACGGCGACGTGATTCACGTGCGCTTTTCGGTCTGACGGGGCGTCGGAACAGTATGGGAAAAAATCCAGTTATATCGTCGATTGCTCCCGGTCGGGAATCGTTGACCGAGTGCCGCAGAATTATCGTCAAGGCGGGCACTCGTTTGCTCACCTCCGCGGAAAGCATTGCCTCTCTGGTCGATGGGGTGGCGCAGCTGCGCGCCTGCGGCAAGAAGGTTCTGCTGGTGACTTCCGGCGCGGTCGGGCAGGGGATGAAGGCGCTTGGATTGGCGCGTCGTCCGCGCAAGCTGGATCGGATTCAGGCGTTGGCCGCCATCGGGCAGGGGCGTTTGATGGCGGCGTACACCGCCGAGGCGGCCCGGCATCATTTTGCGGTGGCGCAGCTGCTGCTGACCGCGGCGGATTTGCGTGACCGCGAACGGCATTTGAATGTGATGAACTGCATCAATTCTCTCTGGGAGGATGATGTGCTGCCGGTGGTTAACGAGAACGATTCGGTTTCCGTGGACGAGTTGAAGTTTGGGGACAACGACATTCTTGCCGGGATGCTTGCATCGGTGACCGGTTCGGATCTGGTGGTGATTCTGACGACCGAGTCGGGACTGCGCTCCCGCAATGCGGATGGAACGCTTGGCGAACGCATTCCGATTGTCACCAGGATTACCGATGATATTCTGGAGCTGGCCGGAGGCACGGACAACGGCGAATTTTCCATTGGCGGGATGAAGTCGAAATTGCGTTCGGCAATGTTGGCCAATGCGTCCGGGGCGGCATTGTGCGTTGCGGACGGAAGAAATGGCGAAACTCTGGCAAAAGTGATTGCCGGAGAAGATGTCGGAACGCTTTTTGTGCCGGAGAAGAAGCATCTTCACGGGCGCAAGCGTTTTATCCGTTTTTTCTCGCGGATCAGCGGTTCGCTCACGGTCGATTCCGGTGCGGCGACGGCGGTTCGGCTGCGCGGAAAGAGTCTGCTGCCTTCCGGGCTTACCCGCGTGGAGGGTAGTTTCCGTCGCGGAGACGCGGTGGAGCTCTTGGATTCCGAAGGCAATGCCTTTGCGCGCGGGCTGGTCAACTTCACCGGGGACGAGTGCCGGCAGCTGATCGGCAAACAAAGTTCGTCCATCGCGCAGATCATCGGCAGCGACACGGACGAGGTGCTTGTGCACCGTGACAATCTCTGTCTTCTTTAACACCCAGGATTTTCCGGAGGAAATACGACATGAAAGAAAGCGATCCGTCCCGGTTTTCCCGTCTTACGCTGCTCAAGCATTCGGAAAACAAATACGAGGCGAAATTCGGGCAGGCCAAGCTGGAATGTTTTGAAAATCAGTTTGCCGACCGTGATTATGTGGTTACGTTCGACTGTCCGGAATACACTTCGCTCTGTCCTGTGACCGGGCAGCCGGATTTCGGGCATATCATTCTGCGGTACATTCCCGACAAACTCTGTGTCGAAAGCAAATCGCTGAAACTTTATCTTTACAGTTTCCGCAATGCCAACACGTTTCACGAGGAGTCGGTCAATACGATTCTCGATGCCGTGGTCGAATGCTGCAGCCCGCGCAAGGCGGAGGTCGTCGGGCTGTTCCGTCCCCGCGGAGGCATCGCCATCAATGTCAAGGCTACTTATGGAGGGAAAATCGATGAATAAAGAGTTTCAGCTTGATGAAACCGGGTCGGTGACTTCCGCTCTGGGCTATGAGGCCTGTGGAGTCACGGCCGGATTCAAACGCTCCGGCGCCGCCGATTACGCGGTGGTTCGTTCGGCGCGCGAGGCCAATTTCGCCGGAGGCTTTACCAGCTGCGTCTTTGCCGCGGCGCCGGTTCAGCTTTGCCGGGAGATGGCCAAAACCGAGCCGTTTGTGCGGGCCATGTCGATCAACAGCGGCAATGCCAACGCGTGCACCGGCGCCAAAGGCTTGGAGAATGCGCGCGCGACCCGGCGGCTGGTCGGCGAAGCCATCGGCGTACCGGAAAATCAGGTGCTGGTTGCTTCGACCGGACGCATCGGCGTTCAAATGCCGATGGAGCTGATTGAGAAGGGCGCGGCTTTGGCGGCGGCGAAGCTTTCGCGCGACGGCGGATGCGAGGCCGCGCGGGCGATCATGACGACGGACACCAAGCCCAAGCATGTATCGGTTTCGTTGGAGATCAACGGGAAGCGTTGTACGATCGGCGCGATGAGCAAAGGCGCGGGGATGATTGATCCGAATATGAAGGTCATGCACGCGACGATGATTGCGCTCTTCTGCACCGACGTCAAGGCGGATAACGCGCTGCTGGCCGAACTGCTGGAAGATGCGGTCGGCAAATCCTTCAACCGGATCACTGTGGACGGCGATATGAGTACGAACGACACCGCCGTGGTGATGGCCAACGCGATGTCCGGTGTTGAAATTCGCAAGGGAACCGCGGAGGCGGAGCTTTTTGGCGAAGCGTTGCGCGCGGTCGCCATGAATCTGGCGCGGCGGATGGTGATGGACGGCGAGGGTGCGACCAAGTTTGTCACCGTCGAAGTCCGGCATGCCGCCAGCGATGGCGAGGCTCGTGTGCTGGCGGAAGCGGTGGCGAATTCGCTGCTCTGCAAGACCGCGTGGTATGGCAACGATCCTAACTGGGGTCGGGTCATTGCCGCGCTGGGTTATTCCGGGGTGAAATTCGATCCGGACAAAGTTGACGTATTTTTCGGGCCTCTGGCGGTGGTGCGACAGGGCGGGGATGCGGGGACTGCCGAGAAGGATCTCTTGGCGGTGGTCAAGGAGCGGGAATTCACCATTGGGATTGACATGAACGCGGGCGAAGGGTTCTACTATGTGTGGACTTGCGATATTTCGCATGATTATGTCAAAATCAATGCGGATTATCATACCTAGAGTCAAAACCTCCATTTTCATTCCATTGCCGATCCACCTGGAATCCATTGACGGGACTTTTGTCAGTATCGCCTGTTGATTTCCGCGAAAAACTTGATTTTCCGTGGAAATCGTGCTACATTATAAAGAGAGACGGTACGGAAAAAAGTGCCGCCTGATTTAAGGGCACCTCTATTCATTGGAAAACTTGGCGAAAAAGCCGTGTCTCATGCTCAAAAACGAGACCTCGTTCGTCCTTTGTTAACGCTGTTAGCAAAGGACTTACAAAATCTCGTCCTTGAGGCATGATCCACAGCTTTATTCGCTCAAGCCAATTAATAGAGGTACCCTTAACGTGGATCCGGTTTTCCGGATAAAGTATGTGCCAAAACAGCAACACAAGAGAGGTGAATGATGGCTGCGAAAGTTGACAGCGAGAAGTGTGCCGGATGCGAAACCTGCGTCGGGGCTTGCCCCGTCGGTGCGATTTCGATGAAAGACGGCAAAGCCGTGGTGAACGAGGCGGAGTGCATTGAGTGCGGCGCTTGCGTCGGCGAGTGCCCCTGCGAGGCGATCAGCCTGTAAGCGGCTTGAGCGATCGTTTGATTGCTCTTTGAAAAGACCGGAAACTGCGTTTTTTTCTGCGCGGGACTCCGGTTTTTTTTGTGCCCATTTTTTCCCTTCTCGCATCCAACTCATGCTCAATCGGCAAGGTGGGGCAGCAGTGCGGAGAACGCGCTGGGGAGCATATAGGCGTCATGAAGTTCTTCGGGCGTGACCCAGACGAATTC
>JAQUYX010000027.1 GCA_028691615.1 Victivallaceae bacterium
GGGGAAGTGCTCACGCAGATCTCCCTCTTCTGGTTTGACTTCCTCAAAGACGTGCCGAATCATCTGATCAGTGCGGATGTCACCACGCGTGAGGAACTCAAGCCCTACGCTAAAGATCTGGCGGGACGTTCGATGATCGTGCGCAAAGCCAAAGTACTCCCGATCGAATGCATCGTGCGCGGATATCTGGTCGGCAGCGGCTGGAAGGATTATTGGGCAGGCAAGCCGGTCTCCGGCATCTCGCTTCGGGCAGGGTACCGTCAGGCGGAAAAGCTTGACGAGCCGCTCTTTACGCCGTCTACCAAAGCGGCCGTCGGAGAGCACGACGAAGCAATCAGTTTCGAAGGCGTTGTCGCGAAGCTCGGCAAAGAGAAGGCGGAAACGATCCGGCGCATGGCGCTGGACATTTACACCCGCGCTCGCGATTATGCACAGTCCCGCGGAATTATTGTGGCCGACACCAAGTTTGAATTCGGCGAGCTTCCCGATGGGCAGATCATCCTGATTGATGAGGTGTTGACTCCGGATTCCAGCCGTTTCTGGCCGAAGGAAAGCTACCAGATCGGCACCAGTCCGGTCAGTCTGGACAAACAGTTTGTCCGGGACTATCTGGAAACGCTCAATTGGGACAAGAATCCCCCCGCCCCGGAACTCCCGGGCGAAGTTGTCAGCAAGACAACCGGAAAATATCTGGAAGCCTATCGCGCGTTGACCGGCAAAAATCTGTAGCCGTCAAGCGTCGGCCCGCCGCGTGATTTTATTTGCGCTGCGGGTCTTTTTTTTCGACAAACGAGGAGAGAAAAAGATGCATACTGCGACCATCGGAGAAAGATTGACGTCGGAAATTCTGATTTTCGACGGAGCGATGGGAACCGAGCTGTACAAGCGAAACTTTTTCGTCAACGCCTCCTTTGAAAATCTTTGCCTGACCGCACCGAAATCAGTGCTGGAAGTCCATGAGTCCTATGTGCAGGCTGGCTGCGACGTGCTGACGACCAACACCTTCGGAGCAAACTACAACAAACTCGCGCATTTCGGTCTGGCCGATCAGGTTGCCGCGATCAATCGCACCGCGGTGCGGTTGGCCCGCGAAGCCGCCGGGGACTCGCCAATTCTGATCTCCGGCTCCATCGGCCCGTTGGGAGAAGTTCCGACCGAAACCACACATGCCAGACGAGTGGAGATGCTTTCCGAACAGATTGCGGCGTTGTCCGAAGCGGATTTTCTGCTGTTCGAATCGCTTCCCAGCGTGGAAGATTTGGGCTTGGCGCTGGAAGCGGCACAAACCGGCACGCTGCCATACATGGTCAGTTTATCTCTGGAGCGCGACGGCAGCACCGTCGGCAAAGGCGAACCGGCAAGCCAGATCATCGCGAAAATTGCACAGTTCCAACAGAAACCGGTCGCGTTGGGCATTAATTGCGGAGCGGGGCCGGACAGCACGCTCGAAGCGCTTGAAGTGTTGCGCACGGTAACCAGTCTACCCATTGTCGTACAGCCGAATGCCGGAGTCCCCAAGCATGTGGACAACCGCATGATTTATATGGCCAGCCCGGAATATTTCACGACTTACGCCCTGCGATATGTCGCACTCGGCGCCCGGGCGGTCGGCGGTTGCTGCGGAATCGGGCCGGAGCATATTGCGGAGATGGCAAGAAGCGTAAAGCCCCTGGCCAAGACACGCCATGCAAATACCGGTGCCGAAGCGGTCTACGAAGAAAAAACCTTTCCGCCGATCCCCTTGGCGGAGTGTTCCAATCTGGGGAAGATGCTTGCCAACGGCACATGGATTCGATCAGTGGAGATCACGCCCCCGCGCGGGTTCGATCTGAAAGAAACGGTGGAAAAGGCGATTTTCTGCAAAGAAGCCGGGTTCTGCGCGGTGAATCTTCCTGACGGTCCGCGGGCAAGTTGCCGGATTTCGAGTTTGATTACCGCCATTGAAATTCAAGAAAAGGCGCACATCGAGCCGATTCTCCACCTGTGCGGACGCGATCGGAGTTTGATCGGCATTCAGTCGGAGCTGCTCGGCTGCGCCTGCAAATCGATCAATAATATTCTTTTCATCACCGGAGATCCGCCGAAACTCGGCGATTACCCGTTCAGCTCCGGGGTTTTTGACGTCGATTCGATTGGGATGGTCAAGATTGCCGAAAAACTGGCAATCGGTCTTGACATCGGCGGAAAATCGGTCGGCGCACCGGCCAAGATCGTCGCAGGAGTCGGCGCGGACCCGAGCGCGATCGATCCCGAACGGGAATTTCGCAGATTGATGGAAAAAATTGAAGCCGGTGCGGATTTCGTCATCACCCAGCCGGTATTTGCGGTGGAACCGCTTCTTCGCCTGATCGCCCGTGTCGAGCGGGAAGGAAAGGTCAAAATCCCCTTCATCGCCGGAATCTGGCCGTTGGCCAGCTTGCGCAACGCAGAATTTATGCGCAACGAAGTTCCCGGCGTGGTTGTCCCGGACGAAGTGATGCGTCGGATGGCCTCCGGCGCGGACAAAGAGACGCAAAAGCGGGAAGGAATCGCGATTGCGCGGGAAGCCATTGAGGCGATCCGCGGCACGGTCGCGGGCGTTCAAGTGAGTGCGCCGTTCGGCAATGTCCGCACGGCGGCGGCCGTCATTGCCGAATCCTGATCTTCAGCGTCTTTTGAGCTCGTTCCGCCGGAACGAAGGGATTCTTGCGATCGGAAATAGCGTCCCCCCATGTCTGCAAAAAAAAAAACGATCCGGGATTTCCCCCGGATCGCCAAACGTGCGCAAAAAAAAAGAAAGCAGGCCGTATCCTCTCGACACTCAGGACTTTAGAGCCGCCAGTAAACTGGCTTCTCTTTTGTTTTTATTGTTCAGAGATGAACCTGCTTTCTGGAGATGAAAATAGCGCTGCATTCGAAAAATGTCAAGGCCGATTTCGCACAAAAACGTTTTTTTTCAGAAAAAACATCTGTAATCCGGGGCTTTTCGATTTTTTGCATTGCACCTGCGGCGATGGTACAATTCGATAATTTTGCTTTTTTCTAGGAAAAATTCCTATTTTTACACAATAAAGACCACACTTCTCCCGTTTTTTTCTACAACAGAATGATTTCAACCAAGGAGCTTCTCTCATGAAGACAAAATTCATGCTTCTTTGCGCCGCCGCCATCCTGACCGGAACAACCATCCTCTGCGGAGCCGACCTGCCGTCCGTCCCCCCGGACGCCCCCTCCTCCGAAGCGAAAAACCAAGCCCGCAGAAACAATCGCAACGGGAATCGCCGCAACGCAGATCGTCCGACTCCGCGACGCGATGAACGCGCAGAGGCCGAGAGCAATCTCAAGGCAAAATTCCCCAAAGAGTTTTCGGAAATCGAAAAAGAACGCATGGCCACCCTCGAAAAATTACGTTCGCTCGCGACCAAAGCCAACATCAAACTCCCCCTCACCCGCGATGAAGCGATCGCCGTCATTCAAGCGAAATATCCTGAGGAATATGCCAAGTTTGAAAAACTGCGCAGCGAAAATCCCCGCGAAGGTTGGCAAATGCTGATGGAATTGGCAAAAAAAGCGGACATCACCTTGAATATGGCCCCGCGCAATCCGCGCGAAGGGGGACGCTCAATGCACAATACGCCGGATTTTGCCCCGGAAAAAGAACGCGGTCCGCGCGAGAACCCAACCCGGATGCTCCGCGAATTGCGCACGCGCTACCCCGAAGATTTCGCAAAAATTCAGAAGCTGCGCCGGACCAATCCCGAACAGGCCAAGACAGAGATGAATCAGCTGATGGAGCGCTTGCGCGAAGAGAAGAAATCGCAAGAGAAAAATTGACCGTCAGCGTCCCCAAAACCTCTACGTTGGAAAGTCCCCGCTCATGCACCTGACATCCCTCGGTAATTTCATCCTGATCGCCGTACTGCCGGACGCGGTTCAAGCGCTCCGCTTTTGCCGCCGCCGACAGGGGAGATACGTTCTGAGCGATTTCGCGTCGGCCAAAACGATTGAGGGAGCCGCCGCGCCGGCCCTTGCGGAGGTTTGCAAAGCCCTTGCCATTCACAAGCGCGAGATGATCTTCGTCACCGGAGCATTGGAAGGCGGCTGTTTCTTTCAGATGGAACTTCCCGAGCTGCGCCCCCGCGAGACAAAAGAAGCAATCGAACTGGAACTGCCCCGAAGAATGCTGGCTCCGCCGCTGGCGCCGCTGCTGGAATTTGCGCCGGTCACAGTCGGCTCCGGCAGCGACGCGGATTGCCCGACACAGAACGCAGAGGAACACACCGGATCTATTTGCTACAATGTCTACGCTGCGGAGGCGAAAAGTTTCGATCGTTACGTATCGTTTTTTTCGCTAAACCGGCTGAAAATCGATCTCTTTTTGTATCCATTGATGGCGATGGGTGCAAAGAATGCGCCGGGAATTACCCTTCCGCATCTCACGCCGGGATACCATTTTGTCGCGGGCGCATGGGAGCCGGGGGAGACGCCGACGCAATGGCATGAAGACAATTTCCGAAAAACCTTGGAACTTCCTCCGGAAGAAAAGTTTAGCACAAACGAGTATTTTGAAGCACTCCTCACCGCACAATACCTGATTACGCCGGAAAGCCACAACGCGTCAAATCGTTTCCGCGCGATCGTCCCGGAATCGCTGCGCCCGCGCAGACTCCGCAAGCATCTGATTCTTTTCGCGATCCTCGCAGCGGCAATGCTGCTGCGTTGTTTTTCGACCATCGGCACCCAACGGGCGTCCGATTACCGCGAGTACAAAAAGCTGGTCGCCCAGCTCGCACAAACCCGTCAGGAAAACAATCGCATGCGAGAGAAGCTGCGGCGTTCCGATAAGGAACTCAAAGAGCTTCAACGAGTCACAACGCTTGTTCCCGGCGAGATGGATCTCCTGCGGAAACTTGGCGCGCTCTCCGAGGTGCTCCCGGACAACGTTCTAGTCATGTCGCTGCGCTGGAGCGAAAATTCCGTCGATCTCATGCTCCAAAGCGAATCAACAGATCCGGGACTTCCCGCCGCAATCCGCAAGCTCTCCTACTGGAAAATCGGGCAGCTTCAACAACGGCAGAACAATAACGCAATCAGTATGATTTCCATGAAACTGCTTCCCCCGGAAGAGGTCGTCAAACCCAAGTCGAAGGCCAGAACGAAATGAAAGACCAACTCAAAGCGTTTCTCGCCACCAAGCGAGGAAAAACCATTGCCTGGATCGCGCTGGCCGTCTTCTGGATCGTTCTGCTGTCCATTTGGATTGCGCCCTCGGACACGCTCTTTCCGGACGCGGCGGATCTCAAGAGGAAGAGAACCGAACTGAAAAAACTATCCCAGGAAAATACGGAACTCACCGCGAAGATCAAAGAGTTCGACGCGTTGAAAAAACGTTACAAGACCATGCGCGAAACCGTTTGGACCCCCGAACGGGACGGCGATGTGGAGACCGAATTTCGCGTCCGGGTGCGCAACGCTGCCACCGGCGCAAATCTCACGGTCAATAACCTCGGCAGTGTACGCACCAGCCGGATCAATCCCGAATTGTTCTATGCGGAGATCGATATTCAAGCGGTCGGAACCATCGAAATCATCACCGATTTTCTCCGCCGGATCGCCGCGGAATCCCCCGCAATGGGCTGGCGGAGGCTGGATCTGCGCATCGGATTTCGTCCGGGACGCGGCAACACAGCCGATCAGGATTCTTCCCTGATGTGCAATGGCGTCCTCCGGCTCATCGGGTACGATGGCAAGCAACCGGATTCCGCCCGGAAGGAGGCGACAAAATGAGATTGCTGCTCATTGCCGCAAACTTGATTCTGGGTCTTATTCTTGCCGCCAGCTTCCTGCCCTGGGAGAGAACCCACCGGCAATCAAAATTCACCGTCGTCAAAAAAACGTCCGCCAAAAATACCAAAGTTTCCACCGGCAGCTCCGGCACGCTCGTTCCAAAAGGAAATTTTCCGTCGCTGGAAGAATCCATTGCCCTCATCCCCGCAAAGAACATTTTCAATCGCGAACGGTGCGCCTCCGCCACCGTCGCGGGCGCCCGAAACGCTCGCGTCGAACTCGGACTGGTCGGAACGTTTCGCATCGGTCAGATCGAAGGCGCGATCATTACCCAGAAAACCTCGGGCGCGCGCCGTGGCGGATTTATGATGGGCATGTGGGGTCCCCCCGACGGCGCCGCGCCGCAAGGATCGTTCAACGGGCCCCCGCAGCCCAATCCAGGACAAGGAGGCACTCCCGGCGCACCTCCCGGGGGAGGCTTCCCCGGTCGGGGAAACAACGGATCGCTCAACGTACGCACCAATACGGCAAAAAATGCGACCGCCACGCAGAATACTTTGGCAATCAAGCAATATGTCCGGGTTGGAGAGACGCTTTCCAATGGTTATAAACTCATCTCGGTGACCCGCAGCGAAGCAGTTTTAACCAAGGGCTCGGAGAAGATTACGCTTCCGATGCTCGATCCTTCGAACGCCGCAAGCACCGCCGCATCGGGAAATCCCCGCAGAAACACCAATCCCATACAACAGCTTCAGGATATGCAGCGCATGCAAATGATGCAGAATATGCAAATGATGCGCATGATGCGTAGCTCCATGCAGCAATCCCCCCGTCAGGATTCCGGTCGCGGCGGAGCGCAGAGGAGCAACACCCGCAGATGACCAACCTTCAGAACAATAATCCATTGCAATATTTGGACTGGAAAGGATATTCCCAATGATGATTCCTCACTCAAAAAATGCTGGAATAACGACGCTGCGGCTGTCGGCGACGGCAATCCTGTGCGCTTTGTTTTGCTGCTCCTGCAATTTCTTCGAGGAGGAAGACCCCGAAGAGGCAAAAACACACCGGTTCGATTTTATCCAAAAAGGAACAACCCGCGATGATTTTGCCCGGGAGACGTTGTCGGAAGAAGAAGTTTCCCCGGTTTCCAACAATGTCGCATCCGTCGTCGCCAAGAAGCTCGCCGAACTGGAAAAAGATTCCCCATCCTTAAAAAATGCCGCCCAAAAGCAGAAAAATTCCCCCGTCACCGAACAGGAACTTTTCGAAGTGGCCGTGCCCGCTCCATCGACCGTGCGGCACTTCTATGACGACTTGATTCTGCTCAACAGCGACGAAGAGCTTTCGGTCTCGCTGGTCTTCAATAACGCTCCGCTGCTCGATGTCCTCGGCGCATTCGCCGACGTGCTCAACTTCAACTTCGTGGCCGACAACGACCTCAAAGGTACCGTGACACTCAATATCAACAGCAAACTCACCCGCAAAGAGCTTTTCGCCGCCTTCGAACGGATGCTTTCCGTGGCCAACGCCGTCGCGTCCGCCGAAGATTCTCTGGTCAAAATCACCACAAAAAGCAAACTGGCCATGCAGCCGCTGACCCCCGGAGCGCAAAATGCGGAAATCTATTTCCACGCGCTCAAGTCCGTGACAGCCAAAGAAGTCCTAGCCCAAGTCAAAGCATTCCTCTCCAAAGATGCCGTCGCCGTGGAACTGACCACCCCCAACGCAATCCTCGTCTGTGACGCGCCCGACAACGTCGCGAAAGTCAAGGCCATTCTGGAAGTGATCGACCGCAACGCCAAGGCCAACTGGAAAGCACTTCCGATGCTCTGCACCAACGTCCTTCCGTCAAAACTCATCGAAGAACTCAAGAACGCCCTCCCCGTCCTCGGATTCGTCGTAACCAAGGATACCGACCGGACGGAGCCGACCGGCGCAATCCGACTGGCCGGAGTCGACCGGCTCGGCCTGATCGTCGTTTCCGCCGCCACGCAGGAAGCGCTCAATGTGATTCGCCAGTGGATCAGCATTCTCGACAGCAGCGACTCCATCGACGAAGAGCGGGTCTTCGTTTACAAAGTGACCCACAGCAAGGCGTCCCAGCTGGCACAGGCGCTGGCGGTCATCTATGAAACCCAGGGCGCGAGCCTCACCATCGACACCAACACCGGAGTCACCCGCACCGACACCATTTCCAGTCAACGCACCAGCTCTTCGCAGACAACGCAGGCGAACCGCAACACCTCCGGCACGTCCAATGCGGCCAAAAGCACCACCGCCACGTCGACCGACCGCAACAGCAATATTTTCGCCACCACCGTCAAAGTTTTTGCCGACGGCATTCTCAACCGGCTGGTCATCCGGACCACCCCGCGCACCTATGCTTCAATCAAAGCGCTGTTGAACCGGCTGGATGTCGTGCCGCCGCAGGTTCTCCTTCAGGTGCTGGTGGTGGAGGTCACCCTGACCGAGTCGACGCAGTTCGGACTGGAATTTTCGATGGTCGGCTCCGGCAACGGGATCGGGAGCATGATCGGGACCAATTACGGCAGCGCCACCCCGGACGCGCAGCAGGAAGGGTTGACCATCGGCATCACCAATCCCAACGATCCCGCCAATAAATTCGGATACATCCGCGCGCTGGCGGGCAACACGACAATCAAGGTTCTGTCCAGTCCTCAGCTTCTGGTGTCGAGCAACACCGAGGCGAGCATCAATGTCGGCACCGACATTCCGATCATCACCAGCGGCATTACCAACACCTCCAGCGACAATCAACTTTTACAGAATTACACCTACAAAAACACCGGCATCATTCTCACGGTGACTCCGCAGATCACCAGCACCGATTTGATTTCTCTGGCCATCAAGCAGGAACTCTCCTCGGCCACCCAGAACACCACCTCCACCTCCATTGATTCTCCCGAAATCAATCAGCGGATTCTGGAAACGAGCATGACCATCGCCAACGGACGAACCATGATTATGGGCGGACTCATTCAGGAGAAACGCAACGACTATCTCAAGACGATCCCTCTGGTCAACGACATTCCGTTTCTGCGGCGGCTCCTCGGCAAAACCGAGGCGAAGGTCGAACGCTCCGAAATTCTCGTGATGGTCACCGGCTACATCGTCAATGAAAAAAGTCCCGTGGACGAAATGCTCAAACGCTACAACGACGCGATCACCGCCATCAACGACTTTGAAAAGGCGCTCGGCGATCAGAATGCCATCAGCGGAAGAAACCGCACCAATGTGTTGCTGACCAAGGAGTTTTGGGAATAATGCAAGGAACTTTCGAAGAACGGCTTCAGGAAATCGCGCGCCGGTTGGGGACCCGAGCGGAATACCCCACCCGTCCGTCACGCGCAAGCGATCAGCTCCTAGTCGAATCCGGCAAGATCTCCGATGGAGAGCTGGCCAAACTTTTCGCGGAGATCTTCGAGGTTGGCTGCGTGGACGAGGAGGAATTTACTCCGGTCGGACGCTTTGATCCGGGTATGCTGGAATTTTGCAGCACGCACTGCTGTTTTGTATCGGGGGAGCGGGAAGATTCCGTGGAAATGCTGCTGGCGGATCCCTACGACATCGGCGCAATCGCCATGCAGCTGGAGGCGCTCAAACATAAAAAATTGACGTTTCTTTTTGCCAGAAAAGTCTTTATCGAACGGCTGCTGAGCAAAATTCAAAGTCTTGGCGATGACGCAAGCAACTCCGCCGACAGCGAGGAAGACCTGCTGCGTTCTCTCGCCGGAGAAGCGAAAATCGTGCGTCTGGTCAACGACATTTTCACTCGCGCCATTGAACTGGGCGCCAGCGATATTCATATCGAGCCGGGGGAAGAGGTCGTCTCCGTGCGCTGCCGGGTGGATGGCGTGCTCACGGAAATTCTCAGTGCGCCGCTCGGACAGTTCCCGGCGATTTCTTCCCGCATCAAACTGATCGGCAACCTCAACATCGCAGAAAGCCGACTTCCGCAGGACGGTCGAACCAACGTCACGCTCAACGGCCAGACCATCGACATGCGAATCAGCACCATTCCGATTCTCACCGGGGAAAGCATCGTCCTTCGTTTGCTCAATCAGGAGTCCGTCACCTTCGATCTGACCACTTTGGGCATGGATCAGGCGCATCTGGAACTTTTCCGAAGGCTCATTGCCATCCCCCACGGCATGATTCTGGTGGTCGGCCCGACCGGGTCCGGCAAGACAACCACGCTGTACAGCGTGATCTCGCAGCTCAACGACAGCCGGAAAAAGATCATCACCATCGAAGATCCCGTCGAATACAAGATGCAAGGGCTGTGCCAGATGCAGATCAATCACAAGATCGGCGTCACCTTCGCCAACGGGTTGCGCAGCATCGTGCGGCAGGACCCCGACATCATTCTGGTCGGAGAAATCCGCGACCGGGAAACCGCGGACATTGCGATCAACGCCGCCCTGACCGGACACCTGGTGCTCAGCACGCTACATACCAACGACGCCGTCGGCGCGGTGACAAGACTTCTGGATATGGGAGTCGAAAATTTCCTCGTCTCCTCGGCGCTCGCTGGCGTTCTTTCCCAGCGCCTCGTCCGCAAGCTCTGTCCCGAATGCCACGGGAAAGGAAGTCATGCGGACCAAAGCCGCTGCCGCAAATGCAACGGTTCGGGATTCAAAGGCCGCTGCGGAATCTTCGAACTACTCATCATGAACGATGAATTGCGCGACGCGGTCAACCGCAGCGTGTCCAGCTCGGTTCTGGAAGAGATCGCCGTGCGGCACGGCATGACCACACTGCTGGACGACGGACGCAAGAAAGTCGCCGCCGGAGTCACCACCGAAGAGGAATTGAACCGTTCGGCGGCCGAAATGTAAGGAAACGCAGGGCAATGGCACTCTACAAATATCTCGCGGCAGGCCGGGGGGAAAAAACCGCCGAAGTCCTCCTCGAAGCGGACAACCGGGCCGCCGCCTGTGAAAAATTGCGGATGCGCGGACTTGTGCCGGTACGTTTTCTCGGAGAAAGTTCCGCTTCCGGCGTAGTCGCGTCGCGCCGAAAAGGAGTGGACACGACCGTGTTCACACGGGAACTGCGGCCGCTGCTCACCGCCTCAATCCCGCTGGAAAGAGCGCTGGCGATTCTGGCGGAAGGGGCGCATGGCAGTCAGAAGGAGTTTGTCAATTCGCTTCGACAGGGACTGCATGAAGGAAAGAAATTTTCGGAACTGCTGCGTTCCTGCGGCGACCTGTTTCCGCCGTACTATGCGAATCTGACCGAATCGGCGGAGGAGTCGGGGTGTCTTCCGGAAGTCTTTGGAGAGCTGGAAAAGTTCATGAAGGAGAGCAAGGAGCTCAAAGATTTCATCATCTCCAGTTCCATCTACCCGGCGGCGGTGCTGGCGGTCACGGCGATGGTCACGGTGCTGCTGTTCACGGTTTTCGTGCCGCGTTTCGCAAAAATTTTTCTGGATATGGGGCGCGCGCTTCCGCCGTCGATCGATTTTCTAATGACGCTGAGCAACCTCTTCAAAATCGCCTGGTGGCTGGTGCCGCTGGGGATGGTCGGAACCTATCTAATGCTCCTTAAAACTTGGGGAAAAGAAGAACTGCATCGCAGAATTTCAGCGTTCTATGTGAAACTGCCGATTGTCGGATCGCTGGCCGTCGATCTGGAAATGTGCCGGTATTTGCGGACGCTGGCAATTTTGATCGGCAACCATGTCGAGATCATCCGGTCGCTGGGCATCGCGCGCAAAGTGATCGGCAATCCGGTCATTGCCGAGGGCTTTCTCGGCATTGAGCGTCAGATCGGCGGAGGCGACAAACTTTCGGCAGCCTTCAAGAACAATTTGTTTTTGCCGCCGAACGTCACGCCGATGCTCCGGGTCGGCGAAGAGTCCGGAACCGTCGGAGAAATGCTCGGTAATATTGCGGAATATCTGGAAAATGACACCCGCACGAAAATCAAGCGGCTTTTAAACCTTTTCACTCCGCTGGTCATTGTATTTCTCGCCATTGTGGTGTTAATTGTCGTGGTATCTATCTTCGTGGCAATGATGGAAATCAACTCGATCACTCAGAAAGGACCCTCGTTATGAAAAAAATCCGAACGCTCCGCCGCAAAAACGCCTTCACTTTGATTGAAATGATCATCGTCATGAGCATTCTGGCGCTGCTGGCCTCAACGGTCACGCCGATGTATCTGAATTACATCAAGAAAGCAAATATCAGCGCGGCAAAAACGCAGATCAAGGTTTTGGAAGAGGCCTTGACCGCCTACCGTCTGGACGTCGGCAGTTACCCCGACGGGGAATCCGGTCTCAAAGCGCTTCTGGAAAACGTTTCGCAAAATGAAAAATGGGACGGCCCCTACATCCAGCCGGCGGTTCCCAAAGATCCCTGGGGCAACGATTACGTCTACACCTGCCCCGGCGAACACGGCGCTTTCGATCTGGTCAGCTACGGCGCCGATGGACAACCCGGCGGCACCGGAGAAAATGCAGATCTCGCCAATTATGTGCTGGAACAATAAAAATAATCTGTGGAGCAACCGCAAAGCAGGAAGCCCCCGCTTCCCCTTCACGCTGTTGGAATTGATCGTTGTCATGGCGATTCTTTTTCTGACCGCGACATTGGCAGTTGCCGTCTTGAAAGAGGAATCTCCGGCACGCAAACTCGAACGGGCGGGCGCGGAATTTGAAGCGTTCTGCGCCGGAGCGCGATTCCGCGCGACGGAGGAAGGCCGGGACGTGATCGTCGCGTTTGACGCGGAAAACAAACGCTTCAAGGCTGATTTCGCTGAAAATTTGATTCCAGAAGATCCGAACGAAGAGGAAAAATCCCCCCAAAAAACAAACACTGCCGACTCCGGCACACCGGAGTTGGAACCGCTTCAATTAGAGTGGAAACTCCCGGACGAGCTGGAGTTTGCAAATCTCGAGGAACTCCCGGAGCCGGATCTCAAAGACTCGTTGCGGACGATGTTCCACTTCTTCCCGGACGGCGCGGCCGCGGGAACCGGAGAGTTGCGGCTCGAATGCAAGTCGCAGGCGCGAATTTTCAGCGCGTCTGCGCTGACCGGAATTGTCACCGGACGGGAATGTCAGGATCGTTACGCAAGGATTGTACACTGATAATGAAATTATTTGGTAAGCTTTGCCGACAAAACCAGCGACATACGAATGCGTTCACGCTCATCGAAGTTGTCGTTGCGATGGCGATCCTCTCGCTCGGCGTGGTCGGGACGTTGCAGCTGCTGACAAGTTCGCAGCAGAAGCTGGCGGACGCCAGAGAAAAATGGGAACGGACGCATCTACTCATGCAGGCGGCGGAGTACCTTCTGCTGCAAGCCGGGGACGAAGCGCCGTCGATTCCATTGGATTTTTTTGATTCCACACAATACAGGATCGAATGCCGCTACGAGGATGTCACCGATCTCCCGGAGGAGTTGAGCAATCAGGAGGGGCAGCTTCCGCTCAAAACCTGCAAAATCGAACTCTTGAACGCCAAGACAGGCGAAACAGTCGATCAACTGGCGGTTGACCGCTTCAGTTACGCCGACACGGTTGCCGAGGAGTAAAGAAACTCATGCGCAAAAAAATCAATCGCTTCACCCTGATGGAATTGATGGCCGCTATGGCGGTGCTGACCATCGTCGGCGCGCTGGCGGCAAGCACCTTCGCCGCGTTTCTCCGGGGGTGGGAGCGCTCGAATAAGATCGCCGCGGAGCTGCGGGAATATCGGGCAATCGACAGTGTGGCGGACAATCTTTTGCGCAATATGATCCCGTTTCAATGGCTGGACGGCAACAATGAAAAACATTACCTTTTCGAAGGGCTGTCCAACGAAATATTCTTCACCGCACGGCGGCGCAATTATGAAAAAGACAAAGGCGCTCTGGTTTTTGTGCGGCTTCGGTTGGAAAACGGCGATCTGGTGGCATTGTACAGTTTCTATCCGCGTTTGCAGTGGGACGACGATGCCGACGACCCGGAGAAATGGACCAAGGAAGTTCTGGCGACAAAGGTGCGCAACCTCTCTTTCCTTTACGCCGAAAGCGACAGCGAAAAAACCATCTCTTTTCTGGACGAATGGGTGGAGGACGACCATCACGGCGTGCCGTTGGCCACCCAGATGCTCGTCGAATGGGAATCGGGCCGCAAGGAGCGTTGGCTGCGGCGTTCCGCGGGCAGCGCTGCGGACAGCGTGTTGGGAAACCGTCAAACTTCGGATGTGCTCTGAATGACAAACAGAAACAAAAATCCAATCGCGCCCTCGTTGAACGACGCCTTGCGCGCCGAGGAGGGATCGGCGCTGATTCTCGTCCTGGTCACGCTGCTGACCGCGGCATTGCTGACCGCCGCAGTGGTTGCGCAGGCGAAATATCAGACGTTCTATCTGAAAAGCACAATCTCCATGCAGCGCAGTTTTTATACCCTGGAGAGCGCCGCGAACCGGATTCTATGGCTGCTATGCGCCGAACGCACGCTCCATCCCGATGCGATTCCCGGAGAAGTCGATTACACCGAAACCGAATATGACCGCTACCTTTCCGACGGCGTGGAACATACGATCGACTGCCATGGCACAAAAGTTTCCTTCGTCATCCACGACGCGGTTTCCGGATTTGATTTTTCCAACTCGAAGTACAAGGAAACCATTCAGAAGATGCTCTCCGCCTCCACCGAGGACGACGCCAGAACCGATGCGATCAATGTCCTTCTGGCGCGGCTGGGAGATTACAACGACAGCAACGACGACATCAATACCGACGGCATGGAATCCGGCGATTACGAACAGGCGGGCAAAGCCCCCCTCCCCCGCAACGCCGCAATGCAAATGCGCGAAGAGTTGTTTTACATCGAGGATTTTACGCAGCTGGTCCGGCCCGATCAATATGGAATTTTGTCCAACGTGCGGCTGATCCCGCCGGAAAATCTGGCGAATCTCTCCGGCACGCCAAGCGTCTTTTCCGCCGACCGCACGCTCTTGGAAACATATCTGCCAAGTCTGGAATCCAGCCAGATCGATGAAATTCTCGAAGCGCTGGAGACTGTGAAAAAAGAAAAGACGCTTCTCTCCGACACTGTCGATGAATTGCTTTATCAAAGCATCCGCAGCAAATTCCGGCGCAACGAGAGCGGCAATTACACCGTCCGAATTTACGCGCCAAGCGAAGACCGCAGACCGTCCAAGCGACTGGACATATGTTTCTCCGGATTCGACGTCACCGGCCCGGACAACAACCTCATCCGCTATTTGGATTATCAGTTCTATTGACGGAACGACCGATTGCAACGCCGATGCAAAACCTCACGGCAACGGCATAAATCCGGGCAGTTCCTTGAGGCGCTGCGCCGGTTTGCGCTCCTTGAGCGACTCTGAAGGCGTGAATCCATGTCCCATCAGCGCACCGGCAACCGCCGCCGCGGGCGCAATGGTCTCGTTGACGGTATATTCGCTGGCGGCCACCGTGTACGCTTCGACATTGCCGTTGCGCCGCCAGACCGGCCATGTCGCCGACAAGATTTTCGCCGTACTCTCGCGGTCCAAAGACTTTCCGCCGGTCAACGCGTCCGGCAGCACCGTTGCCGCCCCGCCGGAAAAATTATGATCCGGCCGCCCCGAATAAAAAAGGCCGTGCGCCAATGCCACATCCCCGCGCGGAATCCGGTAATTATTGCCGTACGGCGTGATTCCGGGCACGAATTCCCCCACCTTGTCCGAATAGGAGATCAGATCGAGGAAACGAACCGGATAAATTTCCCCCAATCCGCTGGTCATCGTCACCCCCAACGGATTGGCGCCGTTGTGAAAATCGTTGGCAATCGCCGCCGCGTCGCGAAATTTGTCCTCCCCAGTCAAGTACCATGCCGCCACAAAAGTTCGCGCGCGATTGAGCGGATGATAATTGCCCCACGGCATATTGCTGACAAAGGGGTGTCCCGGCGGATACCAACTGATCCGGTACGGATAGCTTTTTTCCTGCATCTCCATGCGGTGCACCGCCTGCGCGATCATGTTGTCACGGTAATACCGATAGCTTCCCGCCAAAAACGGAGCTTTCTCGTGCCAGCGGGCAAATTCGGTAAAAAACAGCGGGCTAAGCTGATGTCCCGTATTCGGGAAAATCCGCACCATGCTCCCGGCGAGCGCACGCAACTTTGCCGCGTACTGTTCCTCTCCGGTCAACACATACAAATTGAATGCCGCCTTGAATTCCAACTCCGGCGGAACCAGATTGCTTTCCTGATATTCCAGCTGCTGCTCCTGCCCATTTCGATCCCGGAAACGATAACTGTGCCGTGCCCGATGCCGGGGATCGATCGCGTAAAGCCAAGCTCGTATCGCGGAAATCCGATAGATGGCCGATCGCTCCGGGAAACCGCTTTCCCGAAGCGCCAGCGCCATCATCGAGGCGTGCGCCGCGTAGTTCATCGTCGATTCCCGCGTCGCCAGCGAGAGGTAATATTTCTGACGATCCTTCGCCGGGTCCGACTCCTTGGGGTGACTGTCCGCCTCGATCCAGCCGCCGACCGAGCCGTTCGGATTTTGCGCCTTGCGCCAAACCTCCATGCCCCACAACGCCTCGTCGAGAAGATCGGGAATACCGTTGCCGCTCTCCGGGAGATTCAACTGACCGTCGGTAAAATTCTTGGGAAACATCAAATAGACCGCCAAAAGATCGTTGACCGCAGAATAATGCGTTCCACGCCGGTCGTAATCGGCGGCGTCATGCCATCCGCCGGAGACGGGAAGAACCTCCTCCGGGTTGGGTTTTGATTGCGCAATCAGCTGGAAATGATCCACACCCATGATTTTCCCATCGGCATTGAAAAAGCCGTAATCGAGCTTGCGGTCCTTCTCCGATCGCTTCGCACTGTAATCGCGGTCATGCGGGGAAAAAACGCCCCGATAGGTGTCTTTATGGCAGCTTCCAGTCTCCCACATCGTCCACGGACGCGACTTCGCTATCCCGCAGCGTTTGTGATACAAACCGCGCGCATGAAGATAAAAGGCTTCTCCCGCGGTCGCTTGGCCGATGCTGAAATCTCCGCTTCTTCCGATTCCCGGCAGCGCAAGATAATACCGCCCCGGCCGACGGAACGCGGAAAAATCCAATTCCAGCACCTCTTCTCCGGTGAAAGTCCCCCGCCCCGAAGCATCCGCGTCATTGATCCGCCGCTGCATCTGGCCGGAAAAAACCTCCTTGCCGGTCACGCTTTCGCGCAGGGTGAAAAACTGATTGACCGCGTCGCCGGTCGGCAACGCCCCAAGCGTTCCCCGCCAACTTCCGGCGTAAGCAAATTTCCGTCCCGCTTCGGGAAGATACCCCACCTGGTTATACTTGATTGCCCAGGATCGATCCTCCCCGTTGCCCCGCACGGTGAAGGGAACCTTCTCGCCAAACGGGGTTTCCACCGTGTAATCCCCCGGCTTGAGCGCCTCCGCGAAAGCAAAATAGGCATGATGCGCCACTTCGGCATTATGCGTAAGCGTCTCGCCCCCCGCAAAATCCGGGAATCTCGCCTGCCCGACCGGGTTGATCCAGCTGCCGAACGCGGCGACCGGCACAACCTTTCCATCGGAAGCGACCACACGGAAATTGGCGCCGTCGGAGAATTTTTTGGCAATCAAAGGCCGGTATTTCAAAATAATCTCGGCGGAACGGAAATTATAATGAAATTCGCGCGACCACGCTTTGACCGGCGGCTGCTTGAGGTCAAGCTCTTTGAGAAACGTTCCCTTCTCGAGATAAAAGCGTTCGCAAAGAAATTTATGAAAATTTCCCGTGAGCACATAATTTTTCCCGTCCAGTCGGCGCACCAGATAACGGCCCCTGACACTCTCCAATCCCGAAGCGGACGAACAAATGCCGTCCGTTTTTTTCCCGGAAGAAGCCGTGCTGCTCCAAGGCGCAATCACCTCTTCCCGGTCCTTGATTTTCGCGCCGTCCTCCGGCTTCTCGGCTGCCGCCGCGGCAGGAGCGCTTTCCGTCTCAAAAAGCGGCTCTTCGATCAGTTCTTCGCTCGCCCCGTCGGCAAACGGGTCCGGCAACACAATCCATGCGACAACAAAGGCGACAAGCAAACTGCAACCGATCACGAACTGTTTCATGGCCTGTTTCTTTCCCGCTCCTGCGCATAAAGTGCTTTGCGCGGGACCACCGCGAAGAAGTACCAGTTCATTGAGGGGATCGCCGTTCCGGCGATCAAACGGTCCGGGTGCGCCGCATCGGAAAATATCTGCTGGGTCATACCTCCGCGGCGCATATTGTCAAGTAGATTTCCAAACGGCAACTTTTCCAATTTTCCCTGTTTGGGCGTCGCCCCGGTGCGAAACGCCGCCTTCGGCTGGTCCTCCATCTGCCGGGAGGAATACATCACCGATCCGGCTCGATTGACCAGATAGATGACGCATTGGCCGTAGGATTTCATCAGCTGGCTTTGCGCCAGAACCTGACCGATCCCGTTGCTCATATCAATATCCAATCCCGCCACTCCGACTTTGCGGTTCGTGCGATCATACAAATCGGTCATGAAGCTGACAATGCGACGACCGTCGGAATCGAAATACGGGTGTCCCCAGCGCACCGCGCCATGTGTTTCACTGCGCAGCCATTTGGACAGCACATCACTGCCGTTGATCGGTTCATAATATCCCGGCTGCGCCATGACCATGCCCGAAAAATATACGCTGAAAACCCGCCGAACCACTCCCCCTTTCCGCAGAAATTCGCGTTTATTCGTCTCCGAAAAGGTGTCTGGACATCCGACCGATGCCTCGCCTCCGCCCAGCAACAGAAGCAGCCGCTGGGAGGCTAACGAACGGTTGAATTTGAGAATTTTCCGCGCCGCAGCCTTGTCCATCTTGCCCGGCAGATACACCATCGGGTGCCTCAAACTGATCTTCTGCGAATAGGCCGCGGAATCGGCCATATCTTCCGGCTGCGTTGCCGCGCTTCGGAAGTCCTCCGTCGAATAAATCGGCAGCGGCTCTTCTTCGTCCCCCTTGGCATCGCGCATTCCGGCCGCCAGCATCAGCAGCTGCGATTTCAATGCCAGAAAGCCCCGATCCAATGCTCCGGCCAGCTCGTCGCTGCGCTGCTGAAACAAGAGATTGGCGTAGTTCCATTCGGCCAATTCCCGCCGGATCACCGACCGGCGGTATCCCTCCAATCCGATCCAGCCGAGGAACCCGATCAGCAGCGCCGCCAGAATCACCGTCGTCAGGATCCGATGCCGATACATGATCCGGGAAAGTTTTCGCATCGGCGAATCCGGTGCCACCGACACCTCCCGGTTAAACAGATAATTCTCCACATCCAGCTTCAACTCCCGCACCGTCCGATACCGGCGCGACACATCCACCTCGATGCAGCACTGGATGATTTTCTGCAATTCATCGGGAATACGCCGCCCCGCGGCATCGGACGCGTTGTCGGAGATTTCCCCTCGGCGAACTTTCCGGGCGACCTCCGTCGGGGTCGCTGCGCGATACGGTTCCTTGAGCGAAACCAGCTCGAACAGAATGACGCCCAATGCGAAAAGATCCCGGGATCGATGAATTTTGCGATCCTCGTAACACTCCGGCGCAAGATAAGCGGGAGTGCCGATCAGATTTCCTTCGCGTTCCGAGTCAAGCGCGCACGCGCACCCCCAATCCATCAAACACAGTCCTCCGGTGGCGCTGAGCATCACGTTTTCCGGCTTGAGATCGCAGTGTGCAATCCCGTGATTGTGCGCGAAATCCACCGCATTGCACAGCCGACGGAAAAAATCCAGCCGGTTGGCCAGCGACTTCGACGACGCCCCCACGGAGAGTTTCCCCGCCAGCGCCAACTTCCGAAAGCGTTCGATGATCGTTTTGAGCGTCACGCCTTCGATTTTCTTCATTGCCAGATAGAGATTGCCGCCGTCGTCGGTTCCCAGATCATAAATCGGCGCAACCGACGGATGATCCAACTGCGCCTGAAGCTTCGCCTCTTTCCAAAAACGCTCGATAGCCTGCGGGTTCGACAATAATTCCGGGCGCAGTTTCTTGATGACCACGGATCGTTCGAAGAGGCGGTCTCCGGCGTCAAAGATCTCTCCGTAGCCTCCGGCGGCAAACCGCCTCCCCATGGTGAAGCGATCCGCCACCTGCCCGATTTTTGCCGACACCGGGGGTGTGGAATGCATCGGCTCATCGGCATCTTCCGCCTTCGAGCCATCTTGATTCAGAACCATTGTCTTATCCATCGCTTCTTCGTGCATCTCTCTCCCCCGGGGTGATCCATCCGGGTTCTATCGTGCGCCGAACCGGACGAAACAATATGAATCATCCAACCAATCCGACCTCGTTTCAGACCGGAATACCCCCTGATCGCGATAAAACGATCCCGGCGACACCGTATAGGACTCGCCTTCGGCCAGATGATGCGGTCCCAGCATATTCCGGAGCGACCCGACCAGACGCACCTTAACCCGATTGAGCCCCGGGCGCACCGCTTTTTCCGGTACGAGGATTGCATAATCCTCCCAGAACATCTTCCCGCAATCCACACCGTTGACTTCAATCCCCGCATAAGTCGCCCAAAGCTCGAGGAAACTCAGACAATACCGTTTCCCCGCGACCGCTTCAAACGTCGTCTCCAACGTCATCGATCCGGAGAAGAACGGATAGCCCTGCTCGACAATCCGGTCGATCTGGATCTTTTTCGGCGCGGACACGATCTGAAACTTTCCGCAATAGCGCAACGCATTGCGGTCCAGACTCTGAAACGCTCCGTCGCAAGACACCCCGAAATCACCGGCCAGATAAATTGCCTCCAACTCCGTGTCAAACGTCAGTTTATTCTTTTCACTCTCAAAGACCCGCGCGCGCTCGATCGCCGCGAAAACCGCGTCCGACTGGTGAAACAGAATCGACAATTTCAGTTCGTTCTTCCCCGGCCGCACCGCCTTTGCCAGATCAATGCGTTCAAACGCGCGATCAAAAAGCCAGCCGTGCGAACGATTCTCCACCGGAATGCCGTTGAGCTCAATCGTATATTTTTCCGGCGCCTCCATCAGCAAGTCGAAACACTTGTCCGGGTGGAAATCCTTCGCGCATTCAAACGAGAAACGCATCTCCACACGCGCATCCCGACGCAATTCCAGCAGTCGATCCTGAATACTCAGAATATATTCCTGCTTTCCGGTCGGCACCGAATCCACAGAATAATCGCAATACTCCAGCGTCAGCAGATTCTCACTGCTTCCGACCAGCGAAAAGTCCCGTTTCCCCAGTTCCACAATCTCCGCCTTCGGTGCAACTTCCGCCGACGCGACCGCTTCGTCCCGCACCACCAGAAGCAGATCTCCGCCGGGGGCAAAATGCCGATCATGCACCGCCGCGCCATCTTTCCGATGGTACACCAACGGCACGAAGTCGCCGGTATTCGCGTCAATCGCCTCCAACCCTTTCGCCCCGGGTACGACAATCGTACAATCCGACGCGTTTTCCTGATCCGTGCTGATAAAATAAAGGAGTTTACCCGGTTTTCCGCCGAGATCGGAGTAGCGGCGCACGGCCAGATTGATTGCTTCGGAATTACTTCCTTGCATTTGAACCGGAGCGAATTGCCGCGCCAGAATCGTTGCGGCCTCCTCTTCGCTTGACACATACTCGATTTGAGCAAGCAAATCGCAGTCGTCCGCGAGATTGCCGTCCAGATAAAAATGCTCTTCCACCGTGTTGCGCACGGCCAAAATTCGCCCGCCGTTCTTGCGAAATTCCCGCAGCAATGCGACTTGCCCGCTGGAAAGAGTCCCCAACTGCGGAAGCACCACCGCGCGATAAGTCATTTTGCCGATCCGCAGGGTGTCGCCTTCGACGGCCCCCAAAGCGAGCATCATCTGGTCATCCCCGTAATGATACGGAACCTGCCGCCGGTCAAGACATTCGCTCAAATGCTCGAAGCTGTGGTAATATCGCTCGATGGGATGGTCTTCCGGCAACGGCTGGAACCCCTCTCCGTAACGGGAGTCGAAATGCATCCAGGCGGAGGCGATTCCGTGCATGACCAGCACCTCGCAGCCGACCTCTCCTTCCGCGATCAAGAGTCCGATTCGCGAAACATAGTCGGTAAAGCTCCGGTAAGAATCCCACCACGGCTCCTGGATAAAGAGCGACGCAGGATAATCGCGCTTGCGAATCCCGCGCAGCGTATATCCTTCCAGATGCGGACACAGATAATTCATTCCGTGCACCATCTGCCACTGATAAATCCATTTCAAATCGGCGAAGGAGACATTCCATCCGCAACAGGCGAAGGTCTCCGAAAGAATCCGCTTCTGCCCGACCTGCGCGGCCACCGATCCGACCTGCACCGGCGTAGTCACCGGCCGGATATGTCGTCCAAGCCAGTCCATCCCCGGAATGTGATAATATTGATAGCTGGGCATCACCGCGCCGTTGGAGTTGATCTGCGACAGATAATTCTCCTCCATCACATGATGCCCGGTGATCTTCCAGTGGTGTTCCTCGCACCAATCGTAAATCTGCTTCATGTAGCTCTCGGCAAAGAGCTTCGAAATAAATTTCCAGAACCGGCAGCGCACCGCCCGGTAATTGCCCAGTTCCCAATGCAGGCAAACCAAGTCATCCAGAAGCTCCGCTTTATACGCGCTGCGGTACTCCTGCTCCAATACAAACGACCACGGAATCCCAAACCGGGAAAGCTGCGGTTCATCCGTGAAAAATCCGGCCATCGCCTGCTTCTGTGCCGGTGTGAGCACGCGGTCATACGCCTCGTAAATCCGATCCAGAAACGCGCGCACCACCTTCCGGTCGAGATTGTCCACATAAAACGGATTGATCCGGTAACTGAAAACAATCACCTCTCCGTTCTCCGGCAGACATTCCAGACGTTTTCCCTCCAGAGAATAACAGGCGATCCGGTGCTCCACAGCGGCCGCTTCCTGCACGGTCATCTTGCTGCTGCGCAAATATTTCAGCTGATATTCCTCACCTTTTTCATTGATCCAGCCGTTGCCAAAGCCGCTGGGCCAGCCGTTTTCATCGTAAACAAAGGACTGGAAACGCGTCGGCGCTCCATGATCCATACAAGCGGCAACCAACGACATCCACTCTTCGGACAGATATTCCGTTTCCAGCCCGCCCCGAGCGTGAAAAAATGCGCCGCCAATCCCGGCGTTTTCCATTTCGTCCATCTGCCGGAGCAATTCGTCCTGCTTCAGATCGGCATTCCAACTCCAGAACGGAGCCGGCCTTGATTCCGGCGGCGGATTCTTCAGCGCGGAGGCGCTCACTCTTCCAATTTCAACCATTTCAGATCCTTTATATCTTTGCGTTGATAGGGGATTCGCACCCCTTTGTCCTGCTCAAAAACAACCGCTTCGGGCGTTTGGGAGACGACAATTCCTTCCCGTTCCAAACCGTCGCGCCGCAGCACCAATATCGCGTTGGGAACCCACATATCAAAATTCCCGAGACGCGTCACCACCCCCTTCTGAACCACAACGGAACGCTGCCGGCGATCCGGACGCGCCCGTTTGTGGACAACCATCAACTGGTGTTTGCCCGGTGCAATATCCCGCAGCTGAATCACCCGCGAAATCTTCGCTCCGCGTTCGCCGAGCGCCTGCGCCATCAGCCGTCCGTCCAAGTAAACGGTCGCTCCCGGCGGCGCGACCGCCAGATCGATTCCTCCGGTGTTGACCGAAATATTAAATTCGACATTGACCCGGCCGCCCCGCGGAACTTCTATGCGTTTTTCCGCCGTGTCGAATCCCTCCTTGACCACTTTGACCGTATGAATGCCATACGCAATATCCTTGAGCACGCTGTCAGTCACGCCCGCCTCTTTGCCGTCCAGAATAATCATCGCGTCCCGGACATTGCAGCTCACGCCCAGACTTCCGGGCAGCGATGCCAGATTAAAATGCAGCCGCGCCGTCCGATCCCGGACGACTTCAAGCATCTTTTCCTCTCCTTGATACCCGCTCTTTTCACAACGAACCAAATAGCGTCCCGTGCGCATTTCACGCTGCACCGGCGTGCGCCCGACGGAATGGCCGTCAAAGAATATCTGAGCGTCCTTGGGCACACTGCCGATCTGAATGCGCCCGACGTTGGAGACCAGATTCACCGACAGCATCTGCGGACGCGCATCCTGGATCGAAAACGACACCGGCCGCGGAGCATATCCGGGTGCAGAGAGCACCAGTTCATGCGTACCGCGCCGCTGTCCGCTCAAAACGCAGGGCGTCGTCCCCAATAGTTTGCCCCCCTCTTTGTCGCGCAGCTCCGCCCCCGCGGGGGTGGATACGATCAGCACGGACACCTCCTCCGGTGCCAGACGGACATCGATCTTCTTCGTCTCCCCCCGGGCGATCTTGACCATCTGCCATTGCGGCACATATCCGTCCCGGGAAAGTTTCAGCAGGAAAACGCCCTCCGGCATTCCGATTTTCGACGGAGTCGTCTTGAATTTCCGGCCGTCGATCTCGACGGATGCCCCGGCGGGGTCGGTCGTCACGGACAATACCGCAGGAACGGCCGCATTCTTCTTCGCCGGGCGACACCCTGCACAGAAGACGAGTGCCACGGACAGCGCCGCCGCGCACATCAGAGTCCGACATATTTTCATTTCTTCCCTCCACGCGAAGCGCCGCGCCTGCGGTTGCCGTTCCCATTGAGGTTGTTATCCACCTGAATGAGCGTCTTGCGGGCATTCTCGTACAATTTGCTCTCCGGTTCGGCCAGGGACATAATGCGAATCAGCCCCTGCCGAACCTCCTGATAATTTTTCATGCTCAGATTGCGTTCATGCGCAGCGGTCAGAGCCGAAAGTTCCCGTGCTCTGATTTTTTCCGCCTCCTCCAGGCGCTTAACCGCCTTGGCCCAAACCGGAGGCCGGGGCGAAAATTGATCCAAGTAGTTAATCGCCAATTTATACCGGGAAATCGCATCGCGCAAATTCTCCAACCGCCCCTGCCAGTTATCCAGCAGTTCTTCGGCCTTATCGAAGCTCTCCAACGCCTGCTTCTGCAACTCCTCGGGCGTCAGCGAGATCGTCTGAATCCCATAATTCCCCGCAAAAATTTCAATGGCGCGTTCCATCGACTCAAACGAGCGTGGAATATCGTTGTTCCCCAACGCCACCTTGTTGAACTCCCCGTCGCATGCGATCGTCAGGGTCCGCCGGGAACTGCGTCCGCCCTCAGACTGCCTTGCCTCGGGGGAAGTTAATTTCATAAAATCCGCCGAAGCGACCTCCCGCTTCAACTCATCGAGCGACTCGGCACTCAAGCTCACATGGTTGGCGTAACTGCGACGCGATTTCACATCGTCGATCGCAAAATACGCCTCCCGATTCTCCACGGTCATCACAAACCGGAAAATATTGTCGCCGGAAATCAGCTCCTTCTCGTAAGCCAGCAAAAACGCCTTCGGCCGCGCCGGAACACTCTTACTCTTCGCATCGCCCGCGTCCGTGACAATCCGGTAAAAGAACGCCATCGCCACGCACATCAGGGAAATCACCACCGTATAAAACAGACGGTTGGAAAACAGCCGCCGCTTCGCCGACGGCGTGGAATTTGTAGCTTCTTTGGGTATTTTTTTGCCGGAAAAAAGCGCTTCCTCGTTGTTTTTCAGCAGCTCGGCCATCTTGAGAAACGTAACTTTGTTCTCCGATTCCGCAGAAGGCGGCTCTTTTTCCGGTTCCGGATGCGCTTCCGCTTCCGGAACTGGCAGGACAACCGTCCGATCCTCGACCTCCAATTCCGGCATCGGCTCAAACTCGACAACCGGCACGGGCGGTTCTTCCGCGTCCGGGGCAGGCACCGCAGCTTTTTCCTCCGACTCATCCGACAGCAACTCCAACGCATTGTCCGGCGGCAAAAGCTCCGTCACGCGAAACATCGTCTCGCCCACCGTGATCAGATCCCCTTCCCGCAACGGGGTATCGCCATGCAGCGGACGACTGTTGAGCTTGAGCCCGTTGGTGCTTTTATGGTCGCACAAATACCACACGTGATCGCGAAACTCCAACGACCCATGATAACGGGAGATGCCAACAAACGGCAGCGGCAAATCATTGTCCTCCTCCCGCCCGAACGAAATCGGTGCAAAACGGAACTGCGTTTCCTCTCCCGCCAATTCTCCGACCACAAAAAAGATCTTCATATTCCTTTGCCCCCTGCTCCTCCTCCCGCACAACCGACCGTGCCGTCGCGCAGAGTCACCGTCAATACTCCGGCGGCACAATCGGTCACTGCGCCGAGATGCCGGGACGCTTCTTCCAACG
>JAQUYX010000028.1 GCA_028691615.1 Victivallaceae bacterium
TGCCCGTGTCCGGCATGCGGGTCCATCCCCTTGGACAAAAGGATGGACTTGAGTTCAAACCCGCCGTCCGCGACATATTGTTCGCCTTGCTTCAACCCGGACAGCAGTTGCGTCATGCCGTCCACCGTCCGCCCGACTTTGACTTCGCGGGGCAGAAATCCTGTTCCGTCCGGGACGAATACCACCGGGATTCCGCCGAGCATCTGCACCGCTTCCCGGTTGACCAGAACACAGGGATGACCGGATGGTAGTTCGATCATGCCGACGGCAAATTCGCCTGCGCGAATCCGTTGTTCCGGATTGGGCACCAGTACGCGGACAAGACCGGTTCGGGTGGTCTCGTCAATGACGGATGCAATGTTGGTGATTTTGCCTTGAAATTGTTTTTTGGAGCCGACCGGTTCCGCTCTGACGGTCATCCCGATTTTGAGTTTTCGCAGGTCGTCGGACGGCGCGCGCAAGTCCAGCCAGAGTTGTTTCAGATCGCTGACGACCAGCACGACTTTCTCGTTGTCCTCTGGAAAATTTTCTCCGACGGTCAGGTTTTTGGAGATGACAACTCCGGCGAACGGAGCATCGATGTCGTATTCCATGCAGATTTTGTTGGGCGCGTCGGACAAATGAAGGTGTCCCGGATGCGCGGGATTGATCATCAGGGAGCGGAGCATGACTTCGGCGCGGCTGCGGGCAATGACGGCGTCGGCGTGTTCGCGTTTGTACTTGAGATAATCGCGTCTGGCAATGGCGGTGCTTGTATGGAGCTTTTCGGCCATCTGAAGATCCGACAAGGTCAGTTTTTCCAGTTCCAGCGCGGAGTTGTAGGCGGAATAATATTCCCCGAGCTTGTGGCTGGTAAGCCGGGCCAGCAGATCGCCTTTTTTCACAGAATCGCCCTCTTTGACCGGTACATCGGTGACAAATCCGGGCATGCGCGGCATGATCCGCGCGGTTCGATCCAGATTCAACTTGAACTCTCCGTCCAGCCGCAGTTGTTCCCAAAGCACCCCGGATTGAGCCGGACGAAGGCGAAGGCGGATTAACTGGATCTGTTCCGGTGTCAAGGTGATCCTGATGGGTTCCTCTTTGGCTTCGCCGTCAATGTGCGCGTCTTTGTCTGCGTGATCGTGTCCATCGTCCTTGGCGTGTGGTTTGCGTGGGGCGTGGTCGTGTTTGTGTCCGTCGTTCTCGGAGTGTTGTTCCTGTGGGGCGTGATCGTGGCCGTCGCCCGGGGCGTGAAGGGATTTTTCATGGCGGTGATTCGTTTCGGCGGCGCTTGCGGGTGTAAAAACAAGGGCGCCAACCAATCCGATTCCGCAGATCAATTTGCAATGCATCATCTGTATCGTTCCTTTCCGTTCCATCAAAATTCGCGGGGAAGGGGGAGGCAGCGTCCGCGAAAAGAAAAATCCGACGGACAAAACACCCGGTCATGCTTTTGCCGGTGTATTTAGTATAGCAGTTTTATTTCATAAGTCAAGCTGCCGGATTGCTTGGCAATGTCATTGCCGAACATCAGATCGCCGACGGTCATATAAAACGCCATCGCCAGTGACGAGGCCTCCCGTTTGCTCGACAGAACGCCGCTGCCGGAATCGCCCCGGAGGAACGGGCTGTTCTGACGGCCGTTTTTCCGGGCCATTCCGGTATTGCAGCGGAGACATTGCATATTCTTTGCGGAATGCGCGGAAAAAATAACTCATATCCCGAAAACCGGAGCGCTCGGCGATCTCCTGCAAAGTCAGCTGCGTGTTGCCCAGCAATTCCGACGCGTAATGCAGACGCAATTTCTTCAGGTACTCCATCGGGGTCATCCCCACAACTTCCGTGAAATGACGCAGCAACGTACTTCCCGACATTGCGGAAAGGCGTGCCAGATCATCCAGATAGATTTCCTCTGCGAAATGTTTGCTGCAATAGGCGAGAAGTCGAGGCAGCTCCAAGCCCTGATTCGGGTTCTTTTGGGGAATGACCGTCCACCATTGGCAGAGTCGGCTCAGAAGTGCCATCAACATTCCCATGCAGTAGCAGTGATTGCAGTTTTCTTCGGAGATGTTTTGCATCATCGGGCGGAGCATGCCCAGAATTTCCTTCATTTGCTCCTGTCCGGTGTGCAAAGAGGGATATTGCTGAAGGTTGTGCGTGGCGTCCCAGTGTCTGGCGAAAATCTGCTTGTAAACCCGGTCGGAATAAAGCTCCATCAATGCCAGCGGCAAACGGGAACTGTCGAAAATCAGATTGATCAGAGTCAGCTCCTGCGGCAGCGCATAACCGTGGACTCCGCCCTGCGGGATGACCAGGATATCCCCGCACTGTATGGGATAGGATCCGTGCAACGTGAGGTGTTGCCCGCTTCCATGGATGACAAACACCACCTCGGTAAAGGCATGCCCATGAAGAACGGTTCCGATTTGCTGTTCTTCAAAAACCTGCACCGGAAAATCTTTTCGGAATGGATAAAAATGACTGCCTTTCTTGACGAGAACCATCGTTATTGCTCCTTTATGCACATTTGACGAAATATACGATTGAATAACAAAAAAAACAATTGCTTTTTATTTTTTTTTCAAGTATAATAATCGAGGGAAGAAAAAAACATCGAAATGATTCCAGTTCCCGGCACAGGCGAAACCCCAATCACGATAGAAGGAGTAAAAATGCGACAGAAAAACGCGCAGAGTCTTGAATGCCAGGCAATGTCCAGACCGTTTACCCTAATCGAGTTGCTGGTGGTCATCGCCATTATCGCAATCTTGGCCGGCATGCTGCTTCCCGCGTTGAATCAGGCGCGCGAGAGTGCCAGAAGCAATCAATGCCTCAGCAATCAGAAACAAGTTGGGCTCGCGATGACGATGTATGCCAACGATTCCGGCTATTATCCTTCCGCGAAATATGGGCTGAACAAGGGCAGCAGTTGGCAGGACCGCAACGGATGGTGGAGCGGGCTTCTTGCTTCCAGCGGGTATTTAACTCAGCATGAGTTCGCATCCAAAAAGAAATCGGTTGTCCTCTGTCCGGGATATGCCCCTTATCACTTTCAGGACAATTCCGTTTCCTATGGCCTCTGGCTTGCCACTTATTCCGATTGTACCAACAAACTCGGGCCTCTTGATCCTTCTTGCAATGGCGAAGCGCGCTTTCTGATTCCCATTCGTCTGGACTCAAATCGCATGATTCTTGCCGACAGCTGCCGGAATGGAAGCTATAATCAAACTGCTTATCTTGAAGGTTTTGGAAAATATTCTGCTGCCGGTGGCGGTCTTGAATATACGTCGGGAAATTCACGGATCGTTCATCTTCGGCACAAAGGGAAAACATCGGCAAACGCGCTCTTCAACGACGGACATGCGGAAGCTGTTACCGCCGGTCGGCTCAAGGATGATAAGGTCTATTGTTATACAAAAAATTAAATCCAGGACGCAATGATGAGGAAAAAACTTCTGTTTCTCTATTCTGTTTGTGCATTCTGTTGCGCATCTTGGTGCGCACAAACGGAAAATACGATCACGAAAACATTTGTCGATAACGGAAGAGGGTTAAACAATCCGAT
This sequence comes from Victivallaceae bacterium, assembly GCA_028691615.1. Lineage (GTDB taxonomy): Bacteria > Verrucomicrobiota > Lentisphaeria > Victivallales > Victivallaceae > JAQUYX01. The sequence continues at coordinate 3,548 of JAQUYX010000028.1, forward strand.
GATGGGCTGGGTCTATTATCATTACGAAAACCCCAGACTTTATCCGGTTGCCGATCCTTCGGAAAAGCTTGATTTTTATGAGGGGCTGACGACGGTTTATCTGCGGCTGCCCTGGGCAATGATCGAACCGCACGAGGGAGAATACCACTGGGAGATTATCGATTCTGTGGCACAACGCTGGATTGCTTCGGGCAAAAAAATCGCATTGCGCATTATGGCCAGTTATACCGGTGTGGCAGGGTATGGCGGTATCCCGAAATACGTTCATGATGCGGGTGCGAAAATGATCCCGTACACACTCGAGCGCAACAAAGTCACCAGTATGGAACCGGTTTTCGACGACCCCGTATTCCTTCAAAAACTGGAAAAGTTTCTGGCCGCTATGGCCGTGCGTTATGCCAATGACCCCAACGTGAGTTTCGTTGATATCGGTTCCTTTGGCACGTGGGGCGAGGGACATACTGTATTTACGCACAAATTGTCCTCCGGAGAATCTGCCCGTCAAGCACTGATTCATGCGAAACTTTACCGCAAATATTTTCCGGGAAAACTGTTGGCGATTTCCGATGATGTTGTCGGTCCGCGAACACCGGGAGCGGATTTCCCGCTGATGAAGGAGCTGCGACAGATGGGCATCACATTTCGGGACGATTCCATTCTGGTTAATCGCAACTGGTATCACGAGAAGCTTGCGCAAAACTACTGGCCGACCATGCCGGTCATTTTGGAACACCAGCTGTTGCATGTATCCATCAATGACAAAGCATGGGATCCAGAATTGCTCTATCGCTCGATCGAAGCGCATCACTGCAGTTATATGTCGATAAACTATTGGCCGGATCAGCACTGGAAACAGTGTCAGAGCGTTATGCGTAAAATATTGCGCCGCATCGGGTACCGAATTGTTCCGCAGCGTCTGGAATATCCTGCCAGAATTCGTCCGGGAGTCCCATTTCCCATTCACTTGGACGTTGCCAACGGCGGCGTGGCTCCCTGTTATCCCGGAGGATATATCACCTATACGCTCAAGGATCAATCCGGTAACATTCGCGCAGTATTTACGGACGCAAATTTCAATGTGCGCGCTCTTCCTGTGGGGCCGGCGGATCAGATTCCGCAGAAACGAGTCAGTTCCCGTTTCACCTTGCATTCGCTCAATAATCTAACCGGTGGAGAATATGATCTATTTCTCTCCGTCGGCAGCGGCATGGGCACGCCGGAATTGGAACTGCCAATGGAAAGCGGCGACCGTCAGAAACGATATCGAATCGGCACAATTCAAGTGGACAGTGACTATGCCGGGCAATATCTGGGTGCAGCCTATTGGATTTGGGACAAGAAAACGCATAAGGCGTGCAGTTGTTATGCGGTAAAAACGTTCCGTCTGAACAAGAAACCCGCTCGCGCGGAGCTGATTCTTTCCGTCGATGATAACGCCAGAGTCTGGCTGAACGGGAAGGAGCTTCAGAGTAAATGCTACCGTTCATGGGGCGATGCGGAAATTCAAGATGTGACGCCGTTGGTTCAGTCCGGAGAGAATATTCTTGCGGTGGAGGCGATCAATCTTGCAAGTTCTTGTGGAATCATTGCGGAACTGCGTGTCGCCGAGGACGAGCAGAGTGAAATGCATCCGCTTTTCGTCAGTGACCGCTCGTGGAAAGCTTCTGCTTTTGCCTCGAAGGGATGGCAGAATCTTTCCGGCGCATCCTCCTCGTGGGCGCCTGCGATGGAACTTCGTCGCAATGGCGAAGGCGTTCATGCGCATAGTCTGAAACTCTATCGTCAAAAGAAGAGATGAAATGATGATAATTTCATGTTCCAGGATAAAATTTATTCTGCTCTGGGCAATTGTTTCCGGGGTGTTTTGCTCTTTTGCTTCCGAGCTTCCGCTGGTTCCGGCGTCGGCATGGCGCAGTCATGACCCGATGAACAAAGGATTCAATCATCGTCTGGTGAGCAATGAACGCAACCATCTGATTTGGCGTTTTTCGCCAAAATCAGGACAGAGCTTCAACGATCTGCGGTTTTCCTGCAGCATCGCGGAGCCTGTGGATTATGAGATCACTCTGTGCAATCCGGGCGACAGCAGTATGTTCGGCATAAAATGTATTGACAATGATGGGATCGAATGGATTTCTGAAAGAATCAGGCTCCCGGAAAAGAGGAATACCCCGCAGACTTTTTTATTGCGGCATCGGATGTTTGAGAATCCGTCATGGGCGGACGTGACGGCGACAAAAATGGCATTCCCTGTGAAAAAACTGTATCTGCTCTCTTCCCAGCTGAATCCTGGAAAAGAATATGTCTTGGATGTTTCCTCCCTGCGCATGAAGAAACCCGAGCCATCCCCCGTGCAATCGGAAAACAAACTTTACGGAATGTTTGAAGGCGAGAAGGTCTATTTTCTGGCAGGGGAAGGCCGGCGACAGATGCTTTCCAGCATTTTAGTGTCCCAAAAAGGAAAAGTTGTGGTTGTTGACGGCGGCAACAGTTGTGACGCACCGGAACTGGAGAAACGTCTTGTCGAGCTCGGCGGGACTGTGGATTGCTGGATGATCACCCATGCTCATGATGATCATTTTTCTGCGCTGCAGCGTTTGGCGATGCAAAAGAAAAATCCTTTGAAAATCCGGACTCTTGCTCTGGCGTTTCCTCCAGAGAAGATGGTTGCGACTTATGAACCCAAAGCGCTTGGGGCATTCCGGCGTTTTATGAGTGCTGTGGAAAAATTGAAAAAAGATGGCACACAAGTGCAACTTCTTCGCACCGGGGATCTTCTTCATTGGGATACGCTTCATTGCAAGGTGTTGTATTCTTACGAGCCAGAATTCACGCACAATTTGCTTAACAACAGTTCTTTGGTCCTTCGCTTCGAAATCAGCAATCAGCGGCTTCTTTACCTCGGGGATCTAGGCCGGCAACCGGGCGAAAAATTAAGAAAGGAGAATGCGTCGGAGCTTTCGGCGGACATTGTTCAGATGGCCCATCACGGACAAGGCGCAGTCAGTGAAGCTTTCTATCAGAAAGTGTCTCCTCGCGTTGCAATCTATCCGGCGACAGTCCATCTGTGGGATAATTTTCTGCCCGGGAAGAAAGCGGGAAGCGGCCCGTATCCGCAGATGGCCGAATCACGCAAATGGATGAAGCAGATTGGAAACGGGAAAATGATTCTTCTGGTAACCACGCAGAATATTTTGCTTCTGTAATCGACGGGAAAAGTCGGCAAACGATGATGAATAAGGATTTTTTTTAGATGTCACTCTTGAATGATTCGGTTCCCACGGTCCGGGACGAACGCGTCCGGGATTATCTTTTTGTCAAGCGTATCCTTTGGCAGCAGCGGTGCGAACATTGTCAACTTTGGGTGGATAATCGAAAAGTTCAACCGTTGCTCATTCCCTGCGATGGCGCAATCCTGGAGCCAAACGGAGCTGTCCTGGTCGATTTCAGCTTGGAATTTCACGGCGGAATCCGACTCTTGATTCATGGTTCCGGAGGGAAAATTCGACTCTCATTCGGCGAGTCCGCCTCGGAGGCAATGCAATGCCCGGATCAATCCCATGCCATTCACCAGACCGAGCTGGAGGTCCCCGGCATGGGAATGATGGAATATGGAAATACTGCATTTCGGTTCGTGCGGATTGACAATATCGGCCCCGCCGCACTGAAAATTCCCAATCTGATTGGCGTGGCCAGCTATCGCGATCTGCCGCTGCAAGGATTCTTTGAATCCTCCGACGCGCGACTCAATCAAATCTGGAAAACCGCCGTTTACACCGTTCAGTTGAACATGCAGGATTATATTTATGACGGCGTAAAACGCGATCGAATCGTTTGGATGGGGGACATGCACCCGGAAGTGCGCGGGATTCTTGCCAGTTTCGGCGATCCGACTCTGATTGAGCGGTCTTTGGATTTCCTTGTCGAAAACACTGCGTTCCCAAACGTTATGAACAACATCACGACCTACAGCTGCTGGTATGTGATTTGTCTTGCGGATCTTTATCGCGCCACCGGCAACAAGGATTTTTTGAGCAGACATAAGACGTATTTGCAGGACGTACTGCAACAATTTTCCGGCTATATATCAGAGGACGGCGCAGAGTGCATTCCGGAACGGCGTTTTCTCGATTGGCCCAATAACGATGATCCGATTGCAAAACATGCCGGTTTGCAAGGGCTCCTCTGCTGGATGATGAAATCCGGGGCTTATCTCTTGCAGGAGATGCAATGTGACAACTCTTTTGCGCTTCTGGCCGCCCGGAAACTCGGCAGACACATCCCGGAATGTGCCGACAGCAAGGCTGCCGCCGCGCTTCAGACGCTCTCCGGCATCGCAGACCGTTCCGCATTGTTGCTGAAAAATCCATTTCAAGGGGTCAGCACCTTCTATGGTTTCTATATGTTGCTGGCGCAGCCGACGGTGTCGGCGTTGGCGTTGATTCGCCGTTATTGGGGGGGGATGCTGGATCGCGGGGCGACAACATTCTGGGAGGATTTTGATCTCGATTGGCTGGAAAAATCCGGTCGCATCGACGAGCTGACCGGGAAGGGCGAACTGGATTTGCATGCCGATTTTGGAAAATACTGTTATAAAGGATTGCGTCACAGCCTCTGTCATGGCTGGTCGTGCGGTCCGGCTCCTTTTATGAGCGAACGCATGTTTGGCGTGAAATTCCTGACGCCGGGAGGAGATCAAGTTTCGATTTCGCCGGATCTTGGCGATATTGAATATCTTCGGGGCGCATATCCCACGCCGCACGGCCCCATCGGAATCACTCTGGAAAAAGGGCTCGCACCGAAAATTGAACTGCCACCCGGCGTCGAACTCAAGATAGATCCGCCTCGGAACCGGGCTTGAAAAATCGCTTTTTCCGGGAGCGGCCATCCCGGTAGCGCAGAAGCGACAAAAGCGTATTCCCGGCGGGATGCGCGAGATTTTCAGAAAATAGAATTTTCTCCAGAATGCCTTGCTTGTATTTTTCATCATCTGATGTATATTGCTTACAAAAATTCATCACGTAGAAAAATCATCAAGGAAAAAGGCAACATGAATATCAAAGATAAAAAAACCGCGAGAGCATTGATTGAAGCGGCGGGACGACTGTTTTCCATATCGGGCATTGACGCTGTGACCACAAGAGCCATCTCGCTGGAAGCAGGGGGCATTGATATTTCCCTGATCAAGTATTACTTCGGCGGCAAGGACGGGCTGATTCAAGCGGTGGCGGAAACGGCAATGCGTCCGCTGCAAGAGTATTCTCTGGAAGAATATTACCGGAAAAATTCCAGTTTACTTTCTACCCGGGACGGTCAGAAAGCATTTGTCTCGGGAATGATTGAGGTGATCTTCAACCGGTTCGACAAAACCGTCCCCGATGGCTGGCGCAAGGGATTCCTTCTGCAGATCCTCCAAAAGCGCGGAATGGATCCGATGCGGAAAAATCTGATTGAAACATACATGAAGCCGATGGTTGCGGTTTTTGCCCGGGTTTATTGCGAAGTTACCGGAAATGACGATTTTGAAACGGCGCTTTGCTGGTATTTGTTTGTCACGGCTCAGCTTTTCCTTTATTCCGGAGATACCGATCTGGTCGATTTGCTGCACCCGGAAACAAAGGTTGGAAACGGGTTCTCCCGCAGGCTGCAATATTTTTGCACCCAGGAAGTTCTGAGAGGGTTTCATTTAACGGACGACACTGCCAAAACTCGCGCCGAGTCCTCCGTGGTTTCGGAAATGGCCTGAAGACGGCGGAACTTTTTGCCGTCCCTTTTTAACGTAAGGAAACATTTGATGATGAAAAAAATTTGGCTTGGCACCGGATGTGTATTATTGCTCCTCCTCGGAATTTTCGCTGCATGGCAAGTTTTTGCGACCAGCAAGGTCGAGCCCCCGGCGCTTGCCTCAAGAATGGTCAACCTGATGCGGGTTTCCGCCGCCGGCGAGAAGGAAACAATTGTTTATCCGGGACGGTTGGAGGCCAAGGAACACGCAAATCTTTTCTTTCGGGTTTCCGGCCCGGTCATTGAAAACAAACTGGAACTCGGAATGGAGGTAAAAAAAGGAGATGTCCTCATGCGAATCGATCCCCGCGATTATGAACGCGAGGTGACCAAATTGACGCATGAACTGGAGATGATGAAAGCAAAACACCTGTTCCTGGAGCAGGAACACAATCGAATGGCGCGGCTCTTGAAAAGCAATGCCGTTAGTCGTGCGGTGTATGAAGCATCGGTCAGCGCGAAAGATGCCTCCGCCGCAGAAATACAAGGAAAGACCACTGCGTTGCAAATTGCCAACGACAAACTCAAAGATACCCGGCTTGTCGCTCCGTTCAATGGCAGAATCACCCGTCTGGATATTGAACAGTTTGAAATCGCCAAAGCAAATGAAATTGTGCTGTCACTTCAAAATCTGGAGCGTTTGGAAGTGGTGGTGAATGTGCCGGAAGGAAATATTCCGCTCTTCAAATCCTTGGGCAAAGGCGGTCTGCTGGGAAAAGAGTTCCCGGTGGTTTTTCCCGGCAGAAACTTGGAGTTGAATGCCGCGCTGACGCAATTCAGTCCGGTTGCGTCGCTGGAAAACGGCACATACGAATTGCGCCTCTTGCTACGTCAGGAAGAGAAAACGGCGGTCTTTCCCGGAATGACCGTGGAGGTGCGTAATCTTCCCGGACGCGGACGAAAGAGTGGAAAAAAAGTTCAAATTCCTTTTTCCGCCGTATTCAAGCGGGAGGGAAAAAGTCTGGTCTGGCAATATGATGAAAAAAGCGGCAGACTGTCAAAAAAGGAAATCCGCTGCGCGATCCCAAACGAAAATATGCTGGAAACTGATTCCATCCCGGAAGAAAGTTTCATCGTCGCCGCAGGGGGTGCCTGGATCGCGGAGGACGTTCCTGTCTCCGTGATGAATCCGGAGGTGCTCCATGCGAATCGTTGAATTTGTCCTGCAGCGCAAAGGATTTTTCACCTTGTTGATGCTTCTGACGGTATTGGGCGGAGTCTATTCGTATCTGCGGCTTGGCCGACTGGAATACCCGAATTTCACCATCAAAAAGGCATTGATCGTTACAAAATACAAGGGCGCTACCGCAAAGGAAGTGGAGGAGGAGGTCACCGATAAAATCGAAGAGGAAGTCCAGAAAATGTCTCAGATCGACAACATCACGTCGATCAGCCGCGCCGGACTTTCCGTAATCTATGTGGAAATCCGAATGGAATTCCGTTCCTCCGCCATGCCGCAAATTTGGGATGAACTGCGCCGGAAAGTGCATGACATCACAACCAAACTCCCCGAAGGAGCCGGCACGCCCAAAGTCTGGGACGATTTCGGGGATGTGTACGGCATCTTCTTTGCGCTTTCCGGGGACGGATACACCGCCGATGAACTCAAGGATTATGCGGATATTCTGAAAAAGGAATTTCTGCGGGTTCCGAATGTCGCTAAAGTCGATTTCTGGGGCGTTCAGGAAAAAATCGTCTATGTGGAATTCAATCGGGCGAAACTGGCGACTCTGGGCATTTCCCACGATAAACTTTTTGCGACGTTGAACCAGAATAACAAAATTGTGGAATCCGGACAGTTGGCCGTGGATGGGGAATATCCGTTTTTCCGTGTCAGCGGCAATATCGACGGAGTGGAAGCCATCCAAAACCTTTATATCGCCGATTCGCATGGAAAACTGCTCCGGCTCGGCGACATTGCCGATGTCCGCAGGGGACATCTGGAACCGCCGGAACGGATTATGCGCCGGAACGGGAAGGAGGCTGTCGGCATCGGAATTTCCATTGTGGACGGCGGCAACGTCGTTGACCTCGGCCGTGCGGTGCGGAAACTGTTGAACGATCTCGCGCCGGAGCGTCCGGCGGGAATGACACTTTCTCCGATCAACTACCAGTCTGACGATGTGGAACGATCTTTGAATGAGTTTTTGATCAATCTGGCGGAATCGGTCGCGATTGTTGTGGGCATCCTGCTCTTGACGATGGGGTGGCGTTCCGGGGTGATTATCGGGATCACGCTGCTGCTGATTATTCTCGGCACGTTCATTGGCATGGATCTGGCGAAAATCGACATGCAGTTGATTTCCCTCGGCGCATTGATTATTGCGCTGGGGATGCTCGTTGACAATGCGATTGTCATTGTAGACGGTTTTCTGGTGAAAACCCAGCGGGGAATGCCACGCGAAAAGGCGGTGGCGGAAGCGGCGCTCGAAACCCAATGGCCTCTGCTGGGCGCTACGGTGGTGGCGATTCTTGCGTTTCTCGCCATCGGGTTCAATCCGGGAAACATCGGCGATTTTTGCAGCTCGCTGTTTTTTGTCATCATGATCTCGCTGCTGCTAAGCTGGATCATGGCGTTGATCTTCACTCCGCTGCTCTGCCTTTGGATTTTCCCGAAGCAATCTGCGGTTGCGACCTCGGAGGAGGTCTATGTCGGCAGAATTTATGATTTCTACCGGGAAATCCTTCGTTTCTGCCTGCGCTGGAGAAAAACAACCGTGCTGATTCTGATCGCCCTTCTGGGGGCGGCATTGTACTGCAATCGGTTCGTTCCGAAAACTTTTTTCCCGTATTCGACCCGGACGCAATTCTATATTGACTACTGGGGCAATCCGGCCAATCACATTGAGGCGACGGCGCGGGACGTCGAGAAAATCGCGCAATATTTGCGCAGTTTGGACGGTGTGGTTTCCGTGACGGAATTCATCGGGGAAGGAACGCTTCGTTATGTGCTCACCTATGATTACAACAGCCAGTCTCCCGATTACGGGCAACTGGTGGTGGAAGTGAACGACAGCGCAAAAATTGTCACTTTGATCCCGAAGATCGAAACCTGGCTGGAGCAGAACATGCCCAATGCAAATCCGCTGGTTCAACGCTACGCGGAAGGTACGCCGATTCCCTTCAAGGTGGAAGCGCGTTTTCAAGGCCCGGACGAGAAAATTCTGCGCAATCTGGCGGAACAGGCAAAGGCGGTCATGCGCCGTAATCCAAACGCAAAATATGTTCGCGACGACTGGCGGGACCCGGTCAAAAACATCCGATTGCACTACTCCGATGCGAAAGCGCGTCAAACCGGAATCTCGCGTCAGGAGTTCGCCAATGCCGTTCAATGGAATTTCAACGGGATAAAATCCGGTGTTTTGCGCGAAAAAAACGAGTTGATTTCGATCATTTCCCGCCCGGTCGCCTCCGAGCGGAAAAGTCTTTCCGATTTGGGCGGCGTCCAGATTTACAGTTCCGCCGCCGGCCGGAGCTATCCATTGGGATTGGCATGTGAGGTGGTCGAGAGCGATTGGGAACATCCGCAAATCCGTCATCGCGACCGGATTCCGGCGATTACAGTGCAGTGTTCCCCCCGAAGCGGAACTGCGGTTGAACTGCAAAAGGAACTGGAAAAGGAATTGAAAGCGATCCGGCTTCCCCCTTTGTATAAACTGGAATGGGGCGGAGAGAAGTATCAAAGTCAAATTGCACAGGCCGGATTGAAAAAACTTTTTCCGGTCAGTTTGATTCTGATGTTTGTGGTCATCGCGCTATTGTTCCGAACGATTCGGGAAGCGGTGATTGCCTTTGCCGTGCTGCCTTTTGCGTTGATCGGGGTGGTTGGCGGGCTGCTGATGCTTCATCTGCCGTTTGGATTCATGGCAATTCTGGGATTTCTCGGACTTTCCGGGATGCTGTTGAAGAACGCCATTGTGTTGTTAGATCAAATTAATTTGGAAATTTCTCACGGAATCGGGCGTTTTGAAGCAGTGATCAATGCTTCGGTCAGTCGATTGCGACCGGTAAGCATGGCAGCCGGAACCACGATTTTCGGTGTTTTTCCATTGCTGACCCATGTGTTTTTCGACTCCATGGCGGCGACGATCATGTTCGGGTTGATTGGAGCGACGGTGCTGACGCTGCTGGCTGTTCCGGTTCTCTATGCGTTGTTTTTCGGCTTGCCCTCCGACGGGGCGGCGCAGCTGAAGAACGCGTCGAGTCTTCCGGCGGATCGGAAACGGGTGGAAGAAGACGATTAAGCCCCCGCTTTTACCGGCGGAAGGCCGAGGGCGGTTTGCCCAAGCGCCGCACCATCACTTTGGCCAGATAATTCTGATCGCGGAACCCCGAACATAACGCGATCTCTTTGATGCGAAACGTGGTGTCGTTCAGCAGCCGGAGCACCTCCTGAAGCCGGAAGGAGAGCAAATATTCAACGGGCGAGATGCCGCACTGCTGCTGCAGACAGCGTGTCAGCGTCGACCGGTGAAGACCCATTTTCTGGGCGATCATGCCGACATCCAGATCTGGATTTTGAAATTCCTCTTCGACGATTTTTTTGAACTGCTTAAGTTTTTGGCTTTCCGCGCCGCTTCCGGCCATTGCCTGCGACAAAATTTCGTAGACAATCGCTCCGGCGCGGAATTCGCCGTGCCCGGACGCGTCGCGCAATTCCTGTTTCAGACGGCAGAAGAGACTGATCGGGCAGTCTCCCGCCCGCCGGGGGAAGCGCGTCAGCTGAAAAGTCGAGATCAGCAGTTCCAGATCGGGCCCGTCGACGGTGAGCCAGTAATATTCCATCTGCGTTTTCGCGGTAATTTCGTGATGGTCTCCGGGAAAATAAAAACAGACTTCCCCTGCGTTCAGAAGAAAGGACTGTTTTTCGCAACAAAATTCCCCGCAGCCGGACACACACCAGTAAAATTCAAGGAAATCTTTTCTCATTCTGGTGTCTTCCCAGTCCTTCGGAACAATGTAATGCCCGGAGGATCGCGCATGGATCAAGGCGGAAACGGAGCCGGAACGATAGGGGCGGTACGTTGACTCGAGTAGAAGCATCGCAAAAATTCCTCAAAGAAAAGAATTGCAACAAAATTACTCAATATAATACATGATTACTCTTGCTGTTTCAAGTAAAATATTGTATAATCTTCCATAAAGATCTGAAAATGGCGCCGCCATCCAGAGGACGGCGTCTCAAAAATCTAAAAAAAGGAATCTATTCCAAAATGAAACAAGGACCCAAGGTCGTCGTCATCGGAGCCGGAAGCTATTTTTTCGGGAAACCGGTCATTTATAATATGGTGAATAGTCCGGTGCTGCGCAACGGGACTCTCGCATTGGTCGATCTCCGGGAAGATGTGCTTTCCACCATGCTCAAACTCGCGGAACGGGCGAAAAAACACGTGTCCGCACCTTTGCAGATCATCGGCTCGACCGACCGCCGTGAGGTGATGAAGGACGCTGATTTCGTCGTGCTCTCCTTTTCGTTCCGCAACGCCTACTACCGGGAGCTGGACACGAGAATCTCCAAAAAATACGGGACAACCATGTGTTCCAGCGACACCATCGGCCCCGGTGGAATTTTCCGTGCGCTCCGGGAACTGCCGGAGATTTTGCGCATCGCCGACGACGTGCGCGAATTATGCCCCCGGGCCTGGCTGATTAATTTCGTCAATCCCACCGCCACGCTGGGCATCGGGTTGATGCGCTACGCGCCGGATGTCAAAAGTTTCGCGCTCTGCGACGGCAACCATTCGCCTTACGTCCGGGCGTATTTCCTCCAGCAGACCGGCGTCACCGACAGCGACGCTTTGCCGATCGATCCGGAAATCGACAAGAAGTTCGAGCTTCAGATCGCCGGGGTCAACCATTGCACCTGGGTGCTCAAGATCGCTTACGACAAGCGCGACCTGATGCCGAACCTCTACGACTTTGTCAAGAAAAGCGCCGCCGTGGAATATGAAACCCGTCCGCTCGAGAAGGCGAAGCCGCGCTTGAACATGAATTATGCCCTCGAATTGATGGATCTTTACGGCGCGTTCCCGACCGCGATCAGCCATACCAAAGAATATGTCCCGTTCTTTCAGGGCTACGGCGTCACCCCGACGACCCCAGAGCCGATCACCTGCTTCGACGGCTACAACCGTGCCGACGAGATGCGCGACGCATGGCTTGAGACGGAGAAACTCGCCAACGGCGAAAGCTCCATCGAGGAGTTTTTCCGAAACGGGCGCGGCGATCACGCCACCGACATCATCGAATCAATGTGGGGCGGCTTGGGAAAGCGTTTCTACATCAACACCGCCAACCGCGGGGCCGTGCCGAATCTGCCGGACGACGCGTTTCTGGAACTCTCCTGCGATCTGGATATGAATGGACCGCGCCCGCGTCCCTGCCTGAAGATGCCGCGCGGACTGTTCGGATTGACCTGTCAGGTGCTGGATACGCATGAACTGACGGCGGAGGCGGCTGTGACTTGCGACCGGAACATTCTTTATCGCGCGCTGGCCACCGACCCGATCGTCAACAATCTGGGCGATGCGAAGAACATCATGAACGAGCTTCTGGCGGCGGAAAAAGCGCATCTGCCGGAGAAATGGTTCGATCCATCCGTCCGTTGACGCCGGAATCCGGAAAAAAATGTTCCAGTTCCTGATATGTTGGATCAGAAAACACAAATTGAGAAAGGAGATTTCGACATGAAGAAAGAGAGATTATTCACGCTGATCGAGCTTCTGGTGGTCATTGCGATCATCGCCATTCTTGCGGGCATGCTGCTGCCCGCCTTGAATCAGGCGCGGGAGAAAAGTCGCGCCATCGCCTGCGTCAGCAACCAGAAACAACTTCTTCAGTATCAGTCCTACTACGCTGCCGCCTTTGGCTATTACTGCTTCCTCGTGAAGAAAATAAAAGCGGTTCGCGACATGCTGGGCAAAGATTCTGAAACCAAGACGCAAAAGCAGTTGAAAATGGAGGTGAAATTGCAGAAGTGGCTGGAGAACCATTCTTTTGCTCAAATCATGGATTGGTTCGACTGTATCGAAACAACCTCGATTAAAACAGAAACGGTCAACACTCGCTGGTCTACTGAAACCACCGAACAAGATCGTCTATTTCTTTCCATGCTCGGCGTTCGGAAAATGTAGTGGACGCATTAGACGACTTTCAGGATTTTATGGAGTTTTACGATATGCGGTCTCCGCTTTCCACGACGGCGGAATGCGTCTGACTACCCGCATTCATCTCAAATCCGGGGCTGGCAAACCGACCTGCAAGCATAAAACCTTGCGTCTTTTCCCAAAAACGCTCTCTGAGGAGCAGACACTATATATTATTACGGATAAGCCGGCGCCATTTTTTTACGATTTCAAAGGTTATCATTATTCAACTGCTGCGCTGCAGTGGCGTGTTTCGCCAACTGCCGGTTGCTTTCTGTGCCATCCATGATAAAACCGCAGATTCTATTTTTTTATCAATGACTCCCGGTATGCCCTGATTCTGGAAGCATCTACCTGCTTTAATCCAAGCGATTTCATCAAAAAATAAATCTTCTCTGCCAACTTATCTGGTTTCTGTCTTGACTCTCACTACGGACAACATTATCTTTTTCTCTTCATTTTGAACTCATCTTTGAGGCTTTGTCAAGTTCTGCTCGAGGTTATTCGACAAAGGAATTCTTTTTTCTACTCCGACAACTGCCTGTCGCTGGTCGTGATATTTTGCTTACTGTTTGCCGGGATCTTTCTCAAAAACACAGCCGCCAACTCCGGCCATGAACGAACCTCGGCAAAATTCACCATCGTTCCCACCCCCAGACCATGCGGACCATAGGGATAAATATGAAGTTCAAATGTTAATTTCTGTTTTTTATACGCCTCTGCCAGACGGATCGCATTCTCCCATGAAACGATCTGATCAGCTGCCGTATGCCAGATGAATGCAGGCGGTGAATCCGGCCGCACGTGTTTTTCGCAGGAGAGTTCGTGCAAAGCCGATTCTGCGGCATGATCCGTATTCAAGAGATTGCGGAATGAACCGAGACGACGGTTATTTCCGGCAAATGCAGAAACCACTGCATAGCAAAGAATGACGGCATCAGGGCGCGCAGAAACCGAATCATGGCAATCGCCGTTCTCCGCCCTGATTGCGTCAAACATCGTTGCCGTGCAGCAGGCAAGATGTCCACCTGCAGAAAAACCGGCAGCCGCAATCTGCCCGGGATCGATGTTCCATTCCTCTGCATGTCCGCGCACCAATTTGATGGAACGCAACGCATCCTCCTGCGGCGCAGGAAATAAATAGGCGTCGCGCCTGCACCGGTAATTCACGACAAATGTGTGAAAACCGAGCGTGTTGAATTTCAACGCAACATCTTCCCCCTCATAACTCATCATTTTTTCCTGATAGCCGCCTCCGGGGAAAATGATGACTGCTCCGTGAATTTTGTCATCGTCTAAAAGATAACAATTCATGTAAGGTTCAAAATCATTCTTCCGATTTAACGCCGGTCGAAGCGAACTCCATAATGGAAAGTTCTCGATTTTTTTCATTTTAAACGCCTTACGGAATCAAAAAACTGCTGTTCCTCCGGGTAAAGCAGTGAACCGTCGGAGTGGAACACATCGTGAAACCACATGTCGGGAGTCCCTTTGCTCTTATCCCAGCACCACGGATAAATAGTTTGCGTCTTGCCGGCAACCAGTCCCCAGTTGATCGCAAAAATATTATTTTCATGCAGCAGCGGCAGACAATCTGCAAAGGTACTGCCTGCCGTCCGCGCCATATATTCCGAACAGATCATCGGGCGGCCATCGGCAATATAACGCAGGAAATTGATCTGCTGCTGCAACTCCGCTTTTCCGTAATAACTGTGAAAGGAAACCACATCGGAATTTTCAAACATGAAGCGATTCAACTCATCAAAAGGCGGCGTAAAAAGCCATGGAGCGGCGGTCAGCGGCTGATCGGGATCGACTTCCCGCGCCCACCGGAAAACCGCTTGCAGGAGCGGCAGGGAAAGAGAACCTCGAAGTCCCTGCAGGGTAACATGGTCGCCGGATTTTCCGTTGCCTGGTTCGTTATAAAGATCCCAGAGCAGAATTCTGCTGTCGTGTCGAAAATGCTCCAGCACGCCTTTGACGTAATCTTCGAGTCGCCGCCATGCTCCAGGATTGTCCGCGATGCGGTACCCGGGAGACTGCACCCAGCCGGAATTGTGGGTAAAAGGCCTGGGTTCAGGCTGTTTCCCGAGCGCAAAATCGCTGTTCCAGCAATCGTCGAAAAAAACAAACATTGTCTTGATACGGTGTTCCCAGGCAATCGTCAGATAAGCGTCGATCCGTTCAAGAAACGCGGCGGGATCATCCAGCCAGAGAAGATCATGCAGAAAGACGCGCATGATATTCATGCCGATTTTTTCCGCCCACCCCAGCTCCCGATTGATAGTGACAGGATCGAAAGTCTCCTTCTGCCACATTTCCAACTGATTGATCGCACTGCTTGGAACGAAATTTCCTCCGAAGCGGTACTCATTATCCCACATGGTCTTTTTTCTCATTTTTCATCTTCACTGATATTCGACAAAACAGACACTGGAATCACTACCGGTCCTGATCTTCAACGTGTTTCCGCTGAAATCAAATTCCCCGGGTTCAAGTTTACGTTCATCATCGACAAAAAGAACGTTTTTTACAGAATTCATCCCATTGATTTTCAAAACAATATCACCTGTTTTGAAGTTTGAAATCAGCAAAGCCCTGCTTCCATCTTCCGCACATCCGGCAAGAACACCGACTTCCCGCTTGTCGGAAACAGCTTTCAGCCGCACCGGAAAATCGAGCATCTTTCCGAATGCCTTCAGTGCGTAATAGGTCGGCGTCGGCACATTCGTATTTCTGGTGTACACACCCCAACCGGTACGGGTCAGGGTGTAGTACGCGGCCGCATCCAGAGGCGTATCGTGCCACAGCGTCAGAATCAGCGTCGAAGCCGCCCCGACTTCAGCACATTTGAGCTTGTTGTCCATTTCAGCAATATTGCCGAGACCGTCACGAAGTCCGCAGTAGTGCCACTCGTTCAAGTGAATTTCCGTCTGGGTATAGCCGAGCGAATCGAGCAGTTCACGCGCTTTTGCCGGACTCTGCGTGATCGTGCCGAAGGGATCGCGAGTGTAGTTGTGATAGCTGTAAAAATCCAGCGGGGCTTTGTGTTCGGCACAATAGCGCAGAAATTCCTCATTGATAGCGGTATGTGCCGGACCGCCGATCTTCAAATGCGGAAAACGCGCCTTCAGAGCTTTGGCGGTTTCAACGTAGAATTTGTTGAATTCATCAAGCGATCCTGTCCACATTTTACCGCCCGGAATATCAGGTTCATTCCAAATCTCCCAATATTGAATATCATAATTGTAGCCGTTCCCCCACCCCTCGGTATAGTGGCGGATGATGTTGGTTGCAATTTTAATCCATTTGGCCGTATCTTCAGGCGGATTGACGAAGTATTTACGAAAAGAGTGCTCAATGGAAGCTCCGAGTCGGTAGAAAATCGGCACTCCCAAGTTGATGCAGTTCGTGATGTAGTCATCGGTCTGCGTGAAATAGTAGTTCCGCGGCTCATCGGGATCGGCGTGGAAGTTCGCAAAGATCAGATTCACGTCCACAAGACGCATTGCCGGATTTTCCAGCGGAGCATCGTGCAGGCGGGCAAACGCCGGGCGCAGTTCCTTGTAAGTGTCGCGGATACTCATCCCGATCTCTTCATTATAGAGCGGTGGTGCGAGATTTCCACCGTGAAGAGCTGGTTTAAGCTTGCCTATTTTTTCTTCCGTTACAGTGATTTCGACCATTTTTCCTCCTTCTGCCGGAGCACTCCCGTATGCGAGAATTGCCATCCAGGAGATGCCGAACTAATAACAACGCTTTATTATACATCATCAGTTTACCGTTTTTTTCATCATAGACGAAGCATCAAAATAATAAACGGTCAAGTTGCTGTCGTCATTGATCGCTCTGACGATTTCGCCGAACTCAGCCGGACTTTTAGCCGCAACATGTCCGTCAATAAATGCCAGATTGCCGAGACCGGAATGAACGTTCGTAAATCCGGTACCAGAAGAAGTTTTGGCCGGCATCAGATAAGAACCGGCAAGGCGGCCCTCATAAGAGTATGCGTTATCGCCGCAAAAGATCGTATCGGCAGAGTTGCGGATTCGTTTATAGGAAATAGCCCAAGTTGATTCTGAACGCAACAGCATGCTGTTCGGCAGAAGATTATCAGCGCTGTTACGATCCGATGATGGAACCGCCAAGCCGTAGCTGGAAAACAACCAATGGTTACGCATACCCAGTTTCGGACAGTAATAAACGGAATCTGCTCCGCTCGGACGTACCCCCGCATTTGCAGACTGCGCCGAAGATAATTTCACCCCTCTATTGAGATAATAGGACCAGTAGACTGCACCGTTATTATCCTGATACTGAAATATGCCGTTATAATCATCAAGATATTGGGTCAACGTCAATCCCAGTGATTTCAGGTTGCCTACGCAAGTAATTGCTCGGGCTTTCTCACGCGCTTTGTTCAAGGCCGGAAGCAACATTCCTGCGAGAATCGCGATGATTGCAATCACAACTAAAAGCTCGATTAGTGTAAATTTTCTTTTATTCATTATACTTATCCTTATTATTGTTTGGGGTTCTTTTTGAAAAAATCCAATAACACTTGTTTTCGATCCGTATTTTCGGCTGGATGCATATCGCTCGGCGTTCCTTCGTGTTCCACGCTCCAGCCGGCCCATTCGCGATAGGCGTGATAGGTCCAGTCCCAGTGATGCTTCTCAAAAATATCAATGACATCCTTGAGATAATTTGCCGCGCCCGGAGCCCAGATTGGAGCGGAGAACTCGCCGACAAAGACTTTCGCCCCGTATTTCTGCTGAAATTTGACCACCGGCCAAACCGCCTGTTCGAGTTTTTCCGCCGTCCAGCCGCGGTCGCGGTAATCCCACGCCTCCGCCGGATAGGTCGCGGCATACTTTTTATTGTTCACGCCCTGATGGGTGTATTCGCCGGGGAAATACATGTGGAACTGATAGATCATATTCTTGAGCGGCATCGGTTTGATGTCGCAGAAAGTCACCGGACTCGACCAGTTGTTGGATTCAATGATGATCGGCGTTTCCGGATCGATTTCCCTGATCAGCTTTGCCGCATCATATTGCAAATCGAGCCAATGATATTTCGCCAGTCCGATCTGATCGGGCTCGTTCATCAGGTCGTATCCGTAGATCTGCGGATTGCCTTTAAACCTCTTTGCAATCTTTTTCCACGCATTGAGAAACGCTTCGCGGTAAGCGGTCTCGTCCATTAGCAGGAAACGTGCCTTGTTGCCATAGGCTTTCGCGGCGGCTTCTCCTGCAGTGCCGAGAGCCAGACCGGATTCGCGGTAGCGCCCACCGGGAACACGGTGCATGTCGATAATGACTTGCACTCCAGCCTCTTCAAAGACCGGAAGCAATTTTTCGAGTTTATCGAGACAACCATCAAGCCATTTGCCGTAGACATCGATATTCTGAATTTCCTCATTGCTGATTCCGCCGACCAATTGGTAACGCATCAGATTGACGTTCCAGTCTTTGAGGTCGCGGATATCTTTTTTCTGAATCTGGTTTTGCGCGGGACTCATCACACCTCGCATCATCGGCCGGGCGGCGACGGCTTCGGAATATTCACAACGAAAATCTCCGGGAATCGAATAATTGAGCTTCTGCTCGATGACTTCCCACGCAATATTGCGAAACTCCATCGTTCCCCACGCCTGCTGGATTCCGAAAACAACGGCAGCCTTCTGCATATCGGAAGGAAACGCACAAAATGCCGTAAGCTTCTGCCATTGGTCATTCGTGCCGAGCAGTGTCTGAGAATTGTAATAGGTTGGAACACCCGCCGAATTGCGGCAGACAAGCAGAATTTTTCCGCCGACATGCTGACCTTTTGTATCCGATCCGATCCCGAAATAACGAACCTCTGCGGAAAAACGCACCGCTTTTCCCGCCAGTGCTGCAGTGTTTTTCAGCGAAATTCCCCGCGTATCATTGGCGATATTCTTTTTTTCCGGAATCTTGACAATGCACACGCCGTCCTCGAATTTTGCAAACCGGCTCAGCGTAAAATCATCCGCCGTGAAAACGCCGCCCTCTGCCCACAGCGCGGTACTCAGCGCGAAGAATAAAAATATAATGAGTCGTTTCATTCCACTCACTCTTTCCGTCATTGAACTTCCGCCGTTGCCGCCGCACGGACTTTAAAGCTGAAAGCGTAGGTTTTCCCGGCCACTACATTGAATTGGAACGATACGCTGTTGTCGTGATTGACCAATACAGCACCGGTTTTGTTTTCACCGCCTTCAGACAGGAATCTGGCTTTTTTGTTAAAAGTAAAACCGAGCGGACACCCCGAAGGCGCCAGCTGAGCAAAATTGCTATTCCAGACTGCTTTGCCGTTACATTTGATTCCTTGTACGACAATCCATTTCCGGTTTTCAGGCGTCCGTGCATACTGGCCGGAAATACCGATGTGCACTTTGCC
The DNA here is from genome assembly GCA_028691615.1 of Victivallaceae bacterium. GTDB lineage: Bacteria > Verrucomicrobiota > Lentisphaeria > Victivallales > Victivallaceae > JAQUYX01. The sequence goes on from JAQUYX010000028.1 coordinate 22,903, forward strand.
GCTTGTTTTCGGGGAAAAAACGATCTCAAACGTTTCCCATTTCGCCGCAAGAACGCGGTCCACATCATAGACCAGCGTGAAGGGACGAATATCCTCTTTGAGCCAAGTCATTCGCGAAACATTCACACAGGGCTCTTCCTGAGAAGTCAGTTCCACTTTGTCAGAGATCCCATTCACATTGACGCGCAACCCGGGATTGGCCGCCTGAACAGCACATACAACGGAAACAGCAAAGATGCAAAACAAGTACTTTTTCATGATTCTTTCCTTTCCGGTTTTGAACCTTGTCATCTTTCAGTATTCCAATATAACAACATCCAGAGGCGGCAACACAAGACACAGAGAATCCGTGTCGAACTCTGTCTCGCCGCTCTGCGAAAGCTGCATACCGGAACACGGTGTTTCAAAATCAATACGGCACGCTTCCGGCTTTGTATTGCAGTTCACCAGAATGACCGCCTTTTTACCGTTGTCCGACCACGCAGAACTCAGCACCATCGGAACTTCAAAGGCCATTGCATTTTTATGGTAAACAATTCCGACCGCACATTGCACGTGCAGCGCTTTTTCCATGCGTCCGGCGACCAGATATCTACCAGCTCTGCCCTGTCGCCACTTTGCAAGATTGGCGATCAGGGTCAACAGCGGCTGCTGTTCCGGCTCCGGCAGTTTCCAGCTTAATCCCCAGTTCCAGTGGATTTTCCCCCCATCTTTCAGAACTACGGAAAGCAAATTCCCATTGACGAAGTTCCAGGCGACATTCCATTGCAGGAAAAACGGAGTCTTCTCCGTATCGATCCACTCAGAAAGGCAAACTCCGTTTCCGGCGAATCCCATGCAATATTCATGGAAAAGATAGGGATAAAGCGGCACCGGCATTGCGCAAGCTCCCCAAGCCAGATGACTTCGCAGATCGTTGAGCTTGCAAAATTCCATATAAGGTTCCGCCGCGGCGTTTTCGCACCCCAGAACCGTCTCTTCCGCCGCCGCCGCCGTTTGGGTCAGCAGTGTCCGCATTGCGGAGGTCTGCCAGGCGCCCGGCAGCGAAGCGTGCCCGTGCTTTGCCGAATAGCAAAGCGGTGCTGCCGCACCTTGATTCTGGTCGAAATATTGCAGATAATCAATTCCTGCGTGATGGGCGGCCGCGATTTCTCCGCAAGCAATTTGAGCAGTCTTTTGACAGGAAGGACACAGGTCGTATCCCAAACGGATTGACTGCACGCCATTGCAGTTTTTTGAATAGGCTTCGCCGCGCGGGCCGGTGCATATATCATTTTCCAGATGTTCCGCCGAAAACTTTTCCCGGCAGTCGTAGGTTGGATCCAGCATACTTTGCTGCGTCCAGCCGATTCCGGATGCGTACAAGCCGATGCGATCTCCGATTTTATGCAATGCGTCGGTGAATTGTCGCAACGCCGCTTCTCCGCCGAAGGGCGGCCAGACATAAGGCGGTGCCCATGGCGCGGTTCCTTCCCAATGCATCAGCAGCGCCAGCAATGGCCCATTCCAGCGCGTGCGCAGTTTTTCCAGCACGGGAAGCGCCTGCACATAGGGGAAATATTCATTCGGCGCCATCTCGCTGCTGTCCAGCCCATGTCCGCGAACCGGGAATGCGACAACGATCGGCGAATCCTTGAGCCAGTCGGGAATCCGACCGCCGATTTTTCCCGGAAGAAGCGGATCGTGTTCCGTCATCCATGCGCGGTAGATTTCCGCGGCGTCCTGCCAGTTTCCGGAAAACGCGGCGGTGACAATTTCATACGCCGGCCCCGGAGCTCCGCCCGTGAAATGCTGCACCATGAGCCGACGGCCCTGATTGCCTTCGCTATGGACATCGAGCGTCTTGGGCGAATGGGCAGGATCGGCGCAGCCGATATACAAGCCGTTTTCGCCTTGAAAACAGGCTTCAAACTGCATTGCGGCGGGGCCGGGATAAAAGCTGTTGCAGCCGGAAAGAGGATATTCGGAATATTCGCATTTGAAACTTGCTGCGTTTTCCCGGCAGTCGAGCCGGTCGATCAGCGTGCCCTCCGCGAAGGGAAGCAGAAAACGCTCTTCCGGGGCGCGGCGCAGCAGAATCCGGGGAAAATCCACCCACTCGCACCGACAGATCGTTTTCCCCGCGGCGACCGATATGCGCCAGCGGATTTCGGAACCGCACCGTGCTGCCCGTACGGTCACGACGGTTCCGCGCAGTTTGCGGCAATCGGAATACGTGATCTCAAATTCGTCATGTTGTTTTTGGACGGTCGCCGCCGCGAAATCCGCACGATTCAACCGCAGCGGATTTCCGATGAAATCCCGGAGTTGGATCACAAAAAGGCCGGACCCGTTTTCCGGCTCCGTCGCAGAAAATTCGACACCGTTGCATGTCAGACGGGAAAGATTGCCGGCTTGATCAAAGTCAAGATCGATTTGGTTCATTTTTTGCATCATAATAAATCCGTGGTTTGTTTCTGGATATTATGACACAAAAACAGCAGAATGACAAGATACAGAATCGGAAAAAAATGTAACGATCCGTCATTTTTGTGGTTTTAGAACTGCGGATTTTCGATATTTTGCCGGCGTGATTGCGTATGCCCTGCGAAATTGTTTTATCATATAATTCGCGGTGCAAAAACCGCTTTCCTCTGCGATTTCACTCATGGATTTGGAGCTTGACGCCAGCAGGTATTGAACTTGAAGCAAACGTATTTTCAGCAGATATTCCATGGGAGAAACCCCGATTTGATCCCGGAATTTCTTGGAAAAAGACGACGTGCTCATATTTAGCTTCTGCGCCAGCTGTTTCAGAGAAAAACGAGATGTCGGATTTTCTTCCATAATCCTGAATCCGTGAATTTTTGTTGATGTATTTTTCATTCGGATTCACATGTTGATTTTTGCCGGATTTCCCGGTGTTTTTTGTTCTGATTTCCGATCCTGATTCCGCTGACTTTCCGATTCATCGCCATGTATT
>JAQUYX010000029.1 GCA_028691615.1 Victivallaceae bacterium
TTGGCAAACTCGTCCGTCTTGTATATGCCTTATATGCGATTTCTGTTTGTCAGGTCGGGATTTTGCCGATGGGCTTCTTTCAGATTCCACCTCGCGATGGACACCCTTGCTATTGGCTGACAGTTCCCGCTACCAAGTCTGTAACGGACTTTCACCGTCGAGTTATTGCCCCTGCCGGGCATACCAAAAAAAACCCCGACTTCCATCGAAGCCGAGGTTCTTTTTTACGATCCAGAGACCGCTTGGCAAACTTATTTGCGGCGGCGCAGCTTACGCAGACCGGCCAGACCTCCGCCGATCAGCATCGTGGCAAGCACTCCGGGAAGCGGCTGCCCCACCGGCGTGGCCGAAGGATCGGTCACGACAATGGCCGGAGGAATCACGGCGAAACTCACCGTGGAATCCAAAACCGTCGAAGTCCAGAACCCAAATCCATAGGTTTTATTCTCGCCAATGGTGTTCTCGCCAATGGCAGAGTATACAACACCATTTCCACTGCCGTACCCACTGCCGCTGACCGCCACAGAGTAGCTGGTTTTGTTGCCGATGGTCACCCAGACACCGATGTCCAGATCCGTGCTGATGACCTGCGTCTCGGAAGTCACACCGTCGGTGAACGAATAGGAATCCACAATCTTCGCGGTGGCATTCCCGTTTGCGCGAGTAAAGGTGAAATAACCGAACGACGCATCGGCGCTGTTCTTTTCCACATTCAATGTGACCGCCAGATTGTTCGTGATTCCGTCGTTGCTCCACCAAACCTGGGATGAACCATACTGATGGGCGGCGAAAACGGCCACGGAACATGCGAGAAGAATCAATGCCATCAAAGTCTTCATTTTTCTTCTTCCTTATTCTTACAGATTTTCCTGATCTAAGAATCAAACAAAATACAATTACTTTTATGGTTTTGCTTTAATATATATTTTTGTTTAAAAAATTCAAGAAAAAAGATGATTATTTTAAATCTTTTTTAATATTACGCTCAAAATAATTTTATTTGAGTAAACTAAAATGATTCATAACAAAACAAAAAATAGAATATAACGCCCCAAAAAGGAACATGCTTTGTAAAAATCATATCCCATGTTCGAAAAAACATCCGTCCTTCCCGTCGATTCGATTGATAGATAAAATCTTCTTCCGACCGGTTTTTTTTGGGGGGGAAGGACATGCCAAGACGTCTCGTTTTCATAACGCCGACAATGGACGCGAGAGCCCTTTGGCAACGGCAAAGCAGAACAATCAATGCAACAAATTATTTCTTGTCATCATCGGTGCTGCGCAGCACCGCAACAAACGCTTCCTGAGGAATATTGACCTGACCGATCAATTTCATGCGCTTCTTGCCCTCTTTCTGCTTCTCCAGGAGCTTGCGCTTTCGCGTGATGTCGCCGCCGTAGCACTTCGCCAATACGTTTTTGCGCAGCTGACGGATGGTTTCGCGCGCCACCACTTTGCCGCCGACCGCCGCCTGAATCGCAATCTGAAACATTTGCGCCGGAATCACATCCTTGAGCCGCTCCGCAATCTGACGGCCCCGCACCGGCGCCGAGTCGATATGCACAATCGATGAAAACGCGTCCACCGGTTCCCCGTTGACCAGAATGTCCAGTTTGACCAGTTTGTCGGCGTGATAGCCCGCATGTTCGTAGTCCATGCTTCCGTAGCCACGCGTGATCGACTTGAGCTTGTCATGAAAGTCAATGAGTATCTCGTGCATCGGCAAATGCGCGGTAATAATGACATGCTTGGCATCCACCGAGTCCGTCTGCGTGCAAACCCCGCGTTTGCCCATGACCAGATTCATCACATCCCCGATGTAGTCGGTCGGGATCATAATGCGCGCATCGATCATCGGTTCCTCGATCCGTTCAATGGAAGTCGGGTCCGGCAAATGCACCGGATTGTCCACATCCACTTCCGTGCCGTTTTTCAAGAACACATGGTAGATCACCGACGGGTACGTCGCAATGATGTCCATATTGTACTCCCGGCGCAGCCGCTCCTGAATGATCTCCATGTGCAGCAACCCGAGAAAACCGCAGCGGAATCCGAAGCCCAGCGCAGCAGAACTCTCCGCCTGATAGAAGAACGCCGCATCGTTGAGCTGGAGCTTCCCCACGCTGGCCTTGAGCTGATCGTAGTCGGCCGTGTCAATCGGGTAGATCCCGCTGAACACCATCGGATGCACCTCCCGGAATCCGGGAAGCGCCTTGACACAAGGATTCTTTACGTCGGTAACGGTGTCGCCGATGCGCGTTTCGGAGGCGCTCTTGATGTTGGGAATCAGATACCCGACTTCGCCCTCGCAAAGGACATCGCACGCCTTCATCTCGGGGCCGAAGAAGCCGACTTCCTTGATTTCGCTTTCGATCCCGTTGCTGAAGAGCCGCACCCGGGAGCCGCGGCGGAACTCTCCGCCGAAAACCCGTACATAGGTCACTACGCCCCGGAACGCGTCGTAGTTGGAGTCGAAAATCACCGCCGCCGCCCCTTTGTATGCGGGCGCCGCCGGCGGGGGCACGCGTTTGACGACCTCTTCGAGCAAAGCCGGGACGCCTTCGCCGGTCTTGCCGCTGACCGTCAACGCCTCTTCGCGGGGAATCGCCAGAACCTCTTCCATCTGTTCGTAACAAAGGTCGAGATCCGCCGCGGGCAGATCGATCTTGTTGATAACGGGAATCACCTTGAGTTTGGCTTGAAATGCCAGTCCGACGTTGGCCACGGTCTGGGCCTGCACGCCCTGCGTCGCGTCGATCAGCAGAATCGCGCCTTCGCACGCGCCCAGCGAACGGCTGACTTCATAGCTGAAATCGACGTGTCCGGGGGTGTCGATGAGATTGAAATCGAAACATTCCCCGGCGGCGGAAGTGTAACGCATCCGCACCGGATGGGATTTGATGGTAATGCCGCGTTCGCGCTCCAGATCCATACCGTCGAGGAGCTGTTCGGTCAGATCGCGTTCGGCCACAGTATGAGTGTATTCCAACAGCCGGTCCGCCAGGGTGGATTTGCCGTGGTCGATATGGGCGATGATGCAGAAATTCCGAATATGTTTCAAATCCATAAGCGTGCGTTGTTCCGGTTGCTGTTTTTTTTTCGTTCTGTTTCCAATTTGGTAATGTATCACGGAAAATGTGTTTCGGCAAATCCTTCCCCGAAAAATGGAGCGGAAAATCAAGAGATTTCTTCCATCCTCTTCCGTTTCCGCCAGAGGCTCGGCGACATCTTGTGAAGCCGGTGAAATTCCTGAGAGAAATAGAGTCCGTCGTGATAGCCGCAGAGCTTGGCGACATCTTTGATCGCGAGGGTCCGGTCGAGAAGAAGCGCCCGGGCTTTGCGCATTCGCAAGTGGAGCAGATATTGCATGGGCGCCATCTGGAACGCGGCGTGAAATGTTTCGTAGAGTTTCGCCGGACGCAGCTGAAAAAAGCGGGCCAGTTCGGGAATCGTCCACTTCTGATGGGCGCGCTGCTCCATCTCTTCGAGAAGCCGGGAGAAGTCGTCCGGCTCCGCCGTCTTGCCGCGGCATTGAGAGAGAAGGAGCAAAATCCGGTACGCGGCGCAGGAAGCATCCTCGCGGGCGTCCGCGCCGGAAGAGGCCATGATGCGGAAAATCTCCTCGAAACAGGGACGCAGTTTTTGTTCGGGAACCTGCCGGATCCGGTCGATGCGCGCGAGATTGAGCAGGTCGAGCAGCGGTTCCAGAAGGGTTCCGCAAAGCGCCACGGTCCATTTGACCGAATATCCCCCGCGGCAGGTCATATGGTTGTCGCAGTTTCTCCGGACGAAAAACACATCGCCGGGCTCGCAATGGCAATGTGCTTTGTTCTGTACGAAATCGAAAGAGCCGGCTCGCACCCATTCGATGGAGAACACATTGGAATTTTCCCGTTTGCGCCACCAGTTGTTGTTGTTCTCATCCGGGCCGGCGAACTCGATATCGAGCGGCGCGGCGGCCTGTTTCCGCCATGTGGGATAGAGAAAGTGATGGCGCGGAAACGTGCCGGAATTTTCTCCGAAAAGTCGGCTGTCTTCCTCTTTGACATAAAAAGCCGGTGGTTTTGCCTTGGATCCCATAAGCGGTATTGTTTTCCCCATATTGAGAGTAGGATTTCCTATATCTACCATATTGACAATCGTGTTTTTTTCAAGTAAAATAAAAACAAATGGAAGAGTTTTTTCCAACCGTCTGCATCAATCCGGTTTTCGTAGTGTTGACTAAAAAAAGGAGCGAACAATGAAGAAGAGACCATTCACCCTGATTGAACTCTTGGTGGTCATCGCGATCATCGCGATTCTCGCAGGCATGCTGCTGCCCGCGCTGAATCAGGCCAGAGAAAAGGCCAGAGCTGCAAAATGCCTGAACAATTTGAAAAACATCGGATTGTACATGATGAACTACCTGGACGACAACCAGGGCGTCTTCATGTTCTATCACCTCAATTCCCCCGGCGGAAAATGGCAGGACATGCTTATGCCTTACTATCTGCCGGGAAGCGTCCCGGGAGATTTCAGCTTTTATACGGGCAATCCGCCCAGCGGCACCAATCCTTATTTGATCCGCCCCGTTTTCAGTTGTCCTTCGAGTGTGGTCGGAGCGAGACACCTGGTGAAGAATGCCTCCAGAAATTACGGGACAAACACCTGGAGCACCAGTGACAACGGAGCCAGCGGTACTCTCAATCCGAAAAAAATCCGTCAGATTTCCCGTTTCCATTCGCCTTCCGCGCGCGCTCTGGTTTTTGATATTGATAAGGTCGGAGATTGGAAAATAATGACGGCCGAAAAAGTCTCCGGAGATGACCTCAGCATGCAAGTGGGAACCGGCGGAAACGCATTCCGGCATGGCGGAAAAGCCAATGTCCTTTTCTGCGATACCCATGTCGAGGCACGTCAGGAGCAGGAAATCAAAGAGGAAGACCTCCCATTCTGGCACGATTGAAAGGTAGAATTTCATGAAGAGATGGTTGATTTGTGTTTTTTTCTCTGCGGTCGCCGCAGTTTCCGGCGCACCGCTTCCGGCATGGCTTGAAGTCCGCCCGGACGGAACTTTTATGCTGGACGGACACCCGGCGGCTCTGGTCCACAATATGCCCAAGTGGGGCGTCATTTCACAGCAGAACACCAAAACCGTTGCAGGAGAACTGCGGCGGGAAAAAGACACGGTGGAACTAAAAGGACAATATACCGTTCCATCGGGCCGCTTCAACCTGACGCAGACATTTCGTCGCGAGGAAGACGGAGGCGTGACATGCGACTACGTGCTCACCTCGGAACAGGCGGTGCCGACCGGTGCGATGTATCTTTCGATTCCCCTGCCCGTGGCATGGGCGGCCGGACGGACGTTCCGCGCGGACGGAAAATTAATTCCGGTTCCCGTGGAGGCGGATGTCAAGGCAAAACGACTGCATTTATGCACAACGTCGAAGCAAGAACAGCGCTTTTCCGTTCCGTTGGAGAATGGCGAACTGACAATCGAGGGAAATTTTCAGGTCGTTTTGCAGGACAACCGGTTGTTTCATAAGAACTGGGTCGATTTGCAACTCTGGCCAAAATTGGTTCGTGAGACACCATTCCGGGAATGGCGTCTGCGCCTGAAATTTTTCTTTCGGCCAAATCCTGGAACGGCGCTGGACTTGCGCGGGGCCGCAAATATGGGATTTGCGGACGAGACAGCGGAGGATGGACGTGGTGGCTGGACCGATCAGGGGCCTGCCAACGATCTGCGTTCGCTGACGGTTCGCAAAGTGGTGAATTTCCCGGTGGAATTTGCGATCGTCGATCCGGCGAGAAATCACGGAAAATCCTGTCTGGTTCTGGGGGGCGGCGGACGCCCGGCGTTTCCGCGGCGTGTGGTAATTCCATGTGCCGGCAAGACGGCGGGGGCGCTTTATCTGCTGCACGCGCTCGCCTGGGCCCCCCCGGATGGAACGCCAGTGGGCACAATCACTGCCCGATATGATGACGGAACTACGTCAGTGATCAACGTTCATGTCGGCAGCGACGTGGGCGACTGGTGGAAGAACCAGCAGCTTCAGAACGGTCTGATTGCTTGGCGCGGACAGTGCGACGAAAGCGCAGTCTGCCTTTACCTTTCCGAATTTCGTCTTGCGGAGAAACCATTGCGTTCGCTGGAATTCGCATCAACGGGCAAAGCAGTGTGGATGGTGGTTGCCGGCACGACTCACGAACAACCGGTGGTGTTGCGGCGCGACCGGGCGTTTTCTTTCCGGCGCGGACCGCAGTGGAGACCGTTCGACACGGGCAGGGAGATCGAGCCGGGATCGGCGCTGGACTTTTCCGCGGGGCTGGACGCGCCGGCGGGAAAGTATGGTTTTCTGAAAGTGGACGGCTCGGTCTTTTGTTTTGAAAAAAAGTCCGCCCCGGTTCGTTTCTACGGCACCAACGTGGCGTATTCCGCCAATTTCCTGACCCATGACGAAGCGGATCGGCTGGCGGACCGCCTGGCGAGGATCGGGTACAACGCAGTGCGTTTGCACCACTTCGACCGTGATTTGGTGCGCCCGGGGAAGGGAAATACCGTCGAATTTGACGCGGCGCAACTGGACAAGTTGGATTATCTGGTCGCGGCGTTCAAAAAGCGCGGGTTGTATCTGACATTTGATCTTTTCACCGACCGTCGCATTCCAGCGGGGGAGTTTTCCTCCTGCCCACAAGCGATGATGTTGCGCGAATACAAGTTGGCTGCCATGCTTGTGGATGAGGTGAAGGAGAACTTCAAAACATTCAGCCGGAAACTCTTGGAACACAAAAACCCATATACCAATTTGCGCTGGGCGGACGATCCGGTGTTCATCGGGATGAGCGTACTCAACGAGAATACCATTTTGCATAACATCGACCGGGTCGCTCCGTGGCTGCAGCACCTTTACCGGAAGAAGTTTGAAGAAGACGCCGCCGCCCGGAAGATCCAACCGAACGACCGCAACCGGGCAGAGCTTTTCCGTGCATTTCTGCTTCGAGTGTACGACCGTTATTGGTCGGACGTGACACAACTCTTCCGGGAGACGGGGGTGAAAATTCCGCTAAGCGATCAGAATTTCGTCTCCGCGCCTGCCTATGCGCAATGGCGGGTGCGGTATGACTATGTGGACAATCACACTTACTGGTCGCATCCAATGCGTGTTGGAAAAAATTTCCCGCCGTTTCTGATTGCCAACGCGAGTGTCCTGAGCCGTCAGTTGACAGTGCCGAAAGATATTGCTCCGAGTCGCATTTTCGGAAAGCCGTTTACGGTGACGGAGTTTGATTTCTGTTACCCGGATTCGTTCCGGGCCGAGGGCGCGCCTGTTTTCGGTGCGTTTGCGGCGCGTCAGGATTGGAACGCAATCTACCGGTTCGGCTATTCGCACAATCGTTTTTCCTGTTTCCGTTCGCCGCGCATTGAGATTTTCGATTGTGTGAACGATCCGGTGCGTCTGCTGTCGGAACGGCTGGGAATTGCGTTTTTTCTTCGCGGCGATGTCGCACCGGCAAACCGTTCGTTTCCGGTGGCGGTTTCCGATCGCCCGGATCTGGATTTCCAAACCCGGTACCCGAATGCGGTGCAGAATCTGATGTTCTTCGGTAAAGTCGGGTCGCTGCTCTCCGACGGAAAGAAGCTACTCCCGGCGATTCCGGCCGACGCGGTTGCTCTTTTTTCGTGCGACGCACGGCTCCAGAGTGCCTCCCTCCCGCTTCCCCTGCTCACAGGCGAGCAGGATGGAGATACGCTTCAGGCATTGAAGAAGCATAATTTGCAGGGCAAAAACAACTATGATGCGCTTGGTGTTTCCATACAGGACGGCGATACCGAAATCACCGCCAACTTCCGAAATTGGAGTTTCCGTGCAATTACGCCCAAAAGCGAATGCCTGACTCTGAAGGATAACGCAGAGGGGCACGGACGTTTTCTCACGGTGAAAAACCGGAATGCCTTCGGAACCTTCGGCGCAATTGCGCTCGATGGCCGTCCGTTGGGGGAATCCGGGCGAATTCTGCTGCTTCATCTCACCGATGTGAAGGCGGAAGGGATGCAATTCGGTTCCGAGCGGATGGATGAGATTCAGCAATACAGCAAGACTGACCAGCGTTTGGCGCGGCATGGTGTTGCCGACTTATCCGTAGCAGTCCCGGATGCGGCATGGAAACTTTACGCATTGGATTTCAATGGATGCCGTGTTGCGGAGGTGCCGTTTTCCCGGCAGCCGGGAAAACTGAATTTCCGCGCCGACACTTTTCTCGGAGAGGGCGTGGTGTTCGCTTATGAACTGGTCCGCTGAACAGATCTTCCGAACTCCTGCGACGGATTCCCTCTTTATTCATCTTTAAACCTGTTTACAGAAGAAAGGTTGCGTTCCAAAAAATGAAGATAAATCTCCTTGATCTCTACGGGAAAGGGCAGCTCCTTGCCTTTTCCGGCCTCGACGGGCAGACCGATTTCGATCACGGTCTGGTCCTGCGCACCGGGGAACAAAAGTACTCCCTGGAGCTGAAACTGCCCGTCGCCGGAACTAAAATCACGTTCCCTCCGCAAGGCGAATGCTTCCTCTCCTCCGGCGCGTTCCGCTTCGGGACCAGCGCCGGAGTTTTTCCCGACGCGCACCATTTGCTGATCCAAGGACCCGTCGAATTTTCATCGCTTCCCACGGAAATCATGCTGCAACAGAAGGAGGAAATGACACTCCTCGGCGTGAAACAATTTTTCCGGCCCGAGCATCTCGATGATGATTTCGCCGCCCTTTTCCGCCAAAGAACCGCCTATCTCGAACAACTTAAAACACTCCCGTTCCCCTCCGAAGCCGAACGGAAAACTTTCGCCAAAGCCGTCTCCCAGCTGCATGGTCAGATCCTCGCCCCCGAAGGAAGGATTCGCCATCGCTGGAGCACCCCGGACCGCTGGCCCCACCGCGCCATGTGGCTTTGGGATTCCGTCTTTCACGCCGTCGGGATCGCGCAACGCGATCCGCACCTCGCGCTGGACCTGATCGAAGCCCTTCTCGACTGCCAGCAGCCCGACGGCATGATCCCGCACCAGATATCGACGACAACGTCCAGCCACATCACCCAGCCGCCGATTATCGCCTGGGGGATTGGACGAATTTTGCAACGGCAGGAGGATTTGAGCTTTCTACGCCGCGTCTTTCCCCGTCTGAAAGCCTACCTCGCATGGGACGTCGCCAACCGCGATTGCGGAAACGGTCTCCTCGCATGGGCCATCGAAGGAGATAAATTCTGCCGCAGCGGCGAAAGCGGCATGGACAATTCACCCCGGTTCGACGACGCCGCAAAACTGGCCGCAACCGATTTCAATAGTTTCCTCTCCCGGGAATATGAACTCCTTTCCGAGTTCGCCGCGAAACTCGAACTCCCCGGCGAAGCCGCGGAATATCACCAAAAACATCTCGAACTCAATGCGAAGATCAACGAATTTCTCTGGGACGATCCGCACTCCTTTTATTACGACTTCGATCCCGCCCTCGGCTGTCGCAGCCGCGTCGCGGCAAATGCCGGATTTCTCCCGCTGCTCTGCGGCGCGCCCGATCCCGACATGGCCGGACGCATGGTGCAACGGCTGCTCGATCCCGAGGATTTCGGCACTCCGACGGCGGTTCCCACGATCAGCAAAAAATGCCCGACCTATTACAGCAAGGACATGTGGCGCGGGCCGGTCTGGATCAATCTCAACTGCCTGATCGCCGAAGGCCTGGCGCGCTATCACTTCGACCGTGAGGCGCGAGCGCTCCGAAGCGCGACCAAAACGCTTCTGGAACAGAATTATCTGCAATTCGGCACTTTTTTCGAGTTTTACGACGACCGCGCGGAACTCCCCCCGCCGGAACTCCTTCGCAAAGGGTGCTGCGATCCGAACAATCCCTACCATCAGGCGTTCTTCGACTACGGATGGAGCGCCGCGCTCTACCTCGAACTTTGCGCGCCGGGAATGGCAAAATGCACCGAAAGCGACGGCGGGTCCGCACACTGAAGGCGTCCTGACACCTCCGTGCCCAGCGTCATCCGGCTGCGCAGACGGCACTTGTATTCGTATGCCAGCTCTGGAATGAGAAAGGTGAACCGGTCGTCCTGACGGTCAACCAGAATCATCGCGCCCTCCCATTCCGGATGCTGCTTGAGATACAAAAGCGTGTAATATTCGTTGCTCCGCCGTTCGAGTTTCCGCCGCATGGCGGAGGCGTCCGCTGCCACGGCCAGACGCTCTTCCAGCACCGAGCCAAGCGGAAGATCTTCGCCGCGGAGTACGCGATCCAGCAGGCAATGCGCCAGCAGATCCTCGCACCGCCGCAACGGACTGGTACAGCGGATGTAAGCGGCCACGCCCAGCCCGTAATGGATCCGGGGATCGCCGGTCACCACCCCCGGCCGGCAACTGCGCCGCAACGCAAAAATGCCCGGAATGGTCGTTGCGTCCGCATCGATTGCCTCCTCCGGCGGCTGCTGTGAGGAATAGGGCATCGTCCACCCCTGTGCGGCGGCGTAATTGCCGAGCGCCGCGCCGCAGGCGATCATCGCGTTGGCGACAGTCTGGCGCATCGGATTGAGCGTCACCGGCAGGATTTCGACCGTTTCTCCGGCAAGACGGATTTTGACTTCGGGCAAGTCGATAAACAACGCGTTGTGTTCCTTGCGAAAGAGGCGGAATCGGTCCAAAACCTCTTCGGCGCGCCGGAAATATGGTTTATCCAGCAGTTCCTCGTGCGCGGTTTCATAGTTGTAATTGTCTACACGGATGAAAGAGTGGTGAAACTGCACCAGACTTAAATTGCCGTCCGCCTCCGGTTTGAGCACAAACGTCATCGCCGGAACCTTCGCTCCGGCCAACAGCGCCAGTCGTCCGGTCAACTCCGGCGCGAGCATGTGCGAAACGCCGTCCGGCAGATAACTGTTGCACCCCAAGGTCACCGCCTGGGCAACCGCTTCGCTCTCCCAGTCGAGCAGCGCCGACACGTCCGCCACATGCACCAGAAGAAGATCCTTCTCCAAATCGTACCCGATCGCATCGTCCGGGTCGTTGCTGAACGCATCGTCGATCGCGGCCGATTCCAAGTGCGTGTAATCCACCCGCTCGGCCGGAGGAAGTTCCGGGAGCGCGGGACGAACGATTTCCGAATCGGAGAGCAGCTCGAACCGCGCGGGGAAAGGATTGTGCGTTTCCGGCCAGACTTTATTGAAAATCAATAATTTATGCGCGTTCTCCGGCGTTCTCCCCCACTGAATGTCTTTCATGAGGGAACTATTTGCGCTGCGGCTCTCGGCCACCTGCTCGACCTCCCGCAACGCCGGAAAATCCTCCGGCAGCGCTTCGCCGCGCGCCACGCGCTCCAGAAGTTGCGCCCGCGCCGCGGCCGCATCGGTCTTTTCCCGGAGTTTCGCCTGTTTCTCCGCAACAAACTCAGCCGGATTGGCCGTCACTCCGGCGGAAATGCTTCCGCTGAAATAAAGTGCTTCTTCCAGCAACGCCAGCGCCGCAACCGCATTGGCCGGGGTGTCGCTCCCGAACGCCAGCTGCGTAAATTCCGAAAACGGCAGCGTTTCGCCGCCCATAAGCTCCGCCAACTCCGCCTGATCTGCGCAACAAGACGGCTCCGGGAGCGGCAGGCTGCGCACCGGCCCGCGATGCAGAAACTCCACATCCTTCGGGCGCACGCTTTTCACGCCCTGCGCGGTCGAAATGGTGATTTTATCCTTGCCTGTCTCGGTGACGACTGCGGGTTTCCCGTGGTAGATCACCACGGCTCCGGCTCCTGGGAGAATAGCCAAAATAAATTACTCCTTTGCGTCTTCTTCCGCTTTGGGCAGATAGATCGTAAAAACCGATCCCTTCCCCGGCGCCGACGCGGTTTGAATCCATCCCCTGTGATTGGCCACCGTGCCATAGACCATAGCCAGCCCCATGCCGGTGCCCTCGCCGATTTTCTTGGTCGTGAAAAACGGCTCAAAAATCTGCTTCATCGTCTTGGCGTCCATGCCCTTGCCATTGTCCGCCACAGTTAGATAAATAAAATGCGAAAGCTCCCGGTCGTGAAATTCCGGCGGCGGTTTCGCCCGGCTCGGCGAAGACTGCGCGTCTCCGCCGGCAACCCAGACCGCCGGAGATTGCCCCGTGCCGGAGGTCGCATCGAAGGCGTTGATCATCAGATTGACCAGCGCTTGCTGAAGTTGAACGCGATCCCCGCGGACATAATATTTTTCCTTCGGCAAACGGACATCCAGTTTCAGCGCTTCGCGGCTCTGCGGCACCGTTAGATTGACACTGCTCTCCAAAAGATCGGAGATCTCCACAAGCTCATTCTGAAACTTCCCCTTGCGCGCAAAACCGAGCAGCTGACTGGTGAGTTTGCCGGACTCTTCGGCAATGGCGGCGATTTTATTCAGATGTTGTTCCACAGCAGGATCTTCGGAAAAATCGTTTTTCATCAGAATCAAATCGACATGCCCGAGAATCGCATGGATGTGATTGTTGAAATCATGCGCGATTCCCCCCGCAAGATTGCCGAGCGACTCGATCCTTTGGGCATGCGCAAGCTCTTCGCGCAGATGCTGCTGCTCCGCCGCGGACGCCAGTTCCTCAGTGATGTCCCGCCCGAGCATCAGCCACAAATGCCGCCGCCCCAGCGTGATCGGAGAGATCGAAATGGACAGCGCCCGCGGTTCATGACTGCCGGGCGAATAAAGATACAGCGTGCGGCGCTCCGCAAGCGTCTCGCGGTTCGGATGAAACGGAACCTTCCCCTCCGTGTAAAGATGCTCAAAAAACAGCGCGTCGGATGGAAAATCCCGCAGCATCTCTTCGCCCGCACGGTTCCGGTCGACAATCGCGCCCTCCTCGTCCAGCAGCAGAATGGTTTCGCTGGCGTTCTCCATGATCTTGCGATAACGCCCTTCCCAGTCCCGCAAATCCTTCTCCAAGTGCTTCGAACGGCCGTAGCCGCCGAAAAACGCAAAGACGATTTCCAGCGGACGGCTGTCGCGGGGCACCAGATTCTCCTTCTCGATCTTCCGCAAATAAATATCCAGCAGCAGCGCCAGCCAGAATGCCGTCGCCATGCGCAGCAAAAACGCCTCCGAAACCAGCCCGAACCGTCCCGGTTCCCCGCCATGCAGCAGCACGAGCGACACAAACGTATCGACAATCTGGGTCGTCACCAGCGCCGCCAGCACGCAGAAGAAAGAGCGGCTGCCCAAATTCCTGAGCTTGGTAAAGACCATCGGCAGCAAGAACAGATCCGCCAGATGCGCCGATACCATCGTCAGCATCACCTCCCGCGCCCGCTTGAGCACGGAATCAACGCCTCCGGTCTGAAAACCATCCGTCACCGTGAAGCTCAGATACGACGTTTCCAGCCGCGTCAGCTCCGCCAGATAGAGGAAAAGCCCGAAAAGCACCAGCGACCCGATAATCAATCGCTGCGCCGCCAGCACCCCCTCGGTCCGGTAGACCAGCAGCAGCGCCGCCAGATACGGCAGAAACAGCGTCGGCGGCGCCACCGGGAAGCTCAGCACATCAAAGAAATTCAGACTCAAGCCGGTCGCACTGATGAACTGCGCGAAGAGAAAAACCATTCCCATCGCCAGGTAAAACGCCGCCGCCCCGATGACCTTGCGCTGGTTGTGCAGCAAACACAGCCCCACAAAAACAAATGTGGTTTCCAGAAAGATCAGCAGCAGCGCGATTCCCTGATTCATCGGGATGATCCGCTCTTACCCAAGCGCCGGGAAACAGCTCTTGAGCACGCCCAGTTCCAATCCGCGCAACTCCGCCAGCCCCTTCATCCGGCCGATCGCCGTGTAACCCGGATTCGCGCACATGGGTTTGCGCAGGTCGTCAAGCATCGTGTGGCCGTGATCGGGACGCATCGGAATGCGCCAGTCGGCGCGTCCGGCTTCCTTGCGGCGCTGCGATTCGGCGAGAATTTCCTTGACCAGATGGTACATGTCCACCACCCCTTCGAGGTGATTGGCCTCGTAGAAGTTGCCCTTGCCGTCGTGCGCGGTGGAGCGCAAATGCACAAATCCCACCCGCGGCGCAGCCTTTCGGAACATCGCCACAATATCGTTTTCGCGGCGGCCGCTGAAACTGCCCGAACAAAAGCAAATCCCGTTGGCCGGATTGTCCACCATGCGCAACAGCGTTTCAATGTCGTCAATGGTGCTGAAAATGCGCGGCAACCCCAGAATCGGAAACGGCGGATCGTCCGGATGAATGGTCATGATCGAACCGCATTCCAGACAAACCGGCGTCACCTCTTCGAGGAAAAGCCGCAGGTGTTCGCGCAGCACCTCGTCGGTGAGCGCGCCCGCCCGC
Source organism: Victivallaceae bacterium (assembly GCA_028691615.1). GTDB lineage: Bacteria > Verrucomicrobiota > Lentisphaeria > Victivallales > Victivallaceae > JAQUYX01. The sequence goes on from JAQUYX010000029.1 coordinate 14,330, forward strand.
GCCAGCGCCTCGCGGATGGTCGCCAGCGTGACCCCCTTGAAGCCGGGGAAATTGTCGATGATGTTGCGTTCCAGCACGGCGCGCCGTTCGGAGGAGAGCGCATCAAAATAGCGTTTGGCAGCGGCAAATTCCGCCGGAGTGTAATCTTTTTCCGCGTCGACGCGGCGGAGCACAAAAAGCTCGAACGCCGCAAACTCGGTCCGGTTGAAATAAAGCGCCTTGCTCCCGTCCGGGAGCTGATATTCCAGATCGGTCCGAATCCAGTCAAGCACCGGCATGAAGTTGTAGGTGATCACATGAATGCCGCATTCGGCCAGATTGCGAATCGAAATCTTGTAGTTTTCAAGATATTTGCGGAACGCTCCGGTGCGGTTCTTGATGTCGTCATGCACCGGCAGACTCTCGACCACGCTCCAGACCATGCCCGCGTCCGCGATCTGCTTCTGCCGTTTGCGGATCTCTTCGACCGGCCAGACCTCTCCATAAGCGATCTGATGCAGCGAGGAAACCACTCCTTCACATCCCGCCTGACGAATGTCGGAGAGCGACACCATGTCGCCGGGACCGTAATAACGCATACATTCCTGCATAATCATAATCGGCGCAACTTCCTTTCCGGCGTGAGGGAAAAACACGCGGTTATCGGTTATTTTCTTTTTCCCGGAGGTTTTTGAGATCCGAGGAGGCAAATTCAATGACTTTGGCGAACTTTGCGGCATTTTCCGGCGCCGCGTCGATCAAAGTCTGATGCGCTTCAACCACGGTTTCCGCCTTGGTCAGCATGGAGTCGCCCGGACGCTCCATATCGTCCAGCTCAAGCAGCCCGTCCGGGGCGGCGTCGGTAAAATCAAAGAGCTTCTCCACGCCAAGCCCGCGCAGCATCGCGCGGACATTGGGCGGCATGTTGAGGATCGTCAGCTTGCGTCCCGCCCGAACCGCAGCCAGCCCGAGCATGGAAAGCACCCCCATAAAGGTGCTGTCCATCGCGGAACACTCGGACATCTCAAAGACCAGTTCGCATTCGCGCACCTGCATCCGGGCCGCCAACTCGCGCAAGGGCACGGCGTATTCGAAATTCGCGCGCCCCTTGACCTTGACCATCAGTTTCCCGTCGCTGCCGCCGATCTGTAAATCGCCATTCTGCATGGATGAAGTCCTTTCCTTGCTGAATTATTCGTTGCCGTTGGCGGTGATGACCGCCTTGATGCGGCGGACGCCGCGGCTGGAACTTTCCTCCTTGAGGATCTTGAACCCGCCGAGGTCGCCGGTATTCGCCGCATGGGGGCCGCCGCAGATCTCCTTGCTGACGTTGCCCATCGTGTAAACCTTGACCAGCTCGCCGTAACGGTCGCCGAAGAGTCCGGTCGCGCCGGATTTGCGGGCATCCTCGATGGAAAGCTCTTCGCAGACCACCGGAATCTTTGCGGCAATCGCCTCGTTGACCAGCCGTTCGGTTTCGGCAATCTCCTCGGGCGTCATCTTCTCCTCATGGGAAAAATCGAAGCGGAGGCGCTCGGTGGTGATATTGGATCCCTTCTGGGCGACATGGTCGCCGAGCACCTTGCGCAGCGCCGCCTGAAGCAGATGGGTCGCCGTGTGCAGCCGCGCAGTCTGCGTCGAATGGTCGGCCAGACCGCCTTTGAACTTCTGTTCGGCGCCCTGCCGGGAGAGTTCCTGATGCTTGCGGAATGCCTCGTCGTATCCCTTGGCGTCGACGGTGAAGCCGCGCTCGGCGGCCATCTCGACGGTCAGTTCAATCGGGAAGCCGTAGGTTTCATAAAGATAAAACGCGTTCTTGCCGCTGATGACTTTTTTCTGAATGTGTTCGGGAACGCGGGCAATGAACTTTTCAAATTCCTTGGTCCCCTTTTCCAGCGCCTGCTCGAACGCCTTCTCCTCCAGGGTGAATTCGCTGAGAATTTTGGCGCGGTTGGTTTCCAGCTCGGGGTAGGCGTCCTTCATTTCGTCGATGATCACTTCGGCAACCTGCGCGGTGAAGTTGCCCTCGATGCCGAGCTTGCGACCTTCGCGGATGGCGCGGCGGATCAGGCGGCGCAGGATATAGGGCTGATCGACCTTTCCGGGAGTGATGCCGTCGGCCAGAATGAAGGTGCTGGTGCGCAGATGGTCGGCGATGATCCGTTCGGAATTGGTTCGATCCGCGGCGGAGGCGGGCGCGGCGACGCCGCGAATGGCGTCAAGTTTGGCGAAGATGCCCGCGAAAATCTCGGTCTCGTAGCAGCTCTTCTTGCCCTGCAGAATGGCGGTGACCCGTTCCAATCCCATGCCGGTATCGACATTCTTCTGGGAGAGCGGCTCGTATTTGCCCTCCTTGGTCTTGTTGTACTGCATAAATACGTCGTTCCAGATCTCGACCCAGCGCCGGTCTTCCGGCGTAAAAACTTCCGGCGCGGGGCCGTCCCCGGTCCAATAGAACATTTCGGTATCCGGTCCGCAGGGGCCGGTCTGTCCGGCGGGGCCCCACCAGTTGTCCTCTTTGCCGCGTTTGGCGATTCTGCCTTCGGCGACGCCAAGGCTGAGCCAGAGGTCGTGCGCCTCCTGATCGAAGGGGGCGTTCTCGTCGCCGGCGAAGACGGTCACGGCGAAACGCGCCAGCGGAATCGCCAGATATTTTTCGGAAGTGAGAAATTCGAAGCTGAAACGGATGGCGTCCTCTTTGAAATAATCCCCGAGGGACCAGTTGCCGAGCATTTCAAAGAAGGTCAGATGCACCGGATCGCCGACTTCGTCGATGTCCCCGGTGCGCACGCACTTCTGGAAATCGGTCAGCCGCCGCCCGGCGGGGTGCTTGACGCCCTGAAGATAGGGAACCAGCGGATGCATTCCGGCGGTGGTGAAGAGGCAGGTCGGATCGTTTTCAGGAATGAGCGAAGCGCTCTTGATTTCCGTGTGTCCCTTGCTGACGAAGAAGTCGATGAATTTGCGGCGAAGTTCTTTTCCTTGCATGATACCCCTAATCCTTGCCAAACACGATGTTGCCGATGAAATTTCTGGGAACGGCGCCGTCCAAATTCGCTTTGCGTCGTCCGGAGGGAATAAGATAACACCGTTTTGCCGGAAAATCAAGCTTGCTCCACCGGCTTTTCCGTGCTATATTACCGAATTGACGCAGCCGCCGGCACTGCCCAAAGTCCGGCCGGTCCGGCACGGCGCTCGTTTCGGCAATGCCGTTCCGACGGACCTCGGGAAAAGTCAAATCTGATTCCAACAACATAAGGCAAGATATCATGCAGAAAATCATGTTGACCGGCAAGATCCACACCGCGCGGATCACCGCCTGCGAGCTGGATTATGAAGGCAGTTTGGAGATTGATCCGAATTATCTTGACGCCGCCGGCATTCTTCCCTACGAAAAGATTCTGGTGGTGAACCGCAACAACGGCGAACGGCTGGAAACCTATGCCATCCCCGGGGTGCGCGGGCACAAAACCTTCTGCCTCAACGGTCCGGCCGCCCACAAAGGCAATGTCGGGGATGTGGTGACGATTATGGCTTTCTCGGTGCTTTCCGAAGCGGAGGCCGTCTCGCATCTGCCGACGATCATCGTGTTGGATGCCAACAATCAGATCATCAGCCGCCGCAAAGGGCGCGAGGAGATCGCCTGATTGCCGCGAAAAAGGGGGAAGCAGTCATGCCGCGCAAGTTCCGCTGTCACGGACAAGTTCTGCTGGAATACGCGATTCTTGCGGTTCTGGCCATGCTGATTGCCGCTTCGGCGATCGGTTTGCTGCGCGCGTTTGATTTGTACGGCAGACGCCAGCGGGACATTGTTTCGATGAACCGTCCCTGAAGAACATCCCGGCCAGTGGTGTTTGATTTCCCTGGTCGCGGGATGTGTTTGCGCCGGAAGACGCGGCGCGAATCTTGGCTGTATCGCCCCTGAGAATCAGCGGAAAAAAGATTTTTCAGGGAGATTGGCCTTTTTCACCCCATACACAAACGCCTCGGCCATCACCTGCGCACCGGCCTTGGTGGTATGGCATCCGTCAATGGCATTCGGATTGCGTTTGTCAAGGATGAAGTACTCCGCCGATTTCTGCGCGCCGACATCCATCATCCGCCGCGCACCAAGCTGGTAAAGATCCACACAAGGAATCTGGCAGATCCCGGCGGCCTCGCGCAATGCCTGATTGTATTCGCGCCGGGAGAGAACAAATTCGTTGCGCTTGTTAAAGCTGTAAGCAGGAATGGTCGTGGCGAGAATCACGGAGATTTTTTTCTCTTTGGCCTCGCGGACGGCGCGCACAAGTTCTTCGCAAAACGACTCCGGGCAAAGAAACTTTTTTTCATTGCGTTTTTCGGCATCGTTGATCCCAAACTGAAGAACCAGCAGATCGCCCTCCTTCGCCTCGTCCAGAACTTTCTGCCACCGGCCACTTGAACGGAAATGGCGCATGCTTTCCCCGCTGACCGCACGGTTGGACACCTTGACGCCGTCCCGGGTCAGCCCGGAAAGCATCTGCCCCCAACCGGTCTGTTCCACCGTGTTCGGCGCATAATTGCACATTGTCGAGTCCCCGACCAGATGAATCACCGGTGCGCCGCAGGCTGCCAGCGCCAGAAACGACAACAACATCAACCCTACTGCTTTCATGATTTTCCCCTTGATTTTCTTTTGACTATGGGTGTTCCGGCGCACAAAAACGAATGGAACGCACCTCAATGACTCCTCCGGGAGCGACCTGATCGATCATATCCAGTCGAATATCGTACCGTTTCGCCTTCATGCCGCGCCAGCTTTCCGGATCGGCAAGATATTTTCGATCCGAAGCGGAAACACGAATCGCATGCCAAAGGCCGTCACTCTTGAGCGACGGAAGACGGAAACAGCGTTTTGCGTCCGGCTTTCCTCCGGCGGGCATGAAAAAGATTTCACCGGTGGTCCGTTCCGGCAGCCCCGACGCCCGATAGATAATCTCGATGACCGTCTCCTTCGCCGGATCAATGGCCAGATCGTAAAAATACACTTGCGTATCCGGCACCACGACCTGCTGGGTCAGGATACCGTCAATCACCTTCACCGATCCGCCGGTGAAAAATTCAAATCCGTTCTCTTTGTCCAAGAGAACTTCCGCACACGGCACGGATCCGGCAAAGAGCAGGACACACAACAAAACAAAATATTTTTTCATTCGATTGTCTTCAATGTCAGGTCGTCAGAGGTAATATATTTGATCGGCATGTCGTATTTCGCACGCACATCACGGGATGTGAGCGAAGCTCCGCTTCCATCCGCCATCGAGCAGTTCATCTTGTCGCTGTGACGGAATTGAAGCGCTCCGTTCGAAACCTGAAAGCCGAATTGAAAATACTGCAGCTTCCCGTTGGTATTCCCGGCCCCATACACGGATTCCGCAAAAAGCATGTAATTACTCGCATCCGTAATCCGGAAGAGCAATCCTCCGTAGAACGTGGTTCCCGAAACCGTTGTCTTGAAGCAAATATTTTTGCCGCCAAAACGATTTTTGATGCTCTTGGCTCCGTAATCCTGCCAGTTCGGATCATAAGACGGCCCGAAATAAATTCCATAGGAGTCGCGCAGGTTGTGTTCCCATCCGCTCTTGGGAAAATTCGGGCAGCTTCCCGTGACCGGCGAGATATACTTTCCGGTCTCGACAAAGAGGCACTTCCAGCACAGATCCCGGGTTCCCTGTATGCCGCCTGCGTAATAGCCCGAATAGTCGGAAGCGTACATCGCCTGAGCCAGAGCCGACTGTTTGATATTGGACAGACAGCTGGCCGTTCTGGCTTTTCCCCGCGCCTGATTGAGCGCCGGAAGGAGCATCCCCGCCAGAATCGCGATGATCGCAATGACAACAAGCAACTCAATGAGAGTAAAACGTGAGAAATTGCGAAGAAAAAACATTGTCTTTTTCATTTTTGTTCCTTTTTTCCCGTTGTTTGTTGATAAACAAGCGGCTCGACCAGAATCACCGATTCTCCTTTTTTCATCGGCAAAACAAACGCCCCGCAATACTCTTTGCCCGTTTCCAGATTGTAATATTTCCTGTCGCCAAGACCAATCGCATAATCTTTGTCGGCGGGAGCGTGAAACGCAAGGAAGCCCCGGCCCGGATAGACATGCAAATCTTCGTCACAATAAAGCGGAATTGCGCACTGTTTGGCCGCAAGGCGGATCAGCGCTGCCGGAATTTCCGTCGTCCCGCAGAAAATACTCGTCTTCTTTCCTCTCGGACGCAGCAGCACGGCCGGCGAACCGTCGGAATAAACCGCAAGCACGATATCGCCTTTGGCGGGAACCGGCGAAAGAATCGGGTCGACGCCGGTCGCAGTCCCGAACTTCGAGCCCAGTCCCATGCTCCGTCCCTGCGGGGTCGAAGTAACCCTGAAGTCGGGAACGGAGACTTTGCGCACCTCGAACCCGGTCAGATCCTGTACCGCGGTCAATGAAAATGCATTCCGGTCCAGATCAATGTACCCGGGAGCCCACATCCAGATCGAGCCGGATTCGGCGGCGATCTTCTTCAAGCGCTCCCGATCACTGCGGCCAAGCGCGAAACTGGACGTGTAAATCGTCAAATCCGGCTTAATCCGGCCCTGCAGAAGATCATCCTGCAGATACAACCCGCTCGCAGCGGCCACTTTGGAAACCTGCTTCCGGGCTCCGCACACCGAAGGACTGGTCGTAAAGAAGGAGGCTTCCTCCCCCACCAGATACATCTGCGATACCGGATCGGCAACCACGGCAATCGGGGGCGTAAAAGCGGCCGGTTTTTCGACCGAGAGCTTCTCCAGCGCGGAGAGCAACGAGACCTCCCGGTAAAAATCTTTGGAAAGGAACCAGCCGTGGTCGTTGAGATCCATCCACCAGGTCCCGTAGTTGTGCGAAAGGGTCACAAGCAGATTGCGTCTGAGCAATTTCACCGATTCCGGCAACGTTGTCGCGCCCAAATTCCATCCCGGCGCACGGTTTCCGGCCAGATATGCCAGATGGGTGCTGGTGTCGTCCTCGTTGAGCCACAACATGCCGGCGAGTTGAATGGATTCGGCGGGAGCCATCGCGCCGGCAGCCCCCTCCTGCGTCCGGTCGGAATAGGAGAACGGCGCGGTAATCACATCGAAATATTTGGAATCGAGAATTCTGCGCAACGCCAGATGGCCGGAATTTCCCGGTCCGTTGCGCAAATTGGCCAGCTCATAAACATAGCCGAAAAAGAGCAGACTGAGCCGATCCTTTCCGCACTCCTCGCGAATGATTTTCCCGAGATACAGCACGGTATCCGCCATGGAATCATTTTGGAAGAGCACAAAGTCCACAACTTTCCGGTCCGTCCCGGGTGCGCCGCTGCGAAGAGCGGTGCGAACGGTTCCTCTGCGCTCAGCGGGGGTGGGAACCTTTGCGTTGTCGAAGGTCACCGACGGATCGTTCCATGCCTCCTGCAGTTTTTTCGCAGTGCCGTAGCGTTTCTTCAGCCACACGCGGAATCCTTTGGCGGAGGCCACATCGTAGCCATTGAGCGGTTTCATCTGGGATTCTTTATAAAACCATTCACAGGAATTTCCGCCGGCGGGGTGATACCCGGCGATTTTCCCCGGGAATCGTCTCTCCAGGTAGCGAATAGTCCGGCGCAAAGTTTCGCCGGCGTCACGCCGATACTGTTCCGACGCGGGAGAAGCGGCCATAATCATGCTGCCGTCTTCGCGACGCATCATCTCGTCGGGATATTTCTCACGCCACCATTGCGGTTCGTAGAGTTTGACGCGGGGAATCAGCCGTACGTTCGGATGCGAGGCAAGAACTTTTTCGCAGATTTCACCGACCACGGCAAGCTCTTGCGTGTGTTCCGGGTTCCACGGGGGGCGCACCTCAAAAGAAACCAGCGACACATCCCCGATTTCCGCGCCCATTTTCACCGACTCGTACATGGGAGTGTTTACGCCGTTGCGGTGCGCCGCGTAGTAGGGGTTGCCCCAGAACATCCGCTTATGCACGGGTTGTCCGTTGTGCAGAAGTCTGGGGACGCCGTTGACGGAGTCGACACGCCAGCTTTCCGCATGCGCGCATAGAGCCCCGCAAAGGAGAAAAACATTCAGGATTTGTTGCCAGTTTCGCATTTTTTTCATTGACCTTTCTTCGTGGAATTCTGTGGAATTATTCTGCTTATTATGCGTAATATCCCAGCAGCGAACCACCGGGACTGACATGATTGTCCAGCTCGATTTGAATCTTGGAATCCGGATCGGCAAACAGCTTCTGGAAAGAGGAGAGGACGACCTGAGCGTATTCGCGATAGTCGATGTCAATACTGTTGATTCTCGGATGGACGAAGCGGCAATGCGGATCGCAATCCGCCGAAATCAAACCGACCTCGCGGGGAATCTGAATTTTGTGTTCCGCAAAGCACCCGACAATCTCCTCCGCAACGGAGCCGCAGATCAGATAGAGTCCGTCGAATCCAAGCGAACGGCCGGAGGAGAAATATTCTCCGAGGAATTTCCGTGTTGTCGAGCGGGAATCTTCTCCGCATTTCGTGCCCACGTCCAACAGTTCAACCGGAAGATTATGACTTTTCGCCATCATGCGAAAGCCTTCCAGCCGGCGCGAACAGACATCGGAGGTGGGTTCGGAGAGAAGGACCGCGAGTTTTTTTCTCCCGTCCCGGATCAGGACATCCGCGGCGCAAAGTCCGTTTTTCAAGGAATTGGAGATAATCCAGTTCAACTCGATTCCGGCGAGCATCTCCCCGGAAAGCAGCACGGGGATCGGAATACGATGAATCTGCTCGGCCATTTCCAGAGAAACACTCCCTCTTAACATGACCATGACTGCATGCAGTTCCCGCAATGGCAGATAATCAAAGATATTCTTGCTGTTGAACGGGAAAGAGAATCGTTTGATGACCGCGTTGTTTTCCGCGGCAAGCTCTCTGAGGTTCTCTTCCAGTTCGTTCAGCAGCGGAGACGGCCAATCGGTGGAGAGCAGTCCGAGCTGCAGCTGCGTATCATCCGGACGGGCGCAGCGAAACACTCCGATATTCGGCCGCCGCTGCACCAATCCGCGAAATTCCAGATAATTGATTGCCTGAGTCAAAACCAGTTGACTGACATCATATTTATTCATCATCTTGCGAAAAGATGGCAGTTTCGCCTCGCCTTCCATGGTCTCAATGTCCTTGCGAAGTCTTTCAATCAGATATTGTGCTCGTGATACTTGACTGGGCATAAGTCCAATTCCTCCCCCATTTTTACTGCGATGATGCTCTCATTAGAATAATTATATCGTATTAATACGAAGAATACAATAGATTAAATAAAAAAAGAAAGAAAATTATGCATGTATTTTCTTGGAAGGCGGTACGGACAAAAGTCACTGCGCAACTCCGCAATTTATGCGTTCCAGGATCCACTGAGGATCGCGCGATTATATTTTGTCGGTGTTCTCAGGCGGCTTTTGCGACGGTGCTTTGCAAGAACGGTCGTCAATCAGTATTAATATATTTAATACACTTTTTTATCCTATTTTCAATGCAAAAACTTGCAAAATATTTTCCGATGTCTTATTGTATAAAACGGCGCAATCGTACCATCTGACGCACTTTTCCCAAACACACGGAGGAGACGCGTGCGACTCTTTGGCGACGACGCCACTCAACCAACGAAGGATCTTTCTTTATGCTCAGAATCACCACACTTGGAACCAGTCACGGGCGACTGACCCCGCGCCGGAGCCACACCGCCACACTCGTCCAGACCGGCAACAGAAATTATCTGATCGATGCAGGAACGCCATCGTTCTATACGTTATCCCAAATGGGATTCTTTCAAGAAAAGAAGATGCTTGACGCAGTGTTGATCACCCACTGCCATTTGGATCACACCAACGATCTTCCGCTGATTCTTGCGAAAGTCGCACATGCGCGAACAGACGAAACTCTTCCGCCGTTCGAAGTCATTCTCCCCGAGGCACGCGACATCCCGCCGCTGAAAATGTGGTGCGATATCAATCAGGAGCATGAAAAATATTTTCACCACGTTCACTTCGGGGTCATGCCGCAGCGGTTTGAAGACGGAACGATCGAATTAACCGCCATTGCCAATAAACATCTCGCGCACGAACCGGCGGCAAGTTTCTCTTTTCTGCTGAAAGCGGAGGGGAAAAAGATCTTCTTTTCCGGCGACGTTTGCGGAGATCTGAGCGACTTTCCCGGCGAGAAAATGGATGATTGCGACGCGGTTTTCTACGAAATGACCCATTATCCATTCGAACAAAGCATGGAGCTCTTCCGTCGGAGAAAAATCAAACGGCTGATCTTCCAGCATATCTGGGAGGAGTGGGACACGCCGGAAGGAAGAGCAAAATTCGCCCGTCTCACCGCGAACTTGCCCTTTCCCGCAGAAATGGCGGAAGACGGCACCGAATATTGTTTCTAATCCGCCTTTCGGAATAAGGGAAAGTGGATTCGCAAGTTTCCTGGGTTCCCGCACCGCATTGCGCGGACGGTTCATTTGCCTTGTCGATTCTCCGTCGACCAGCCGACGCGGGGGATTACCCGATCAATGGCAGCCATTTCCTCATAGTTTTTGAAGTCGGAAATGGAATGCTTGAAGGTACTTGTGTATTCGTATTGATTATTCTCCTGCGACGGATTGAGCGACAGGTCAAGTCCGCCTTCGCGAATGGAGATCGACGGGGGATTCCCCTGATTCAGCAGAATTTCCCGGTGAAACAGCGATTTTCTCGCCTCGTCCTGAAAATCAAGATTCGCCTTCAGGTACAGCGTGAAATTTCCGTTGGGATTTGACAATCCCAGTTTTTTATAGAATTCCGGCAAAGATTCCAGCTGCTTGCGGGGAACGCACCAATACTTGCGCGACGCAGGATCGGTGGGGTTCGCGAGGTAGGAAATGCTCATATCCGTACGCAGATCCGGTTTACGGTCGGAGAGCGTCGCACCGCTGCGCAGCATGACATCGCGGAGGCGTTTGAAATACGCATTGTAGGTGCGCGCTTTGGTTCGAAGCGAACTAGTCATACCAATCCGCAGCACCCCCGGTGTGGGATTGTCGTCTGCTCCACGATATTCTGAAAAATTCCAGATCTGACGGTAATCCAATAGAGTCGCACAGATATGCCCGGTCACCTTCTGCCGGGTTTCCGCCTCGTCGCGGCCCTCGATTTTTTTCCGGGGATTCGCGCGAATCATTGCCGAGGCCATCTTTTCCGTCTCAATCACTACGTAAGCGCGCGCAAGATACTTACCCTCGCGGCGTTTTGAAATCT
>JAQUYX010000182.1 GCA_028691615.1 Victivallaceae bacterium
GGATATTCTTGGGCGGTACTGATTAAATTTTGAAAAAAAGTGGAAAGGAGTCCTTGACGGAACGAAAAAACGGAATTATATTGTTAGTGATAGATAACTAACATTCCAAAAAGACGAAGGAGGTTATTCCCAAATGGCATTGACACCCAGACAGGAGGAGATCATTGATGCGGCGATTGCGCTGATTGCCCGGGGAGGGATCGGCAATCTGACCGTCAAGAAGCTGGCCGAGGCCATCGGCGTCACGGAGCCGGCGGTTTATCGGCATTTTCAGAACAAGGCTGAAATCATTCGGACGATGATCGGTCGCTTTGACGAAGCGGTTCCGACAAATGCGCCGCAGTTGCGCGGCTGGGAAGCGATTGCTGCATTTCAGCGCGGACGCTTTGCGCAGGTCGCCGCCAATCCCGATCTGGGGCGGGTGATGTTTGCCGAGGAGTTTTTTCTAGCCGATCCCGAATTTGCGATGCTGCTGAAAGGGATGATGCATCGGCATAAAGAAGCGATCGAAAAGCATCTGGTCGAGGGGATTGCGGCGGGGGAGTTGCGCTCGGACATCGCTCCCGATATGCTGTTTCGGATTCTGATGGGGGCGGTTCGGCTCCTGATTCGCCAGTGGGCGATGAGCGGCGGCGCGTTTGATCTTTTGAAAAAAGGAGAGGAGCTGATCGCCTCGTTCACTTTGCTCTTGAAAAAAAATTAACCCGAGGAGGGATGCTATGAAACGAAAAATCATTCAAATTGATTTAGACAAGTGCAACGGTTGCGGGAAATGTATTCCCAACTGCCCGGAAGGGGCACTGCAGATTCTTGACGGCAAAGCCCGTTTGGTCGGCGATCTCTTTTGCGACGGGCTGGGCGCCTGTCTGGGCGAATGCCCGCGCGGGGCGATTCGCACCGTTGAACGCGAGGCGGAGCCATACGACGAACGCAAGGTAATGGCTAATATCGTCCGTCAGGGGGAGGCCACGATCGCGGCGCATCTGAAACACCTGCAAAATCATGGCGAGAAGGAACTGTATGCCATCGCCGTCGAGTTTCTCAAGGAACACAAAATTCCGGTTCCGGCTTCGGCGACGGCGGAGAAACTGCCCTGCGGATGTCCCGGGACGTTGGCAAGGAAACTTGCCGCACCGGCTTGTTCTCCGGTCGCACCGGGGGGCGCGTCCGCGCTGCGGCAGTGGCCAGTGCAGCTGAAATTGCTCCAGCCGCAAGCGGAGTACTTTGACGATGCGCAGCTGCTGGTGTCGGCGGATTGCGTGGCGCATGCGTATGGCAGTTTCCATTCTGACCTCCTTGCCGGAAAGATCCTGATTGTGTTCTGCCCCAAGCTGGACGAGAACACCGAGGAATATGTGGAGAAACTTGCGGAAATCTTCCGGCTGCATTCGATTCGCTCGGTCACTGTGGCGCGTATGGAGGTTCCCTGCTGCGGCGGCACGACGCATCTGGTTCTGGAGGCGCTGAAAAAATCCGGGAAAAACATTCCCGTACAGGTTGTAATCATCGGAATTGACGGTACTGTCGTGCCGGATTCCGGGAAATAAACAGGAGGAGCCAAAATGAAAATGTTTTGCTTTCAGTGTCAGGAGACCATGAAAAACACCGGATGCACCGAGGGCGGTGTTTGCGGAAAACGCGCCGACGTCGCCAATCGGATGGACGAACTCGTCCGCGAATTAAAGCGAATCGCGCTGACGCGCAAGCCGGATCGGGAGCTGGGGCTCTTCTGCGTGCAGTCGCTCTTTATGACCATCACGAACGCCAACTTCGATGAAACGCGCATTGCCGCTCAGATCGAGCGCGCGAAAAAACTGGCCGGAGAGACCTCCGTTGCCGTGCCGCTTGGCGTGCTCTCCTGTGAGAATGAAGATCTGCGTTCGTTGCGCGAACTTTTGACCTACGGGCTCAAGGGGATTGCCGCCTATGCCGATCACGCGGCAATGCTGGGGCGCGAGGATGACGCAATTTATGCTTTTGTATTCAAGGCGCTTGCCGCGACGGCGGAAGATCATTCCGCCGAGGAATTGACCGCGCTGGTGCTGGAGGCCGGTTCGGTGGCCGTGCGCACGATGGCGCTTCTGGACGAGGCGAACACCTCCGCGTATGGCAAACCGAGGATCACCAAGGTGCGCACCGGCGTCGGCAAGCGTCCGGGCATTTTGATTTCAGGGCACGATCTTTGCGATCTGGAGGAACTGCTGGAACAGAGCAAGGAGAAAAGCATTGACATTTACACCCATAGCGAGATGCTCCCTGCGCATGCGTATCCGGCGTTCCGCAAATATCCTCATCTGTATGGCAATTATGGCGGCGCGTGGTATCGCCAGAATCTCGAATTCGCTTCGTTTCGCGGTCCGATTCTCATGACCACCAACTGCATCACTCCGGTGCAGAGCGCCTACAAGGATCGGATTTTCACCACCGGCATGGCCGGTTATCCGAATGTCCCGCACATTCCCGACCGTCCGCAGGGAGGGCATAAGGATTTTTCTGCGATCATAGCGCTCGCACAACGCTGTCCGCCTCCGGTGGAGCTGGACAACATGGAGATTGTCAACGGTTTCGCGCACGATCAGGTGCTGGAACTGGCGGACAAAATTGTCGCAGCCGTGAAGAAGGGCGCCATCAAGCGATTCATCGTCATGGCCGGATGCGACGGGCGGCAGGCGTCGCGTGAATATTTTACCCGGACGGCCTCCGAACTGCCGCCGGATACGATCATTTTGACCGCGGGCTGCGCGAAGTACCGCTACAATAAACTCGCCCTCGGGCAGATTGATTCCATTCCGCGCGTTCTGGACGCGGGGCAGTGCAACGATTCTTACAGTCTGGCGCTGATCGCGCTCAAACTTAAGGAGGCGTTCGGGTTGGACGATGTCAATGCGCTTCCGCTCTCCTTTGATTTGGCCTGGTACGAACAGAAGGCGGTCGCGGTGCTGCTGGCGTTGCTCAGTCTGGGGTTCCGCAAGATCCGGCTCGGACCGACGCTGCCGGCATTTTTGTCTCCGGCTGTTGCGTCGATTCTGGTTCGGAATTTCGGCATCAGCGGCATTGATACGCCCGAGCATGACGTCGCTGCGATGATGCGTGGCGAATAGCGCAGTTTTTTGCGATTTAGAAAAATGCCGCGGCGGGCGAAGATGATAAAAACTCTTCGATTCCGCCGCGGCAACTTGGAATGGACAAATTTATTTGCGGCCTTCCAGAAGCGCTTGGCGATAGATCGCGTAATTTTCATAAAGAGTCGCCGCGCGTTCTCCGCCGACATGCACGGGATGATTCGGGTGGTGCATCAGTCCGGGATACTGGTAGATGATTTGCTTCTCCACAAACGGCGCGGTCATATCCAGCTGCGCGGTGATCCGCGATAGCTCCGTGGGAAGAAGCGTCCTCTGGTTGTCAAATTCCCAGATTTCCACGTCATTCCAGAGTTTTGTCTTGCCTCTGGCGCGCGAATACTGATTCCAGAGGTCGCCGGAATTCCATGCGTCATGGGCGAATTTCAACTCTTCGTAGACGAAGGGGAGCCGCGCCAGACTGCGGAACCGGTTGGCTCGCGCATAACGGCCGAAAATATCCGGTTCCACACCCACACCGACACAATCCTGATAGGCGATCACATCCACATCAATGTCTTGCAGCAGCGTTGCGCTCATGCCCCGGTCGGCATTTGGCGCGATCAACAGCGGAGCGTCCGAAATTTCCCGAAGCGCCGGAACGATTCTTTTCAGACTGTCTCGTCCGGCCGGGGTCGACGGCGGATATTCGTAGGTCCAGTACCAGCCGGCGAAACTGGGGCGGTCGCCGTATCGTTCCAGCAGTTCGGTCATAATCTGCCGTCCCCACCGGATCGCCGTGTCGGTCTGTTCCGCGGGACTGGGCAGGTACATTCCGTAGAGCGCGTGAAAAACCTTCATTCCGAGACGGTCTGCTTCGTCGATCACTTCGGAGTACAAATTTTCTTTGTCTTTCATCCAATCCGGCACGGGACGGCTGCCGCCGGGATGGTAAAAACGGACGTCGTTGAGGCCGTTTCGCGCGTCGGCCGACTGCTGAAAAACGAGTGTATCAATGCCGATGGCGGCCATGTCATGGAGCATTTGCCGCCAGTGATCTGGATTCAAAGAGCGCAGTTCCTGCTGGAAACGCGCACCCTCGCGGTCGTCCCAGTGGTCGAGCTGGAGGAAGGTTCCGGTAATCAGCCGGGTATTTTCGGGATGGAAGGAATCGGTCATATTGACAACCTCGTGATCGATAAAGAAAAAGTTATTGTATAAAGGATCTTGCGTTGGAAAAAATTATACCCGAAAATCACCGGTTGCGCAAGAGGGATAGAAGAATATCTTATGCAAAAATATGAAATATTATGAAAATTATTTCAAATGATTTTTCTCTTTTTTCTGCGGTGCTTTCCCCGTTGACATTCCGTTAATCCATAAGCCCGGAATGATTTGATCGCCGAAGGCTGTTTTGCCCTCGATCTGGTCGAGGAGCAACCGCACGGATCTTTCGGCGATCATTCGGAAATTCTGCATGACTCCGGTCAATACGGGGATGGAGAGCGTGCAGAAATACGGCGCAAGCCAGCCGATCACTGAAACGTCTTCGGGAATTTTGCACTTGAGCCGCTGCAATACGTGAATCAGTTCCAACGTCGTCTCCTCTCCGGTTCCGATGATGGCGGTCGCACCCTGCTGGAGGAGGCCTTCAATCATTGCGATCAGGTCGTCTTCCTGACGGCAGCGCGATGCGATCAGATCGTCCCGGAGGTTGTGGGCGCGAACGGTTTCCTGAAAGGCGCAGACCCTGCGCTGATTGCACAAATTATCGGGGCGTGGCAGCAATCCCCAGCCGTAGAGCCCGATCTTGCGATGCCCCAGTTCAATCAGGTGCCCGGTCATTTGCGATGTACCCTGAAAATCATCGTTCAGCACGCTGTACACTCCGCTGAAATGGTTTGGCTCGGTGTTGATGCAGACCAGCGGGAGCGTGTGCTGCTTTCCCCAATAGTGTTCGAGGCCGTCCAGCGCCGCAATGGAAATCGCTCCGGCGACGCAGCGCTCTTCCACAAGACTTAAACTGTGCCGGTCGATCAATTCGACCATATACCCGGAGAAGCGAAGGAGCTTTGCCAATTCGTCGATCATGGTCGCGTAATAAACGGACGGCACCAGCGTTTCGCAGATCAGCAGCACGCGCTGCGAGGTGTTCCGATAGCCCAGATCCCGGGCAGTTTCGAGGACCTTCCGGCAGACCTCCTGACGGACATTGCCGCCGCCGGAGAGAACGCGCGAGCCGGTCGCG
>JAQUYX010000183.1 GCA_028691615.1 Victivallaceae bacterium
GGTTTCCACGGTCTCCATGCGCAGTCGGTCAAGCTCCAGTTTGGAGAGCGCTCCGCCCAGTTTAAAACTCTCTTCGGCGACCTCAAGGTGTTTTTGATAAACCTGATAGACTTTGTCGTCCAATTCAAAGAGTTTCTTGCTTTCGGCGATATTTGCGTGGGCCAGTCGCACTTGCGCGAGTACCGCCACCGACAGCGCGACCGTCTGCTCCTCAATGCTGGCCGTCTCGTGGCGCTGGGTGCGGTATTTGGCAATCTGCTGCGGCAGTTTCAGAAGATTGTAGGCCGCGCGCACGCCCAATTCCATCCAGGATGCGTGATAGAGAAAGGGGTTGGTCGAATTGGTGAAGTCCAGAAAAATCCGCACATTCGGCAGCATGGTCAGCAACGTTTTGCGGCTCTCGGTGAGCATGATGTGCTGCTGAATGTCCTTGCTGGAGAGTTCCGGGCGCTCCAACAAGGCCGCCTTTTCCAGATCGGAGATTTCCGGCAGTCGCAGATCGGGGAGCTGTTTGAGCACGGAATCGTCGACGGCGACGTCGCTGGTCGGCATTACGCCCAGAAGCGCGCGCAACTCAATGCAGCCGTCCTGATAGAATTTGCGCGACTCCATCAGCCGCTGCTGAATGCGGATGAACCGCTTGTGCTCGTCAATCAGAATGAAGGGGGAGACTTCTCCGGTCTTATAGAGAAATTTGATGTCTTCCTCAATGCCCGCGCATTGATCAAGAAGCGCGGTCGTCCGTTGCATCGCCTGCTGCGCGACTGCCACTTTGAAGTAGGCTTTGACCACTTCCAGCGTCAGATTCTGGGCAGCGCGGCGGGTCTGTTCGGATTCGACGAAACTGCGGTCCTGCGCCTGTGCGCTGTTGAGGTAGGCAAGTCCGAAATCCAGTACGCTCAAAGCCAGTTCCAGCTGGATGTTGTTTTCCCACTGCGGGGAACTTTGGCTGTAATTGTAGGTGGCGCCGCCGGAGGAGACGGATTGACTGGAGGAGGCGGGCACGTTGTTCCGATCCTTCCAGTTGTTGACCGCGCTGAATTCCGGGAGCATGCCGAGCACTTCCGCAGTGATCTGCTCGGAGGCGATCCGCTCCTGAAGCCGGCTGACGTTGAGATCCAAGTTGTGCGCCAGCGCCATGCCGATGCAGTCCGGAAGCGTCAGAACCCGCCCCGAATCAAGCTGCTTAAGCCGGATCGACTCGAAATGTTTCGTCGCTTTTTCGATCCGTTCCAGACGGTAGGATTCCGCCGAACGGCATCCGGCAAGGAACACCAGCAAAAGCAGCGGGAAAATTGTAATCATTCGTTGCATAATTTGGTTATTATACCATAGAAGGGGTGATTTTGCAAGCAGGAAAAAGGGGAATTTTTCAGCTTGTAAATGCGCGGTGGGACGGATATATTATAAAATCAGGGAGCGGAAGATATGTCTTTGGATGAAAAAATGATGCGCGAGGCGCTTGACCTAGCCGGCAAGGGGATGGGCAATACCCACCCGAATCCGATGGTCGGAGCACTGGTTGTGCGGGACGGCCGGATCATCGGGCGCGGCTGGCACCATCGCGCCGGGGAAGCGCACGCCGAGGTGAATGCCGTCCGCGACGCGCATTCGCGCGGCGGAGAAGTCAGAGGAAGCACCGTTTATGTGACGCTGGAGCCATGCAGCTCCTTCGGACGCACGCCGCCATGTACGGATTTATTGATTCGCGAGGGGGTTTCCCGCGTGGTCGTCGGGTGCTCCGATCCGAATAAAGCACACGCAGGACGCGGGTTCGCGCTGCTGCGGGAGGCCGGGATCGAGGTGACGCAGCCGGTTCTGGAAGAGCCGTGCCGGAGACTGAACCGTGCTTTTTTCAAATGGATCGTCGAGCGTCATCCTTATGTAATTCTCAAACTCGCCGAGACGCTGGACGGTAAAATCGCCTGCGCCAACAATGTTTCCCAATGGATCACCGGTCCGCAGTGCCGCGCCAGAGTGCAGCAGCTGCGGCGCTGGGCCGACGCAGTGATGGTCGGCGGCGCGACCGCGCGGTGCGACCACCCGAAGTTGACGCGCCGCGACGAAGCCGGACGGGATCTGGCACGGCAGCCGTTGCGGTTTGTGGCCTCGCGGTCCATGACGCAAGAGGAGCTGACAGGGCTTTTTGACGAACCGTACCCTGAGGTGGTCCCGGCGCGTTCGCCGGAAGAGTGGCGGAGCTTTTTTGCGGAGCTGGGAGCGCGCAAAATCCTTTCGGTGCTGGTGGAAGGCGGCGGCACGCTTGGCGCCGCGCTGCTGAACGCCGGAGTGGTCGATGAAGTGGAATTTCACATTGCGCCGAGGATTTTAGGCGGGTGCGATGCGATCGGTTCGGTCGGCGGCGCTTCGCCAAAGTCGCCGGACGCGGCGTGGGAGCTTGATGAAGTATGCTGGACTCCCTGTGGGAAAGATATGATTGTCAATGGCAAGGTTGTGTGGAAGGAGCGATAAGTATGTTCACCGGTTTGATTGAGCGGGTCGGTCGGATCTCCGAGCGCCGGATGGGGGGGGACGCGGGCAAACTGACCGTCTGTCTGGAACGCGCGTTCGACGGCGCCCTTGCAATCGGAGAAAGCATTGCCGTCAACGGCTGCTGTCTGAGTTTGGAACGGGAGGCCGAGGCCGGGAAGGTGCTGGTGTTTCATACTTTGGCCGAGACGCTTTCCCGAACCAATCTCGGGGATCTGGAATATGGCGCGCCGGTCAATTTGGAGCGGGCGGTTGGGGCCTCGGGACGCATGGGGGGGCATTTTGTCACCGGGCATATCGACGGCACGGCGAAGATTCTTTCGCTGCAGAAGCATGGCGGCGGCGACTGGGAACTCTCGGTCGAACTGGATCAAGCTTGCGACGCATGGATTGTCGCAAAGGGCAGCGTGGCGCTCGACGGCGTTTCGCTGACGGTGGAGAAGCTGGAGGAAAAATTCTTCGCGGTAGCGTTGATCCCGCTGACGTTGGACGGGACGGCGCTGGCCGAACGGGCCGCGCGGCACGATCGAATCAATCTGGAATTTGATCTCCTCGGCAAATATGTGGCGCGTCAGGTTGAGTTGGGGCGCAAGGCCGGAGAATCGGGAAGCGTCACCTACCGGAAACTCTTTGACGCCGGGTTTATGGACTGAACGAGGATCTGTGCGGGAGAAGGCACGAAGATGGCAAATGCGGAACAATTAAAATATGGAATCCGACCGGCGTTCGCGCTGCCGGACGGGATGATTTTTCCCGAAGAATGCCGGGCGTTCGCGCTGCCGTTCGGAATGCGGCTTCCCGGACGTTGCGCGCCCGGAAGCAGCTTGATCGCATGTGATCCGACGCCGGTGGAGTTGAGCCGACTGATTCCCGGAGAGAAATTGGAAAACGAATTTGTCGTCGCATTTGCGGAAAATTGTCGTCGGGCGAAAACGTTGGGCGTGCGGGATGTGTTGACGAATTTCGATGCGAACTGGGCCGTGTCCTCCGAGGAATACGCGCAATCGCTGATCCGGCTGCTGCGGCGATTTTACGGAATTTTACTTGAGCTGGACATGCGCTTGCTTCTGCCGCTGCGACTTCCCCGCGCGAACGGAACGCCGGAGATGAAGGAGTTTTCCCGGTTTCTGATGCGCGTGATGGTAGGCCGGGTCGGATATTATGCGAAAATTTTTGTTCACGATCCGAATTTTGCCTCGCTTGATCTGGAGACGGCGCTCAATCCGATTGATTTTAAGCTGCACCTTGTGGAACTTGACTACGAGCCGATGCTGGGCAACCGGCTCACGGCGCAACATCTGGAACGCGTGCGCGGGGAGCTTCGTCGGCATTGGTGGGAAAGCATTCCGGTGATTTTTGCGCCGGAGACTGCCGACGCGGAATTTTTTTCCGGGGAGATTCGGTCGTTGTTTGAATTGCTCCCGGAGTAGAAGATCGTGCCCAAGATCCGACGGATCCCGGGGAAAAACCCAAGATTTTTCGCTTCGCGGAGTTGAAAAAAGAGTGCCGGGGCATATATTGTTGTCTATGACGGTGATTTTTGTGCTTTTTGTGCGTGGCGTTCGCCTTGGACGGGAGACGCGGCAACGCGGGAAGGTTCATGCGGGATCGCCGGCGGAATGATATATGCTGCTTATGTTCAGAGCCGGGAGCGAAAAATGAAACAGAAAATGTTGTTGCTCGGGGCGGTTTTTTTCGGATTTCTCGCCTTTGTGCTTACTTACACGCAAATTGATTCCGAGCGGAAACGCATCCTGGGCGAAGCCGAATCGGTCTATTTGATCCGGCTTGCCCGGCACATGGCCGAGGGGGAGGAGATTAAATCCACCGACATCGAGCGGGCCGAGGTGCGCCGGTTGCGCGACCGTACCGGATCCGCCCGGGAAATTGCGTGGAGCCGCCACTCCGAAGTCATCGGACGCAGAGTGGAAAGCTCCATGACCAAAGGACAGTTCCTGCTGATTACCGATCTGCAGCCGCTGACTCGGCGGCAGGGATTCACCGGAACGGTTCGCAACGGGTATCGCGCAGTTTCGATCCCGGTCGATCCGGTGTCCGCCGTCGGCAATCTCGTTCGTCCCAATGACAATGTGGATGTGGTCGGAACCTTCCGTTTTCCCGATCTGCGCGGCGACACCGCACTGGATACTGTGACCATGACGATTCTTCAAAACGTGCGGGTGCTGGCCGTGGGCGGACGCTGGGGCGCTTATTCCTCCGCGGCGGCGGACAGCGGCGACGGGAGTGTGCGAACCAGTTACAGTACGGTCACGCTCATGCTATTGCCGCACGAAGTGGAGATGGTGGTTTTCGCGGCGCAGAAGGGGCGGCTCTCGCTTTCGCTGCGCAACTTCGAGGAGACCCGGATTGTTACCGACACTCGCAGCGTAAATTTCCGCACGCTGGAGAAAGAGGTTCCCAAGTACAATCAATTCCGGGAAAAACTTCAGCGGGGGCGGTGACACAAGATGCTTACGCTGGTCATCCGCAAGCCCGACCGACCGGCCGTCGCGGCAAAGCTTTCCAATGGAACTTATCTGGCCGGAAGCGATTCCGGTTGTCAGATTCCGTTGGCCGCCGCCGACGGCGGCGAGGGGCGGCACGCAAAGCTGATGGTCAAAAACGACCGGCTCTACGTTTGCGCGATCGCGGGAACGACTTATCTCAACGGCAAAAAGATCCCGCCCGGAGAATATTATGAAGTGACAACGCAGGATCATCTCCGGCTCGGGATGACTTCTTTGCAGCCGGGTGCGCTCCGCGCCGCTTCTCCCGCACCGGCAGCACCTGCCGCGGCAGAGGG
>JAQUYX010000184.1 GCA_028691615.1 Victivallaceae bacterium
TGTCGCTGTTCTCGGCAATCGCGCTGCGGAGAACTTCAGCATTCAGCTGCAATGGCACAGCCGTTATCTGCGGGTGCTGCTTCCGGCGGAATCCTTGACGACGCTCTGTTTCTGAACGGTTTCTTACGCTGGGAGAATAGGATCTCCATTTTTTTCGTTTCCTCTAGAATCTGACTCTTGAAAGTTTTCCTTCCGGGGTTATCGTTGCGCCCGGGTGCGAGATCGAGAAGTTTTTTTCGGGGAATGAAAAAAATTCCGGCCACGCCGCCGGACAGGACGGCTTTGCCGTCGAACAGGAGGAGAAGATCATGAAACTGTTTCAGTGCAGGAAATGCAAGCGGTGTTTTCAAGAGACGGAACCGGGCCTTCCGGGAAGTGTGGTGGAATTTTTTCCAAGCGAACCGGATGAAGTTTTTTACGACCACACCTGCCTTGCGGATGTCGATGATCCGGCGCAGGAGGAGCGGGAAACAAACGCACCGTTGTGTCCCAAATGTCACACGAAGCTGGCGCTCTGCCGACATGTTCAACATGAAAAACTCCCCGCCGGAGCGAAACTTGCCGGGACCTCGCCGGAGTTTACCGAAAAAACCATTCCCGACGCGATTCTTCACCGGCACATGGCACCGAAAGGGAAATGCGGGTATCTTGTCGTGCACAAAGGCAAACTGCAATTTGTCTGGGAAGACACGCAGGAGGTTTTTGACGCCGATTGCAAGCATCCGATCGTGATTGCACCCGAGCGGTATCACCATGTCAGGATCACCGGACCGGTTGCGTTCCAGATTGAGTTTTATGCAATTCCCACCGGCGGCACAGCCGATCCGGACGCCATCCGTCCGGGGGAGACCTACACGGCTTAAAAAAAGCGAATTTGGGCTGTGCCATCCTGTCAGTCGGGATTTGATATTCCGCACAAAATATGCTATATTATCTGCCTAGTCAAGAGCGGCGGACGCATCGTTGCGGCTGGAAACAGTGCCGGCCCAAAAAGGAAACGTCCGCACAGGAATGTTTCAACCAAAAAAGAAGATCTGGCCTGCGCGTGAAAATTGTGATAATGCGCCATGCCGAGGCGAAAAATCATTCGGCAACCGGCGGCGATTTCGGCCGGGAACTAAGTACCACCGGGCGCGAGACGGCGCATGAAGTTGGGAGATTTCTGGCCTGCGGAGACTTTCATTTCGGGCGCATTTTCGCTTCGGGCGCGTTGCGCGCCCGGGAAACCGCGGGGATCGTCGCAGAGGAGATCGGGTATCCGAAGGAGGCAATCGGGCTATGCCGTTCCTTCTATGACATCGACGCGGCGGAGCTGATTGATTTTATCCTCGAATCGTCCGAAGATTCCCCGGGCGACCTCCTCATCGTCGGGCACAACCCGGCGGTATCCGAAGCGGCGACGCTGCTCACGCACCAAAATCACATTCTCAAACCGGCACAATTTGCGGTGATCGAATCATGAATCCCTTTGACACCATCGCGGCAATCGCCTCCGGCGGGACGAGTCTTTCAGCCATCACCATCGTCCGGATCTCGGGAAGCCGGGCCATTGAGATCGGCAACCGGGTCTGGAAAGGGAAGAGAGTCCTTTCCCGGGAACATGCGCGGGTCATGCAATTGGGATATGCCGCCAACGGCGACCGCGCGTTGGCCGTTTGCATGCCCGGTCCGCACAGTTACACCGGAGAGGACGTCGTCGAACTGCACTGCCACGGCGGATTTGTCGTGGCGGAATCCGCGTTGTCGGCGCTCTGCAACGCGGGGTGCCGTCCGGCGGAGCCGGGGGAATTTACCTATCGTGCCTTTGTCAACGGCAAAATCGACCTGACGCAAGCGGAAGCAGTCAACGCCGTGATCTCCTCCGGGGGGGCGCGATCGTTGGCGCTGGCGCAGAAACAGCTCGACGGCGCGTTGGGCGATCAGGTTCGCCGGATGCGCCAAACACTGCTGGCTCTGCTGGCGGAGTGCGAATCGCATCTGGATTTTCCCGACGAGGAACTGACTTGGGAAGATACCGTCACGGAGCAGTTGGAAACGATGATTCTCGCGCTTCGGAAACTGGCGGATTCCGCCGCGTTCACGCAAATGGCACAGGAGGGAATTTCTCTGGTGCTCGCGGGGCGGCCAAACGCAGGGAAGTCCAGCCTCCTTAACGCGCTGCTCGGACGCAACCGGGCGATTGTCAGCAACATTCCGGGGACGACCCGGGACACGCTGGAAGAACATCTGGAGCTCGGCGGCATTCCCGTGCGGGTCATCGATACGGCGGGTTTGCGCGAAAGCGACAACGAGCTGGAGCGTCTCGGCGTGGAACGCAGTCGCAAAGCGCTGAAGGAAGCGCAGGTGATTTTCTGGGTGCTGGACGGCGCCACCGAGGATCGGCAGGGCGAATTGGAGTTTTTATCCCGGCACCTTCCCGACCCGCGGATCATCGCGCTCTGGAACAAAATTGATCTGGCAGCAACCGGATCGTTTCCTTCAGTCGGAGATGTTCCCGTGCTGGAGATCTCCGCGACGACGGGAAAAAACATTGATCGACTCCCGGACGTGTTTCTGCGAACCTGCCGTGCTATGAGTCCGGGCTGGGACGAGCCGGAGAGCGCCGTTTCCCAACGGCACGCGGCGGCGGCGGCCAAAGCCTGCGCTTTGCTGACGGAGAGTCTGGAACAGACGCGGCAGGAGAGTTGGGAGCTGGCGGCTATTCCGATTCGCGGGGCATGGGAGGCGCTTGGAGAAATTACCGGAGAGAATATCGCGCCGGACGTGCTGGAACACATCTTCCGGAATTTCTGCATCGGCAAATAACTTGCATTGCGAACACCCGTTTTTTCGGCTGCGCAATCGACCGCAGCTCAGAAATCAATCCCTTCCATCGCGGCGACGCCTTTCTGGAACGGGTGCTTGACTTCCTCGATGTTCGAAACGAGATCGCTGATCTCCAGCAGTTCCGCGGGGGCGTCCCGTCCGGTCGCAACCACATTCAGCTGCGGTGCGCGCGTCTTGAGGGCATGCAGCACCGGAACGAGTTCCAGATGGCCGAAGGCAAGGGCCATATTCAATTCGTCGAGCACGAGGAGTCGCAGATGCGGGTCTTGCAGCAGAGCCTCCGCGCGGCGCCATCCTGCTTGCGCGGCGCGCCGGTGATCTTCGAGGGTGAAATTCGAATCCCAAGTGAAACCGCAACCGGCATGGAGAAATTCGATTTCTGGGAAATGAGAGTGAAAGAAGCGAAATTCCCCGGTTTCCATGTCGGTTTTGCAGAACTGGATGACGGCGATCGGCCATCCCCGGCCCAGCGCGCGCAAGGCCAAGCCGAAGGCGGCGGAAGTTTTTCCCTTGCCGTTTCCGGTGTAATTGAGCAGGATCGACGAACGAGACGGTTTCACTCTTTTGTTTTTCCTTTTGCTGCGACGCGAATTTTGGCAGTGAAGGTAATAGACGGTACTGACAAAAGTCCCGTCGATGGATTCCGAGTGGATCGGGAAAGGAATGGAATGGTGGATTTGAGCGGAGCTACTCGGAGAGTAACTACCCGAAAAGCCACCGTTTCAGACCTTTGCCGAGGCACCGGAAGACGCGACGCGAATTTTGGCAGTACCGTCAATATATTGCCATCGGCGGATTTTGCAAGAATTTTTTTTCAACCGTTGCCTTTTCCGCGCGGAGGAGCTATATTTTTCTGCGGCAAAAAGAGAACCTGCGCAGCATCCCATACGCGCCACAGTTGCATCAAAATGCTTGAAAGAAGGAAGATACCATGCTGAATTTCACCGCGACGGAGCTGGCCGCCGTCACCGGAGGACACTGGTGGAATGAGATTTCCCCGAGTCGTCCGATCGAAAAGGTCGTCTCCGACAGCAGAGCCGATTGCACCAGCGGACTCTTCGCCGCGATTGCCGGAGAGCGGTTCGACGGGCACAATTTTCTTGCCGCGGCACGCGAGCGAAACGCGACCGCATGGCTGATCGACGAAACCCGTCTCGATGCCATTCCCCGCCAAGGAGATGCTCTTCCCACACTGGTTGTCCCGGACGTGACCACCGCGTTCGGCGCGATCGGGGCGGCTCACCGGCGGAAATTCCCGGAACTGAAACTGGCGGTCGTCACCGGAAGCGTCGGCAAAACCTCCGTCAAGGAGATGCTCCGCGCGATCTTCACAGAGGTCTGCGGCCCCGAACACGTGCTCGCCACCGAGGGCAATACCAACAATCACCTCGGCGTGCCGCAGAATCTTCAACGGCTCAATGCCGACATTCGTTACGCCGTCATCGAGTGCGGCACCTCCGCACCGGGCGAAATTGCTTATCTGGGGAAATTAGTCGCGCCAAGCTCGGTGGCCGTCGTCAACTCCATTGCTCCGTGCCATCTGGAAAAACTTGGTTCGCTCGATGGCGTGGCCGCGGAAAAAGGGTCGATTTTCGCCTCGCTTGGAGTCGACGGCACGGCGGTGCTCCCGGAGGAATGCGCGGGGCGCGCTATTCTGAAACAATCCGCCCAAGGACATAAAATCCTTTCGTTCGGACGGGACGTCAAGGGGGAATTGTCTTCCGGCACGCTCGATGGAAGCATCGGAACGCTCACGTTCCCGGATGGAATTTTGCGGCAACTTGCGTGGGAACTGACCGGAAAACACCAATTCGTCAATGCTTCGGCGGCGGCGTGCGCCGCGCTCGCGCTGGGAATCGCACCGGAGAAGATCGTGCGCGGTCTGGCCGCCACTTGTTTGCCGGGAATGCGCATGAAACGCACGGGCTTCAACGGCGCCGTCCTGCTGAACGACGCCTACAACGCCAATCCGGCCAGCATGCGCTCCGTGCTCGAATGGCTCTCTTCGTTCCCGGAACGCGGCAATTTTGTGCTCGTTCTCGGCGACATGCTGGAGCTGGGCGAGCGGCAGGAGCAGTACCACCGGGAAATTCTGGAGCTGGCGCGCACGCTGCTCCCGGAAGCGAAACTCCTCGCAATCGGGCCGCGAATGACTTCGCAGGCGCCGTCTTCGGTCGAATGCTTTCCCGATGCGGCGAGCGCGGCCGCGCGCGTCAAGGAGCTGGCGATGCCCGGAAAGGTTCTTGTCTTCAAAGGTTCGCGCGGGTTGAAGTTGGAGGAGGCGATGCCAAAATGACGGTTCGACTGCGGAAACTCCTCGGGGAACTTTCCATGCCGATTTCTTCGATTGCCGGAACGGGCGACCCGGAAATCCAACGCGTCGTCTGCGATTCGCGGCAGGTGCAACCGGGGGA
>JAQUYX010000185.1 GCA_028691615.1 Victivallaceae bacterium
AGTTCTCCTTCAGCGAGGAGCCGGAGAGTCCGGAGCTTTTCCATTCGCAACTGTGCGGAGCGAAGAAAATCGCCGAACACTATTGCGGTGCGATTGGAAGCATTCACCTGCCGTTTATGCCCAGCGAGAAGATGTTTGTCAGTTCCCCCGACGAGTCGTTGCGCAAAAAAGGGGTGGAGTTCATGGGCAACTTCATCCGGTCCTGCAAAGGAATTCCCAATCGGCATTATACGTTGCACTCGATTTCCGAACCGGTTCCGGATTCGGAGCGGGGGGCGCGCATTGCAGCGTTGCGCCGGAGTATGGAGGAGCTGCTGCCGTTCACGATGGAGCAGGGGGCCAGTCTCAATCTGGAATTGCTGCCGCGCAGCTGTATCGGCAACACGGCGCAGGAGCTTTTGCAGTGCGTTGACGGACTGCCGAAGGCGGGAATCGGCGTTTGTATTGACGTCAACCACTTCATGTCGGATGCGGCGGGCGTGCCCGATGCGATTGAACGCTTGGCGCCTTGGATTCGGACGATGCACCTGTCCAATTACGATGGAGTGGACGAGTGCCATTGGCACTGCTTCTTCGGGGTGCTCGACTGGCGCGCGATTCTGGCGCAGTTGCGCAAACTACCGCAGGATGTGTTGTGCATTTTTGAAGTGACGGCGCTTCAGCCGCCGGTCTGGCACAACCGGACCGCACCGATCAAACTGCACTTCGATGCGGCGGAGAAGAGTGTATTTTTCCTGGAAAACATCGACGAATTGACGGAACGTTTCGAACGCCTCAGCATTGCGTAAACGAAGCTTTTTTTCGATTATTCCAGCCGGATGCGCTTGTCCAGCGTGGCGATCAGCAGATCTGCGGCTAAATTGATGCCGACGAAAAGGATGGCACTGACGATCACCAGCGCTTTAAGCAGTTGGATGTCGGAGTTGCTCAGCGCCTCGATTCCGGCGTAACCCAGTCCCGGAATACCGAAAAAGCGTTCCAGAAGCAAACTTCCGGTAAAGAGAAACGGCAGAGCCGAACTCACCTGCGCCACCATCGGCACGGCGGCGTTGCGCAGGAGGTGTTTGCCATATACTTGCAGGGGGGAACACCCTTTCGCCACGGCGGTGCGCAAATATTCCGCGTGAAGTTCATTGACGAAAACGGTCCGGTAGAACATGACGTTTGCGCCTACGCCGGAAATGATTCCGACCAGCACCGGCAGCAGCAGCGACCGCCACGAGGCGAAGCCCCAGACAGGAAACCAGTTGAGATAATACCCGAGGAACCATTGCGCGAAGATGATCAGCACCAGATAACTGACACTTGCGCCCAGCACGGAGAAGATCACCAGCATCCGATCCGGCCACCGTTCTTTGAATGCGGTCGCCAGAAGCGCGAAAAGAATCCCGAGGAGCACTTCTCCGAAAAAAACCGGCAGCATCAGCGCCAGCGAGGGCAGTACTCCGCGCAGCAGCAGTGTGCGAATGTCTTCCCTGCCCAATAAGGTTTCGCCGAAATTAAGCACACTGACGTAGGGAAAGCTGGGGTGGAAAGAGATCAACTCCCTGCCGAGTTTGAGCAGCTGCGATTCAAAGGGATTGTCCTGAAGGCGTGAGAAGCGCAGCTCGCGAATACTCCCCATGCCGGAAAAAACAAGTTCCGCAATCCGTGCCGCGCCGATCTGAAAAGTGAACGACTCGACTTTGCCATCGTTGCGCTCGCCCAGCGGCATCCCGTGAATTTTCACATCGCCGGAGAACCGGACGACACAAACCACCGGTTCGGACAGGGGAAACGCGCGCTGCACCTGCAATTTTCCGCCGTTCAGCGCGATCTCGCCGTGGGTGATTTTTGCGCCGTCCGAAAAGCGCATGCGCGCATTGGCGGAGCCTTTTCCCGGCAGAAACGACGGATAAACTTCACTTTGCCGCAGCCGCCCGTAGAAGAGCGGCAGGTCGCTGCCGAGTTTGCGGCGGAAGTTTTCGATTTCCGCAGGGGCCGCATGTTTGCCCATGACGGCGGCCGCGGGGTCTCCTCCGGCAATATTGAAGAGCAGAAAGGTCAGCAGCGCCACGCCGGGAATGACCAGCAGAGCCGCGATGACTTTCCGGCAGTTGAATGCGCGCATTGTTGAAATCAATTCCTTTTCGAAAAAGCAGTACAAAATAGGGGTTTGACAATATAAGTGAAAAGCGCCTGATTTGCAAGCGGAAGAGGCTGGATGCCGCGAAAAAAATACGATTGCGGCGGCAGTGCCGGCCGCAGGCCGATCTTTTCGGCGGGAAAGCGTAATTCCAGACTGGAAAAACCAGATGAATGGAGTATATTACCTGAAAAGTACGATTATGAAACAAGACCAAACGGGAAGAGAAAAGGGGTTTTTTATGGCTGTCATTCATCCCTCCAGCGTTGTCGAAGCCGGAGCTCAATTGGCCGATGATGTGGTCGTCGGGCCGCTTTGTTATGTCGGCAAGGATGTAAAAATCGGTTCCGGCACGCGGTTGATCGCGCAGTGCAACGTTTCCGGGCACACCACCATCGGCTGCGGCAATACCATTCATCCGTTTGCCGCAATCGGGCAGGTCGCGCAGGACTATCATGCCGATCCCCGGATGGTCAGCTATATTCGCATCGGAGACAACAACATTTTCCGGGAGGGCTGCACGGTTCATCCCGGGACTGCCGAGGGCACCGAAACGGTGATCGGCGACGGCTGCATGTTTATGGCGGAGAGCCATGTCGCGCACAACTGTCATGTGGGCAATCAGGTGATTCTGGCCAATTCCGCGATTCTGGGCGGATATGTGGAAGTCGGCGACCGGGCGTTTATTTCGGCGGTGTCGGCGGTGCATCAGTTCTGCCGGGTCGGTCGGCTGGCAATCATTTCCGGCGGATCGGTCTTTTCCAAGGACATTCCGCCGTTCATGATGGCGGAAGGGCGCAACGGCGGGGTTAAGATGGTCAATGTCATCGGGTTGCAGCGCGCGGGGTTCAGTGAGGAAACCACCCGGGTGGTGCGCAATCTCTATAAGATTTTCTACCGCAGCGATTTGGTTCCCGGCAATGCGATTGTCGCGGCCAAGGAGCAGCTGCCGCAGATCCCGGAAGTGCTGGAATTCATTGCGTTCTGCGAGAGCAGCAAGCGCGGGATTCTTTCGGCGCGTGCGGCAGGGCATCGCGAGTAATTTTGGTTTTTTGGAGAGAGGAAGGATTTTTCATCATGTTGAGCGCATTGAAAAAGAATCCCGCGATTCAAGCGGTAAAAGGGCCGGTCGTTCTTGCCATTCTCGATGGCGTCGGCTTTGGAAAATATCAGGAGGGCGATGCATTTCTGCAGGCGGACACGCCGGAATTGGATCACCTGATGAAAAGTTGTCGTTTTACGCGTCTCAAGGCGCACGGCCTTGCGGTCGGGATGCCCTCGGACGAGGATATGGGCAACAGTGAAGTCGGACACAACGCGATCGGTTGCGGGCGGGTGTTTTCGCAGGGCGCCAAGCTGGTGGACGAGGCGGTGACTTCTGGGAAGCTCTTTGAAGGCGCGACTTGGAAAGAGTTGATCGATCAGGTTCGCGAACACGGTTCCGCGCTGCACCTGCTGGGACTCTTTTCGGACGGCAATGTTCACAGCAACATCAGCCATTTGCGGCGGATGATCGAAGTGGCCGCGCAATCGGGCGTGAAGAAGATTCGGGTTCATGCGCTGTTGGATGGCCGGGATGTCCCGGAGACTTCGGCGTTGGAGTATATTGATCCCTTTGAAGCGTTTCTCAAAGGGGTCAATGACAAGTATGGTTGCGATGTTCGGATTGCCTCCGGCGGCGGACGCATGGTGATTACCATGGATCGTTACGGCGCGAATTGGGATATGGTTCGCAAAGGTTGGGAAATCCATGTGCATGGCAACGGGGAAATGTTTTCCAGTGCGCATGACGCGGTGGAATCGTTGCGGAAACGCACGGGCGCGATTGATCAGGATTTGCCCGGGTTTGTGATTTCCGACGACGGGAAAACGCCGGTTGGCGCGATGGCGGACGGGGATTCCGTGGTGCTGTTTAATTTCCGCGGGGATCGTGCGCAGGAAATCACGTTGGCGTTTGATTCCGATGTGTTTGAGCATTTTGACCGGGGGATGCGTCCGAAGGTGATGTACGCCGGGATGATGGAGTATGACGGGGATCTGCATATTCCGAAGAAATTTTTGGTGAATCCGCCGGAGATTGACCGGACGATGGGGGAATATCTTTCCGCCACGGGGGTTCGGCAGCTGGCGATCAGCGAGACGCAGAAATTCGGGCATGTGACCTACTTTTTCAACGGAAACCGTTCGGGAAAATTCTCTGAGGCGATGGAAGACTACGTGGAGATTCCCTCCGATATTATTCCGTTCGAGCAGCGTCCGTGGATGAAGGCTGCGGAAATTACGGACAAGGTGGTCGAGGCGATTGAATCCGGGAAATACCAAATGATCCGTCTGAATTTTCCGAATGGAGACATGGTCGGTCATACGGGAAATTTTGAAGCGGTGGAATGTGCGATGATGGCGGTGGATCTTTGTGTGGCTCGCATCCGCAAAGCGGTGGCGAAGGCGGACGGAGTTCTGGTCATCACTGCGGACCACGGCAATGCGGACGACATGCTTGAGCATGACAAGAAGGGAAATCTCAAGCTGGATGACAATGGTTGTCCGAAGCGGAAGACGAGCCATTCGCTCAATCCGGTCCCGTGCATTGTTTACGGCGGGAGTGTGTTGGAGCAATATCAGCAGGAGTTGAAATCCGGTCTTGGGATCAGTTCTCTGGCGGCGACCTGCATGGAACTTTTAGGATATTCGATTCCGGAAGGGTACGATCCGAGTGTATTGAATCTCAAAAAGTAAGAGAAGCAATGGATGAGCCAGATTAGCTCAGTTGGTAGAGCAGTTGATTTGTAATCATCAGGTCGCCGGTTCGAGTCCGGCATCTGGCTCCAGTTTTTAAGCTCAAAAGTCGATTGTTAGAAAAATACCGACTTGACATGTCGTCAACATTGTAGTAACGAATACAAAAAGGCTCCGAAATTTTTTCAGAGCCTTTTTCCGTTTTTTTCCGATGCGGGCGTATTTCCGGTATGGAAAAAAGTTGGCCTGAGGGCTTGAAAAATCAGGCAAGCACTTCTAATGTGTTGTTGACTAAAACAATTCAAAAGGAGGCTTGCCATGATTGAGAATA
>JAQUYX010000186.1 GCA_028691615.1 Victivallaceae bacterium
GATCCGGTTGAATCCGTCCACAATCACGTTGCGCCGTTCCCGGTAGGATTCGCGCATCTCCTCCATCGCGGGGACTCCGCGCCGGAGCGCCTCGAGCGCCGCCTCCTGCGCCATGGTTGGCGCGCAGATGATGGCGTACTGGTGAATTTTCATCATCGCGTCGATGATCGGCGCCGGACCGCAGGCGTACCCGATCCGCCAGCCGGTCATCGCGAACGCCTTTGAAAAACCGTGCAGAAAAATGGTGCGCTCCTTCATCCCCGGCAGCGCGGCAATCGACTCGTGCGTGCCTTCATAGGTCAGTTCACTGTAGATTTCATCGGTAATGACAATCATATCATGGTCGATGACGATCTTTGCGATCTTGCGCAGCTCCTCTCCTTCGAGAACCGCTCCGGTCGGATTGCAGGGGAAATTAAAGAGCAGCACCTTGCTCTTCGGCGTGATTTTGCGGAGCAGCTCCCTGGCGGTCAGCGCGAAAGCGTCCTCCACATGGGTTTCCACGATCACCGGATTGCCGTGCGCCATACGCGCTTCCGCACCGTAGGACACAAAGCACGGCTCGGTATAAATCATTTCATCGCCGGGATTGATCAGCGTCCGCACCGCGGCGTCAAGCGCTTCGCTGACTCCGATGGTGACCAGACATTCGTGCATCGGATCGTAGGAAACGTGATAGTTGTCCGCGACGTAACGGCAGATTTCCTTGCGGAGCGCCGGGGTTCCGAGATTGCTGGTGTAACTGGTGCGCCCCCGCTCCAAGGAGAAAATCGCGCTTTCCCGGATGTTCCAGGGCGTCACAAAATCCGGTTCGCCCACACCGAGGGAAATCACGCCATCTCCCATGCTGTTGACCAGATCGAAAAACCTGCGAATCCCGCTCTTGGGCAGTTCCAATATGTTTTTGGCAATAAAGTCTTCCGGTCTACGGGGAGACTTTGAGCCGATTGTCTTCTTCGTCATTTTCAAAAATCTTTCCGACTTCTTTGTATTTCTTCAGTTGAAAACTGGTCGCACAGGAAATCACTCCGTCGATGCTGGAGAGCTTGGCGGAAACGAACCCTGCGACGTCTTGCAAGGTCTTGCCTTCCACTTCGATCAGCAGATCGTAGGAACCCGAGACCAGTTTTGCGGTGCGCACTTCAGGAAACCGCGCAATGCGCATGGCAACATGGTCGAATCCGCCGTCCCGCTGAGGAGTGACCTTCACTTCGATCAATGCGCGCACGACAGCTTCGTCGAGGTCATTGACCACTGCGGTATATCCGAGAATGATCTTCTCTTTTTCCAGCTCCGCGATTGCGGATGCCACTTTTTTTTCAGAAATGGATAGCCTTGCGGCAATGTCGCCATTGGAGATTCGCGCGTTTTCCCTGAGAAGCCGGAGAATTCGTTCTTTGGTTGTCATCTTTCTTTTCCCCTTCGTATGGAAATAAAGCGATCTTTTTTCGTTCAATCCTGCGCCGGCGGAAATTCGCCGTTGCGAACCGCCTCGGCATAGTCCGTGGCCGCACGGCGCATAAGCTCGCCGACTTCGGCAAAGCGTTTCGCATGCTTGGGCGTCCGCGGCGAAAACCCGAAAATATCGGCGATCACCTGCACCTGTCCGTCGCACGACGGCCCCGCGCCGATGCCGATGACCGGAATCGAAACACTGCCGCTGATCGCCGCACCCAACGCGTCCGGCATACACTCCAGCACGATCGCAAAGCATCCGGCCTTTTCCAGCGCGAGCGCGTCCTTGATCAGGCGCGCCGCCTCTTCCTCGGTCTTGCCGGTCTTGCGATACCCGCCGGAAGTCAGCAGATGCTGCGGCAACAGTCCGATATGCCCCATCACCGGAATCCCCGAGCGAACCAATGCTTCCGTCACCGGCAGAACCTCGGCTCCGCCTTCGAGCTTGACCGCGTCCGCATCGGCCTCTTTGAGATAGCGTCCGGCATTTTCGATGGCCTTTTCCACGCTGATCTGGTAACTCATGAACGGCATGTCGCCGACAACGAAGCTCCACGGTGCGCCGCGCCGGACAGCCTTGACGTGATGCAGCGACTCTTCCAGCGTCAGCGGAAGTGTGTTGCGATACCCGAGCGCGGTGGAGGCCAGAGAGTCGCCCACCAGAATCAGATCGATCCCGGCGTCGCAGGCGATTGCCGCGGTGATTGCGTCGTAAGCGGTGAGCATGACGATTTTTTCTCCGGCCTCTTTGCGTTTCCGCAACGATGTGACCGTGAGACGTTTGGGCGCAATGGTATTGTTGTTCATGATATTCTCCGCTCCCGCCGTCAGTCCGGACGACGTTGTCTGCTCTATAATTTTCGAATCGGAATAATATATCCGTCTTGACTCCATTTTACAAGTCTGGAAACGGAAAGAAACTCAGAATGACGGCGCTGCCAAAAGTCACGCCGGAACTTCCGGCGGTTCGCAAATGAACGGAAATCGTCCGGTTTTTGTGGAGGACTTGAAAAAAAATGTAGTGGCGTTATATTATACGCATTACGAGAATTATCCACATCCACAACGGGACGGAATATATGGCGGTTTTCAGCAGCGAAAAATATGCGGCTCTCGGGCGGCCGAACGGCGAACGCAAGATGATCGTTCCGGACGGGTCGTGGATCAAATGCTCCAACTGCGGTCAGATGCTCTACACGGACCGGCTGGAAGATAATTTGCAGGTCTGCTGGTATTGCGACTGTCATTTGCCGATGCATTCTTCGGCGCGGATCAAGATGTTGACCGATGAAGGTTCCTTCGTGGAACTCTGGAAGGATCTGCGCAGTGTTGACGCCCTGAATTTTTCCGATACCAAAAGTTATGCCGAACGTCTGGCTGCCAACCGGCAGAAATCCGGGCTGGACGAGGCGGTCATTTGCGGCAGTGCCATGCTTGACGGACGCCCGTACATGCTTGGCGTGATGGATTTTGCCTTCATGGGGGCTTCGATGGGCTCGGTGGTGGGCGAACGGATCGCGCGTTTGTTTGAAGCGGCGGCCGAAGGGCGCATCCCGGCGGTCATGGTCACTTCCTCGGGCGGCGCACGCATGCAGGAGGGAATCCTCAGCTTGATGCAGATGCCCAAGACTTGCGGAGCGCTTCAGCGTCTGGCGGAGGCCGACGTGCCGTTTCTGGTGGTGCTGACCAATCCGACTTACGGCGGAGTGACTGCCAGTTTCGCCTCTCTGGGCGATGTGATTTTGGCCGAGCCCGGCGCGATGATCGGGTTCGCCGGACCGCGGGTTATTCAGGAAACGACCAACTCCAAATTGCCGGTCGGTTTCCAGACGGCGGAGTTCCTGATGGACAAGGGACTGGTCGATTGTGTGGTGGAACGCAAAAATCTGCGCAGAGAATTGTCAAATCTCCTTGAATATTTCGGCAGATGATGCTAATTTGTAGTGTTACGATTCCGGCGCAGTGATTTTTTTGCCGTCGGACCGGTCTTGCGTGGTGTTTGAAGTGCCAACCGAGTCAGGTGGGGAACCAAGCAGCTCTACGCATCGAGGGCAAGTGCGCAAGGCAACCGGTCCGGCGGCTTTTTTGTGCCGTCGCGACTTGGGCTGGCGGCAGAACAACGCCGGTCGGCGCGGCGGCGACCGACAAGGACAATGACCCGAGGCGCGAGCAAATCATGACCGACAACACCGAAGAATTGGAGCGGACTTCCAGAACGCGTCTGCTGCTGGGCGACGAGGCCGTCGAACGGCTTCGCCGCGCGCATGTGTTGGTGCTGGGCGTCGGCGGCGTCGGCGGATACGCCGCGGAGCTGCTGGTGCGTGCCGGTGTCGGCGCCATCACGATTGCCGACGGCGACCGGTTTGAATTGAGCAACTGCAATCGTCAGTTGCATGCGTTGATTTCCACGGTTGGACAGCCCAAGGTGGAGGTGCTTCGCCAGCGGTTTTCCCAGATTAATCCGGATTGTCAGGTGCATGCGGTTTTTGATTTCATTGAAAACGAGAAGGCGGACGCGCTCTTGGATCGCGCCAATTATGATTGGGCGGTCGATGCGATCGATTCGCTTTCGGCCAAAGTCTGGTTTCTGGTCAAATGCCGCAGCCGCAATCTCGGCGTGACCAGCTCGATGGGCTCGGGGGGCAAAATGGACCCGACCCGGGTGCGGGTCGTGGATCTCTCGGAAACCTTTGCGGACCCGCTGGCCCGCTGCGTGCGCAAGCTGCTCCGCCGTCACGGGATTGAGCGCGGGATCGAGACGGTCTTTTCCGCCGAGGAGATTCCCGGCGACGCGGTGCGCCCCGGCGAAGGGCGTTCGGTGATTGGTACCCTCGGGTGTGTGCCTGCGGCCTTCGGCTGCGCGCTGGCGGGCGCGGTGCTGAAACACCTGCTCGCGGATCGAACGGTCTTGCCAAAGGTCGAAGAGCGCCTCCCGAGATAAGACAAGAATACAACTTTCCCGGTTTCCTTCCGCTGAAAGCGCTTGCCAATCCCGGGCCGGGGGGATATTTTATTGTGACAGGAATTAGAGTTCTGAAAGAAAAGGAGACTCAGTTATGAAGCAAGTCAAGCTTGGTATTATCGGGATCGGCAACATGGGCAGCTGCCATGTGAAATTCATCGGAGAACTGAAAAATTGCCGTTTGACGGCGGTTTGCGACCTCAATCCGGCCGCGTTCGACCGGATTGACGAATCGGTTCGGAAGAATCTGGCGCTGTATACCAGTTCGGAGGAGTTTTTCGACAAGGCCGATGTGGATGCGGTCATCCTCTCCGTGCCGCACTATTTCCATGTGGATCTGGCGATCGAGGCGATGAAGCACGGCAAACATTTCATCGTGGAAAAGCCGATCTCTGTGGACAAGCACGAAGCCATGCGTCTGATCGAGGCGGCCAAGGATTATCCGCAGCTTTTCAAATCGGCGATGTTCAATCAGCGCACGGTTCCCGCGCACCGGAAAATCAAACAGATGATCGATTCCGGGGAGCTTGGGACGCTGCGGAGAATCAACTGGATTATCACCGACTGGTTCCGTACGCAGAGTTATTATGATTCGGGCGACTGGCGCGCTTCCTGGCGCGGCGAGGGCGGCGGAGTGCTGCTCAATCAATGCCCGCATCAGCTCGATCTCATGCAGTGGCTCTTCGGCATGCCCAAGCGGGTGCGCGGATTTGCCGCTCTGGGCAAATATCA
>JAQUYX010000187.1 GCA_028691615.1 Victivallaceae bacterium
GTTGGTGGTGTCAAGATGAGCATGACGAAAATTTCCTCGGCAGCGATTTCGCCGGCATTGTTGCTGTTGCTGGCCGTTTTCCCGCTGGCGGGCGCGGTCGATGCCCCGTCCGGGCGGAAAACAGTTGCGTCGGAGGACTCTGCGTTAAGCGAACGGGAGATCCAGAATCGCGAGAGAACGCTCGGGGAACTTCGTCAACAGTTGGCACAGGCATCGGAACTGGCGGTGAAAAAGAGTTATGCCGAATCCCAGAATGTGATTCAGAGTGTGATTCAGTTTTTGAACGAGATGCCGGGGGCGGCTGCGGCGAAATTGGGACGGCAGGCCAGAGAACAGCTGACTGATCTCAAGCAGTTGTGGAGTGCCGATATTTTCCGGCAGGCACAGGAGCTTGCTGAGGCCGGAAATTATGACAATGCGATCTTGAAAGCCTCAGAAGCCGGCGATATCGACACTTCCGTTCAGGAAAAGGTGCGGAACTTCAAACATTATTGTCAGGAGAGTAAAAAGCGCAAGGAGTTCCGCGATGGAACCGTGCCGGCTCTCTATGACCCGAATTATGATCTCTCGCAGAAGAGCCAGTCCATTCTGTACCGGGAAGCGGTTACGCTGTTCCAAAACCGGAAATATGAAGAAGCACGCCGCCGGCTGGAAAAAATTTATCTGATGGATCCCTATGACACCAAGGCAATTGCTTTGATGGGAAAAGTTTACCAGCAGATGTATTCCTACGGAATGCTTCGGCAGGAGTTGGAGTCGGAGCGAATTGTCGCCGATGAGGTTTGGACGTGGGTGGATTCCGTCGG
This sequence comes from Victivallaceae bacterium, assembly GCA_028691615.1. GTDB lineage: Bacteria > Verrucomicrobiota > Lentisphaeria > Victivallales > Victivallaceae > JAQUYX01. The sequence goes on from JAQUYX010000187.1 coordinate 807, forward strand.
CGTTCCCGACGGGGATCTGACGGTCAAGCGTGACAGTGATTTGCAGGATGACGGCGCTAATTTGTATGCGGCGATGGAGAAGGTGGTTTTCCCGTCGGTCGACTTCAAGGATGCGGAAGTGATTTCCGTGCTGCGGTTTCTCAACCGCAATGAGCGTTACAATCCGACTGGAATGCGCATTGCAATTGTCCCGACAAACATGACTCCGGCGGAGAATGCCCGCCGTGTGACGATGAGTTTCACCAATATTCCTCTGAATGAACTTTTGCGCTATATCTGTCAGGATCTCGGATTTCAGTACCGCATTGAGAACAATGTGGTTATGATTGGACCTGGAGTCAGTGAGTTGCAGACCCGGACCTTCCGGGTCAGCATGGAAGTGGTTTATTCTGCTGCCGGCATCGCCATGGGCGGTGGCGGCGAAGGCGGCGAAGGCGGCGCAGCAGCTGGCGGCGGTGCCGCCGGAGGTGGTGGCGGCGGCGAAGGCGGCGGAAACTGGAAGGATGCCGGAGATTCCGAGAAGGAGATGGGTACGGCTTCCGTGCAGACCATCAAGGTTTCTCCGGATGAACTGAAAACTTATTTTGAAGCACGCGGAGTCCCCTTCGGCCCGGATGCCTCGGTGCGCTATGACAGCCGCAACACCAGTTTGGTCGTTCGCAACACCAGTGAGAATTTGCGGAAGATGGAAGAACTGGTTCGGCAGCTTTCGGCGATTTCCAGTGCGGTTCCCTTGATTCAGGTGGAGGTGAAATTTGTCGAAATTTCGGAGAAGGACTGGGATGAGCTGGGCTTTCAGTGGACGTTCTCCGGCGACAACAGCAGTACGATCAATATGGGGCAGAACTGGTCGATGCTGATCAACAATCCGTTGGCGGGAAAGAGCAGCGTCGAATCGACTTCCATTATCAATACGTTGAAGATTTTCCCGAATTTCGGAAGCGGGATTCTGGGGCCCAATACGGACTTCAATTTGAGTCTGACGGTCAACGCGATCAGCAAGAACTCCCGCGCCGATGTGCTCTCTTCGCCGCGCGTGGTGCTCTCCAGCGGGCACAAGGCGACGATCGGCCTGGTGGAAGAGTCCAAATACCCGGAGAGTTGGGAAGCGCCTGAAATCGAAACGACCAACAATACCATGAGTGTTACCTTCGCACTTCCGGAATTTGGCGAATACGAAGAAACCGGTATCAAGATGGATGTCGCTGCGGATGTCAGCGCAGACAACTACACAATCAATCTGACGCTGAATCCGAGCGTGAAAACGAAGCTGGATTCGGTCAATTCCACTTACAATGTTTCCGTGGACATCGGTACTTTGGATGAGAAGGGAATGCGGGTTCCGGATGCCGGGTATCCGTTGAATTATAATGTCTATATGCCGGAATTCGGCCTGCGGGATCTGATTGTCAATGCAAAAGTCTATGACGGGGAAACCATTGTAATCGGCGGAGCGTCCAACAGCGAAACGACTCTTTCCAATTATGAATGGCCGTTTCTCGGCCGCATTCCTTTAATCGGGCGCTTGTTTCGCACGCAAAGCGAGACGTCCACCCGGACGAATTTGCTGATCTTTGTGACCGCACGGCTGGTCAAGCAGGACGGCGGGATGCGCAATCTCAATACGGGGTCCTCCGCGGCGCCGAATTTCAACCGTTAATCACCTAACTGGGAGTTGTCATATATGCCGAATGTCGGAAAGCTGCTGATACTGGTTGCAGCGGGGGTGCTTGGCGGCGTCCTCGAAGGGGCGTCTGCGGGAAAATCCGGATCCGCCCCCGGGAATGAGCCTGCATTGAAGAATGCACTCTCCACTTTGAGTTTCAAATCAGTATCGAAACAGGAAGCGGAGACCAAGACCAATCTGGTTGTCCGGGAAGCAAATCGGCTGTTTGAGTTGGGCGAATACCAGAAGGCGATTGATTTGTACATCAGCGCCAAGAAAAGTCTCGGTGAATTCGGGACGGATGCCTTCCAGAAGCAGATCGAATATTGCGAAGAGCAGATCGGCAAAAGCTATTATTATATGGCTCTGGACGCGCTCAAAAAAGCCGATGAGCATTCACAAGTCAATGATTATGACGAGGCGATCAAACTTTGCAAGCAGGCCATTGAGATGTATCCTCCCTGCGAGGAGGTCATGAACAAGCGGATCAAGCGTTATGAACAATTCCGGGAAACCGCCGTGGATCGCGGAAATACCTCGACCAATACGCTTCTTCCGGATAAGGCAACACAGGAATTTGATATTCAAGTGTTGCTTCAGCGCGGGCGCGAATTTGCACAGCGTGAAGAGTACACGCAGGCGCGCAAGGCTTTTGAGGATGTGTTGCTTCTGGACCCCTATCGAGCAGAGGCGCTGCAGAATTTGAAAGTGATTTTGCGCCGGATCACCGAGAAGGGGGAAAGGCGGCATCGGGAAATGCATCGCAACCGGATGGCTATGACTGCTTGGGAATGGGCATTGCCGTTTGGCTCCCGGGCGAAAGAAGGGGAAGAGGCTTTGGATTCTCCCCAAGAGAAGGCCGCAGCCGATGAAATGCCGATTATGAAAAAACTCAAGTCGATCACAATTCCGAAGATCGATTTTGAAGAGGTTTCCATCCCGACTGCAATTCTCTATTTGCAGGAACAGAGCAAGCAGCACGATCCGGAACAGATCGGGGTCAATTTCCATCTGCGGCTTCGCGGCGATACTCCTCCGGCTGCGGCCGCTGCAGCCGGGGAGGGCGGTGCTGCTGAACCGGGTGCGGAGGGCGCAGCTGCTCCGGGTGACGCTGCTCCAGCGGACGGTGCCGCGGCAGGCGCCCCCGTCGCAGGGGATGTCGAGGCAATCGGCGATGAGCTTAAAAACAAAAAATTGAGTCTGTCCATCAAGGATCTGACTTTGGCGAAGGCGATCGATATTATTGCGAAATCGGCAGGGCTTCGTTACAAAGTGGAACGGTATGCGGTGGTGATTGCCCCGACCAATGTGCAGATCGATGATCTGATTACCAAGATTTATCCGGTGGATTCCGCCGCGTTTCCCGATGGGGACGATCCGGCGTCGCTGGAAGCGTTTTTCAAGGATCAGATTCCCGCGGTTCCCGGCGCGAAGATCGTGCTGGATAAAGGGTTGAGCCGGCTGATTGTGACCAATACGGCGGAGAATCAGCAGAAGATCGAGGAGATCGTCGCCGGCCTTGCGAAGCAGGAGCCGATGGTGCAGATTCAAATCAAGGTGGTTGAGGTTTCACAGGCGGATCTCAAGGAGATGGGGTTCAACTGGAGCTTGGCGCAGAGCAACGGCAATGATTTCGGTTCTTTGAACAGCGGCACGGCCGGCAATAATCAGCTGGTGAAGGTCGTCGGACAGATGGGCGACTTCAACTTGACGGCAGAAATTTACGCTGCCAATGAACTGTCCGGCAAAGATGTACTCTTTTCACCCCGGGTTACGACGCTGAGCGGCAAGCCTGTCACGGTGCGCATGGTTCGTCAGGTCTATCTGGTCGAGGATTATGACGAGAGTGAATACGAGACGACGACCAGTTCCTCTTCGACGACAACGGACTTCCGCCCTCGCTATCAGGAAGTCAGCGTGTTCCCGAACTTCGACAGCGAGCCGACGGAATTTGGTATTAAATTCGGTGTTCAACCGTTTGTCGACCAGACGCGGAGAACCATCCGCATGCGGATCGACCCGGAGTTTAAAACGCTGAACGGGTGGGAATATTATTCCAGCACCGACGCGGAAGGAACCGAGGAAGTCGTGCGCAATGCCATCATCGGTAACCGTAAGATCACCACGGAAGTTACCATCAAGGACGGAAGCACTGTCGTGATCGGCGGAGTCATCAAGGATGAAGTGACCCGGACGCTCATCAAGACCCCTGTGCTTGGCGATATTCCCCTGATCGGACGCCTTTTCCAGACTCGCCAGAGCAATAACCGGTTGACCAATCTGTTGATCTTTGTCACCGCAAAACTGATTAAGCCGGACGGTACGCCGTTCTTCCCGGATATGGTTATTCCTACCGGGAAAGCGGATTTCTTCTGAGCGATGCAATGCACCACAGGCCGGGTCGGATTCAACGTCCTGCCCGGCTTTTTTTCGTATCATAAGGGAGCTTGGGCATGGAATATGTCATAGAATGCCGCGATATTTCAAAATCCTATCGGATCGGGAAACGATCGGTGGCGGTCTTGAATGCGCTTTCGTGGCAGATTGTCCGCGGCAGCTGGACGATGCTGCTGGGGGCTTCCGGGAGCGGCAAAACGACGTTTCTGAATCTGCTGGGACTTTTGGAACGCCCGGACAGCGGGAAGATTGTTTTTGACGGAACA
>JAQUYX010000188.1 GCA_028691615.1 Victivallaceae bacterium
CGTTCCCGCGGTTCGCGGGGGATGGAAGTCGCCGCGCATCCGCCCTGCACCTGCCGCTTCGGCATCATCCTGCCGCCGGAACACGGCCGCGGCGAACCCAACTACGACACCCGGCTCCTCTCCTTCACCGACGCGGCGAAGAAGCTGGAGAAGAGCGGAGTCAGCTTCGAATTCTACACCATCTCTCCGTTTCTTGACGGTGAAGACGAAAAGCGATTGTTTTCGGACCTCAAGGCGTCGCGCATCGCCGGGGCGATCGCGCTCACCAGCCTGCCGGAACAGTTAATCCGCCCGCTGGAAGGGTTCCCGCTGGTACTGATGCAGCAGTTCCGCCCGGAACTGTTCCACGCGGTCTACCTCAATTATGATTACGTCAAGTGGATGAAACTCGCGTTGGCTCGGATGCAGGAGGCCGGGGCGAAGAAAACCGCGCTGCTGCTGCCGCTGGAATTGAACCGGGATGCGGCCGAAGCGATTTTTCGTCTGGCCGACGAGTCTGGAATCGTGTCGGACCCGGACCGGCATCTTGTCGGAATCAGCCACTCTCCGCGCGGTTCGTTGTGGACGAAGCCGCTGGTCCGGCTGCTCTTCGCTTCCTGTGTGGAGACTCCGGACAGTCTCATCATTCAGAATGAAAACGTGTTACCCCTGGTGCTTGAAGTGCTGGAAGAACTCGGCCTGCGGCCCGGACGGGACATCCTCATCTGCTGCCACTGCAATTTGCCGTCGCGGGATTTGCGGGACGATGTCCACTACGTCGGCTTCAATTCCACCCGCATCCTCACGTTCGCGGTGGAGTGCATCCGCCGCTTCGCGGTTTCGGGCGGCGAACTTTTTACCCGCGAGTTGTTGACCGAGCCGGAAGTAGTAAAAGACAGCCAGAAAAAGCGTTGCACCGTTCCGCTCGCCGGATTCGCCCGGCCGGAGCGCATCAGCGCAAAACAGTAAAATCATGTGGAAGGAATTGGAGCGATGAAGAAACGGCATTTTACATTGATTGAACTCCTTGTGGTAATTGCGATCATCGCGATTCTTGCCTCGATGCTGCTTCCGGCGCTCAACAAGGCTCGGGATCGAGGCAAAGCGATCCGCTGCACCTCCAACCTGAAGCAGATCATGCTTGCCGGAACCATGTATTCCAATGACAACAAGGGTATGCTGCTCAACAAGTGGGATAGCGCGTGGTGGTCAGGCAAGCTGGTCGATTCGAATTACCTTGGCGAAAAGGGGTTGTATTGCGCCGAAGCCGTTCCGAAAGGGGCCGGATTCGAAACCGTCAGCAGCCGCTGCTGGTATCCGTCATACGGAATGATAAATATCCGAAGCGATACCTGGTACTATCAGTACAATGTTGCTTCCGTCAATCCGACGCTTGGAGTTTTTTATGTGAAAAAGTCTGTAGAACGGGGAGTAATCGTTTTTCATAAGATGAAGCGTCCGGCGAAGGTTCATCTGTTCGGCGAAACCCGGCGGGCCGACAACGCCGCATTGCGTCCGGGACTCGGCCATTGGATGTATCATCCCCGGGAAGCGATGGAAAGTGGCGCGATTTCCCTGAGCCACGGTTCCGGGCGGCTCGCCTTCGCCGACGGCCATGCTGTCGGACTGACTCCGGCGCAGTTGGTGAACGAGTGGAAATTCGATTATCTGGTTGACAATGGAACTCTCACCAAATCCGGGGTTACGGTTCCGTGGCCGTGGGTTCTTTGAGCGAAGGTAAAATCATGCAGTATTTTTTCAAAATCGCCGCTTTTCTGGCTGTGTTGACTGTGGCGGCTGGCGAGCCGGAGTTCACCTGCCGGAGCAATGCGCCGGGCAACATCCAGTTCGCCGCCGAACCGGTCCGTTTGGAATTGAAATTCGAGAACCGCGGCGCTTTTTCCGGTGATGTTACCGAACTGGTGCGAGTGACCGATTTTTACGGAAACGGAGACGCTCCTGAGCAGCATCCGGCGACGCTCGACCCGAAGAGCGTGCTGAAACGCGAAATCTCCATTCCCGCCGAACGGAAAGGCCCGTTCCTGGTGACTTATTCTCTGCTGAAAGACGGGGAATTGGTTTTCTGCCGGAACATTTCCGGCGCGGTTCTCGATCCGGTCAAGGCCGTCGATCCGGAAGGGTCGCCGATCGGCATGTATTGCCACAACGTCCAGTGGAACGGCAAAACGGAACTCCCGATTCTGCGTAACATGGGCATTTCCTGGGTCCGTGCCAATTTGAGCTGGGGCCGAAGCGAACCGGAGCGCGGAAAATACGATTGGAAACAGGGCGACGCCAGCGACCGGGTGCTCAATGAATACGGGATGCACATCATGTACAATCTGGTTTATCCGCCCCGCTGGGCGGTGACGCGCGTCAACATCTACGGCGGGAATCCGGCTGATTTCGCCGATTTCGCCGCCTTCGCCGCCCGTGCAGTTGCCCGTTACCCGAAGGTTCTGCACTGGAGCGTCTGGAACGAACCCGATGCGGAGAGCCACTGGGAAGGCGGAGGCGCCGAATATGCGCGACTCCTCAAAGCGGTCGCTCCGGCGGTGCGTGCCGCCAACCCGGCGGTGAAGATCCTGCCCGGCGGCGTCACCGGTTCCGCCGCACTGGCCGAACGGTTCATGCGCGATCTCAATGCCGGCGGCGGCCGCCCCTTTTTCGACATCTATGAGTATCACTACAAGAATCTCGAACTTCACCGTAAATTGATGAAGGAGTTCGGCTGGAAAGATATGCCGCTCTGGAACACGGAGGAGGCGACGGGGACGGGGAAATCGGCGCAATTGGTACACGACACGGTTTCCGGGCTTGCTTGCGGAGTCGAGCGGACTTTTCTCTTCCTCTACACAATCCGTATGACCCGGCCGGAAGAGTTCGAAGAGTTCGGTCCGGTGGTGATGGTCGATAATGACGGCAGGCCGACGGAGCGTTTCCCGGTGGTTTACACGATGGGGCGCGAACTCAACGGAATCCGCGATTGCCGCGACGTTTCCCAGGGAGCCATTCGTCTTTACTCCTATCGCAACGGCGATGGGAAGCCGCGTTACGTGCTCTGGAGCGACGATGGGAAAACGCGCGCCGTGACGTTGAAAAGTTCCGGCTCGCTTCGGGCGGTGGATGCCGCCGGCAATGCGGTTCGGCTGACGCCGTTCGACGGGTTCGTCTCTGTTCCCGCTTCTGAAGTCACCTATCTTGACGGGGCGGAGGTGATTCCGGCGGGGCGGCCGATGGCGGAGATCGGAACGCCGCGCGACAAGCCGGTCTTCGGTTCCGAATTCGAAATCCCGGTACGCTTTTACAACCCCGGCGTCACGGCGTTTCGGGGCAGGGCGTTACTCGCCGCTTCTCCCGATTGGGAGATTGCGAAAGCGGAAATTCCGCTGGAATTGGCGCCCGGCACGGCGCGCGAAGTCGTCTGCCGTCTCAAGCCGCGCGGGTTGACCGATTGCACGAAGTCTCGTCTGGTGTTGAACTTGTCCCGGGAGAATGGTGAGTTGACCGCTTACGATTTCCGCGATATTGAATTGGCCACACCGCTTGATTTTTCATTGGCTTCCGCATTCCGCTGGGGCGAACCGCGTGTTCGTGCGGCGATTGCCAATCCGACCGCGTCTCCGGTTATGGCGACGATCCGTTTCCACGTTCCCGGAGAGGCGAAAAATGTTTCCTCCATGCCGCTTACGTTGCCGCCGCTGACGACGAGCTACGTTTTCTTTGATCCCAAATTGGCTGCGGGAAAGAATCATGGAAACGCGGAGGCCGCTTTGACTTATCCGGGCGGCACGATCCGGCACTCCGCCGCACTTGACTGGATCGCGGTGAAGTCTTCCGGAAATCCCCCGGTACGGCTTCGAGAGCGCGCCAACTACAGTTCGCCGTCGCGCATTCTGTTTCAGTGGGGCGGCCCCGACGACCTTTCGGCCGAGGCGCATCTGGAATGGAACGCTCAATATCTAACCCTCTCTGCCGTTGTCACCGACGATGTCCACTCCGCCGAATCGGAGTCGGGCCTGCTCTGGCAGCGCGATTCGATGCAGATCTGGTTCGACGGAATGCTCTTCGATCTCGGATTGATGAAAACCGGTGCGGCGCTGTTCCGGCACGATTCGAAATCGGAAAATATGAAGATCTCGTTCTCTGTTGTGCGTGAAGGGAATACAACTCGGTATAAAATTTCCTTCCCGAATCCGAAAGGAGGTTTTTGGCGGGAGAATGACACCGCGAAGCTCGCTTTTATCATCAACGATGCCGATCAAGGCGCGGAACGGAAGGGGTGGCTGTACTATCTCTCCGATATCGGTGACCCCCGTTGCCGAGCCACAGCTCCGGAAATCACTCTGGTAAAATAATAGAAGGAATTTGCCATGAATAATTTGTATCGCATTTTACTCGGCGCCTCGATCCTGATGGGGGGCGTGGAACTTTCAGCCGTCGAAAATCCGCTCAAGCCGGAAAATTGGGGCAGGCAGTTCTCCACATCCGGCAAGGAATGGAAGGTTGCGGTTGAAGACAAGGAACAGGCGATTCGCTTCCTTACCGCTTTTGACGATTCGACGAAGGATCGTTGGCTTTATCCCTCCATCGCACTGACGTCGGAAGACCGTGAGGCGGATGCGCTTTCGTTCGAAATTCGCGCGGTTCAGAATCCGGAGGGGCGCGGATTTAAGAATTGTCTGGTGATTTTCCTCGATTCCAAGGGGAAACAGCTTGGCGGGCTGCAATTTCCCGCTCCAGGCAGGGAGTATTCGAAAGTGACGTTGAAGCTGGAGGACCGGCTGAAATTTCCGCTCGCCGATGTGGCGAAGATTCGGATCGGAGTCAATAACCGCGACGCCCAGGAGTTGGTCATGTTCCTCCGCAACATCCATTTCTCAAAAGGCGCGGACGCGGCCCAATAAGAATTTGACTTGCGGCTCTTCCGGTGGTATGTTTAGACAAACGGAAGGACGCGGGGACGATGGAGCAATCTTCGGCGAAGACGGCGGATGTTTTCCGCCGGATCGGTTTTTTTTCGGACGAATTCCCGTTCAGCATCCACCGGGAATTCGATCGTCCCGGCGATTTCAACGAGTCGCGGCGCTTCCGGCGCGAATTCTGGAAGATCGTC
>JAQUYX010000189.1 GCA_028691615.1 Victivallaceae bacterium
CGCGCCCGAAGATCAATGGGTGTATCACGCGACCGCGACCGTGCTGCGCTGCCGGAGTTTTCTGGCCTCGCTGCCGGGGGTGAATGCCGGACAGATCGGGCTGACTGGAATTTCGTGGGGAGGGTATCTGGCCACCCTTGCGGCCGGACTGGACCCGGATTTTTCCTTTGTCGCGCCGGTTTACGGATGCGGATTTCTCTATCCTTCGCGTTCGCACCTCTTCGACGAGGCGAATTTGGAAGAGACCGCGCGCTGGGACGCGCTCTTCGACCCCGGTCGTCTGGCGTCGAAAATGAAGGCGAAATATATGCTCTTCACCGGCACCAATGATTTTGCCTTCCCGCTGGCTTCCGCCGAGAAGACCCGGCATGCCGTCCGCTCGGAGAATTGCTGGATGCTTCGCAACAACTGGCCGCACGATCACACGATCTCATGGGAAGAGGAGACGATTTTTGACTTTGCCGACCACGCAAGGAACAACAGGAAATCGCCGGCAATCGGCATGCCGCAGATGCAAAATCGCAAATTGATCGTACCGATCGACCCGGCGGACAAACAAATCCGCAGCGTCGAATTGCTGTATACCCGCGCAGGCACGCCCGAGGAATGGAACGATTGCCTCTGGCGCGCTCTCCCCGCGAAAAGCAGCGGCAATTCCGCAGACGGAATCCTACCGCCTTTCACGCGCGCGGCGTTTTTCAATGTGGAATTTACCGATCGCACGCTCTACTCATCCGAGATATGGAGGAACGAAAGCTTATGAGTGAGGAATGTAAATACTGGTCATGGCTGGAACGGAAACTGCCCAAATTGGTTGCAGAGGGTTTGCTGCCCCAAGACAGTGCGGAGCAAATAAAACTGCGCTGCGAAGCGGAACAATCCGACGGAAACAACACGCTTCCCGGCTACTTTCTACCGACGCTTGCCGCAGGAGGCGGCACCTTGATCGCGGGGGGGCTGGTTCTGCTGGTGAGCTACAACTGGGATATGCTTCCGAAAATTACCCGGATCGTGCTGGCGGCGCTTCCGCTGCTCCTCGGGGCATGTTGCGGAATTTATACATTACTGCGGGGGCGGGGTCAAGCATGGCGCGAAGGATCGGCGGTGCTTACCGCAGGCGGATGCGCAACCTTGATCGGATTGATCTCGCAGATCTATCACACGGGAGGAGAGCTTTCCGAATTTCTTTTTCTGGTGATCGCGCTCAGCATCGCGTTGCTGTATATCTTTGACAGCGGCGCATTGGCGCTGTTGCTGACGCTGGGGCTTTTCCCGTGTTTCGGAGGCAACTATGGCGCGGACAGAAGCTGGATGGAGCTGGTGCTGTACCTGGCATTTTTGCCGTTCTTTCTGCATCACATCCGGGGACGGGTGGCGGGCACGGGATATTACCGCTATCTGACGATGCTCTATCTGGCGGCGGGACTTTTTGCATTTTACGCAGCGGGCGGAGGCTTGATCTCGCTCTCGGCGGGAGCGCTGGTGCTCTTGACCGGAATCCGTCTGGGCACGCAGGAACAAACGGAACCCCGCAGCCCGCGCCACAATCCGTTCCCGGTGGCGGGATTTTTGCTGTTGACCGGATTGCTCGCAGCCGCAAGCAGTTCCCCGCAATTCTTCCGGGTCAGAATCCATGAAAATTTCACGGTTTCGATTGTCTTCTGGGGGCTGATCGTATTTGATTTTCTGCTGGTCTGGCTGCGAGGATTGCGCCGGGGAATGGCGATCTGGGAGCTGGACGGACTGCTTTTTTTGCTGATGACGGTCAATGCGTTGGTATTTTTTCTCGACGCGGAGGAGATGCAGTTTGCCGCAAATCTTTATCTGGCAATCGCGGGGGCGGGGCTGATTTTTGCAGCCTTCCGCAAGAAGCGGATGCGTTTTTTCAACGCCGGAATGATCCTTTTCTTCACGCTGGCGGCATGCCGGTTCTTTGACAACAAGTTGCCAATCCTCCCGCGTGCGCTCGGCTTCATCGTGCTGGGGCTGGGATTGATCGGGGGAAATATCTTGCTCTATCGAAGAAAGCACGCGGGGAAGGAGGTCGCAATATGAAACGATCCGATGTAGTGCGACTGTTGCTTTACCTTGTCGTCCTTGCGGCGATGGCGGCATATCCGGTACGCAAGATTCTGCAGTTTGAATGGCCCTCGGAGATGACGGAGCTTTTTCGATTCAAGGTCAATCTTTATGATCCCTATGACCCTGTGCGGGGAAGATTTGTCCGGCTGTCGTTCGGAAGGCTCGAATTCAAGTGCGATCAGCCGACCAGCTGGGACGCAAAGATCAATCGGCCCGGCGGCAGCGTCGTCTACGCGGTGCTCGACCGGCGGAAGGACGGGACGGCGTTCGTCACGAAGCTGACGGATACGCCGGTGCCGGGAAGTGCCGTTCTGAAAGTGCGTTGCCGCTGGCGGGGACGCGATTACAATCCCAAGACAAAACGCTGCAGCGGCAAGTGGTCATATCTTTATGATTACCCGTTCGATCGCTTTTATCTCAATGAAAAGCTCGCTCCGGAAGCGGAAAAGCTGCTGCGTTCCGCGAAAAGAGGAACCGAAGCGGAATTACTGGTTCGAATCTATCCGGACGGTTCTTTCTGCGTCGATGACCTGCAAATCGACAAACGGAGCATCCGGGACGTGCTGCGTTCCCGTCAGGAAAAGAGCGAGAAGAAATAAACGAAAGTCTTCTTTGAAGTCTTGGCAATGCCTTTCCACGATTTGCAAAAAAGCGAAGGAAAAGGTATATTAATATCTTCCGCTTCTTTTGACTCGTGGAGTATTTATGACGTTCGATAGAGAGATGAGAGACGCTTTTTTTGATTCCCTTCCGGTGCTGATGGGGTATTTGTCCATGGGCATGGCATTCGGGGTGCTGCTGGTCACGCAAGTTCCCGGTGCGAATGCATTTTGGGCCTTCGGCATGAGCGCGAGTACGATTTCCGGCAGCATGCAGTTCGCCGCCATCGAGATGTTGAAAAACGCCGTGCTTTATTCACTGGGTTTGACGTTTCTGCTCAGTTGCCTGATCAACATTCGGTATTCGGTCTACGCTCTGGGCTTCATCCGGCGGTTCAAAACCTATCCGTGGTACATCCGCTGGTATCTCGTACTCGGACTGACTGACGAAACTTACGCGATCGCCTGCCGCAGCCGCAGACGGGGCAAGAGCGCCATGCGTTATCACCTCTGCGTGACGGCCTTTGATCATTTTTACTGGGTGGCGGGATCGGTTCTCGGCGCGGCCGCGGGACGTTTTCTGAAGTTTGACACCGCCGGAATGGAATTTGCCATGACGGCATTGTTTCTGGTGATTCTGGTCGATCTGGTTCGGGAAAAGGAGAATCGGATTCCGGCGCTGATCGGCGGGATCTCGACCGCCGTAGTGCTGATTCCGACGGCGCTGTGTCTGCCGGGACACACCAACAAAATCCTGCTGCCGGCCATGTTGATCATGACAGCGATCCTGCTGCTGCTGCGGAAACGCAGGGAGGCGCATCAATGACGATGCCTATTTTTCTGATGCTCTTAACGATGTTTCTGGCGGTTTTTCTGCTGCGCGCATTTCCGCTGCTGGTATTCGGCAGCGGGCATCACAAAATTCCGGGATATTTTCTATATCTCGGGCAGGTGATGACCGGCGGGGCGATTGCCATGCTGGTAGTGTATAGTCTTTATGGAGTTTTGAATGTCCCCGAAACAGGTTTGTCACGGCTTCCGGGGGCTTTGCTCTGCGCGGGGTTGGCGGTGGGACTGCATTGGCGGTTCCGCAATCCGCTGCTTTCCATCATCGCGTCCACAGCGCTGTATATGTTGCTGATCCAACGATAAAATACGTTAAGGAAAATGATTCTTATGAAATTCACCTATCGCACTTCGCCCGACGTTTGCAGTTCCGCTATTTCCATCGAAATTGCCGATGGAAAACTCAAGGAAGTTCAGTTTGACGGCGGCTGTCCCGGGAATCTGCAGGCGGTTTCCAAACTGATTGTGGGGATGACCCCGGAGGAGACGGTGCAGAAACTCGAAGGCATCCGCTGCGGCGGCAAGGCGACCAGCTGCCCGGATCAACTTGCACGCGCGCTCAAGGAATACCTGCGCAAAGGGCGGGCTCAGAAAGAAAAATAGGAATCGGGGGTTCTACTTCTTGCTTTTTTTATCGAAGTGCAGTATATTACCCGCGATAAAACGCAACGGAGGAGGCCGCGATATGGGCAGACACAAAGTGCAAAACACTCCGGCAATCCGCCGGATGCCGACATATCTGCATAAACTCATGCAGATGCATGTCGGAGGCGAAGAGTACGCCTCGACCTCGAAACTGGCGGAATACATCAACGCCGATCCGATCATCGTGCGCAAAGATTTTGAGTTGACCGGCTTGAAAGGGTTTCCCGGAGTCGGGTACAAAACCGACGACCTCATCGCGGCGATTCAGCGTTTTCTCGGCTGGAACGAGCCGCGCAAAGTCTGTCTGGTCGGAGCCGGTTCCCTCGGCAGCGCGCTGCTCGGTTACGAGGAATTTTCCGAATACGGAATGAAGATCATCGATGTATTTGACGCCGATCCGCTGAAAATCGGAACTCATATTCATGGCCACGCGGTGCACGACATCCGGGAAATGGCGAAACGGATCGCTCAGAACAAGCCGGAAATTGCAATCATCTGTGTCAACACCTCCTGTGCGCAGATGGTGGTGGATGCGCTCATCGAGTGCGGAGTCAAGGCCTTTTGGAATTTTGCAAACATCTGTCTTCAGGTTCCGCCCGATGTTCTCGTGCAGCGGGAAGTGATTGCCGGAGGGTTTGCGCTCCTCTCAATGAAACTCAAGACGCACGGGCCGGGCAAAGCGGAAGACGAAGTAGAACCGGAGTGACCGATCCTTGTAAGGAGTGATTCTGCTCTTGGGATTTCCAGCGAAAGAAACCGCGATACAAACTTATTTGCCGCAAAATGGCATACATGCTTCGGAAGCGAGGAAACGCTCGGCGTCCCGGCGAGATTGCAGGCGGATGATCGAACCATGAAATGATTGGAGCGCCTGGGAGGAGCGCACAAGATAGGAAAGCGCCGTCGCGCCGCCCGGAGG
>JAQUYX010000190.1 GCA_028691615.1 Victivallaceae bacterium
GAGGAGACGCGCGAACTCATTCGCGGCCTCGCCCGTCAGCACGGCTACACGCCGAACCTCCCGGCCCGCCAGCTCGCGGCCGGGAAGACCGGCAACATCTGGTTCGCCTTCGGTTCGCCGCAGGCCGCGATCGAGCTGGAGACCGCGATGAACCTGAACGAGCTGATCGCCCATGAGAAATACGATCTTCAGCTCGTGCTGCACACCGATTCGGCCGAACGGTTCCGGCAGTTCGTCAACAAGCTCTACCAGAAGGTGGCCGACGGGGCGATGGTGATTCCGCCCGGAAACACCGACGCCTGCGCCGGGATGACCGGGCTGATCAATTCGCTGCCGATTCCGCTGGTGATGATCGACCGGTATTGGGAGGGGCTCACCTGCCCGGTGGTGACCAGCGACAGCCGGGCCGCCGTCCGCCGGATGATCGACCGCTGCGTGGAATGGGGGGCACAAGCATTTTATCTGGAATACCCCGGGGGAAATCCGGTTTCGCGGAACCGTTATGAAGCGGCCCGCCTTTACCTGGAAGAGCTCCGGTTACCGATGCTGCCTTATCCGAAGTCGAACCGCATCGAAACGGCACAGCCCGCCGCCGTGCTGGCCAATGTCGGGACTCTTGCGCCGGAAGGGGATGCGGAGTTGTACGGAGCCTTCTTCGACAGTTGCCGGAACTCGACGCTGCGCAGTTACCGCAACGTGATCGTCTGCCGCCAGGATTTCGCGGCGATCGCGGAGCGCGCGGCGGCGATCCTGTTCACGCTGCTGCGCGACCCGGCGGCGAAAGTGCCGGGCTTCACCGAAGTGCCGCCGCTGGGCTTCACCGAGCTTTAACCCGGCGTCGAGTTGTTTTGTCCGACTCCCAAGCGGCGGCACCCGGCGCAACCCGGAACCTATTTCCGGTACTGACCGCAAGCAGGTTGCGTTTCCCCCGCTTTTTTTATTTGAATTTTCACGACAGCAGGGTATTTTAGAAAAAAAGGGAATACACTTTCGGTGCATGATGGACTACTTCAGCGGACTTTTTTTCGCCATGGCCGAGTCGGAGAGTGAATCGGTCAAGGTCAAACAAAACTATCCGTTCTACTACGGATTGCAATACGTCTACTCAGGGAAAGTGTTCCTGAGGATCGACAAAGGGCCGGATCTGCACCTGAACGGCCCGGTGGTATTCCTGACCAGTCCAGGCCACTATTTCGAATACTGGAACGATTCGAACCGGCCGCGTCACCACCTCTGGTGCTGTTTTCAGGGACCGCGCGTCGAACGCATGATCGCGGGAGGACTGCTCCCGGTCACACTCCCAACTCCGGTGTTTATTCCGCCTTCTCCGCAGGCCTTCCTCGACGGAATGCGAGAGCTGATTGCGCTCGCCTCATCCGAACGCGGCACCGAACGCGCCGTCATCCGCCTCGAAGAACTGCTCTATAAGCTTCAGGAACCCACGGGGCTTGAAACACCCGCCCCGTCGCCTCACCGCGATTTCATCGAGACCCTTCGGAATGAAATCGACCTGTACCCCGAACAGGAATGGAATTTCGAAGAGGAAGCAAAAAAGCGATTCATCAGCCTCAACCATCTCAACCGTCTGTTCCGAACCTTTTGTCGCACCAGTCCGCGCCACGCCGTGATCGACTCGCGGATGCGCCGCGCTGCCGGGCTGCTGCTCGAAACCGGAGACTCCGTCCGCGAAATCGCCCAGGCGGTCGGCCTCGAAAACGAGTTCTATTTTTCGCGGCTGTTCAAGCAAAAATACCATCTATCCCCCAGCGGATACCGGAAGGAATTTCGCGGTGATTGAGCCAGAGATGCACCAAATGTGCATGTCTTAGCCGAAAATCTTCATTTCATTTCCACATCTTTCCGGGTATAATAATACCAACGCAACGGAAAGGATGAATTCCATGGAAGAACTTGATATTGGCGTCATGGTCCGCTTCGGCGTCTCTCCCGAAGAGAGTTTCCGGCGACTGAAACGGTTCGGACTGCAATGCTGTCAGCTCGCCGCTCCGCCGGACAATTATCTCTACGGCAACGAGGGGAAAGAGAATACTCGACGACTTCAGGACGCAATAAAGAAGTATGGCATCGAAGTGAGTTCGCTCTTCCTTTCGTTTCCGAACCAGGATTGGAACAATTGGCGAAACGGCATCGGGCTGGTTCCGCAACACACCCGCGCGTTTCGAATGGCCCGCGCCTGTCGCAGCGCCGACTGGGCGAAAGAACTCGGGATTGTCCAGATCGCGTCGCACGTCGGCTGCATTCCGGAAAATCCCGACACCGAAACGTTCCGGAGCTTCGTTAATGACATGCGTCCGTTCGTTCGGCTGCTCGACGCCAACGACCAGATTCTCGCCTACGAAACTGGGCAGGAGAGCGTAGCCGCCCTGAAACGGACGATCACGGAAATCGGGGGAGAAAATCAGGGAATCAATTTCGATCCGGCCAACTTGCTGATCTACAACCACGACGATCCGGCGGTGCTGGTGAAGGAATTGGGCGATCGTGTCATCCACATTCACTGCAAGGACGCGGTCCGCCCGGCTCCGGGCGAAGAACTGGGCCGGGAAACCCGGCTCGGCGAAGGCGCAACCAACTTCCCGGAACTGTTCCGCTCGCTCTATCGACTCGGTTATCGCGGTCCGCTCACCATTGAACGGGAAATCCAGGAAGGCGGCGAACTCGACCACGACATTGCCGCCGCAATTGATTTATTGAACGTTCTGAAGCAAGAGTGCAAAGGAGAATCGAAAAAATGATCCGTTATGGAATCATCGGAGCCGGACGGATGGGAAACAACCATGCCTGCCAAATTCAACAATTGGACAACGCCACCGTAACCGCGGTCTACGACATCCGCCCGGAGGCGTCCGCCGCCTTCCGGGAGAAGTTCGGCGCGCGCATCTGCAATTCCGCCACCGAGCTGGCACGGTCACCCGATGTTGACTGCGTTGTCGTCACCAGTCCTTCCTACTGTCACCGGGAAGGAGTCGAAGCGGCCATAGCCGCAAAAAAACCGATTTTCTGTGAAAAAGCGCTCTGCCGCAGCCGGGAAGACGCCGAAGCGGTATTGAAAAGCGTCGAGGCGTACGACAAACTCTTCACCGTCGGTTTCGTTCGCCGCCACATGCAGAAGACGATCGTGATGAAACAGTTGATCGCCGAAGGAAAAATCGGAAAAATCCGTTACTGCAACGTCGATCTCCCGCTCGGTTGCTACTGCCGGAAACCGGGCGACTGGTTCGCCGACTTCGATCTCTGCGGCGGCGTCATCATCGATATGCTCGCCCACCACATCGACCTGGCCAACTGGTTCTTCGGCCCGGCGAAACGGATCTATGCCGACGGAATGCTCCTGACCCGCGACCAGCCGGACCCGTCCGACTATGTGGCTTCGGTCGTCACTTACGCAAACGGAGTCATCTGCAATATGTCCTGCTCGTGGCAACGCTTCGGCCGCAGCAATGAGATGATGGAAGTCTACGGAGACGAAGGCGCTCTGGTGCTTGACAGTACCGCGGAAGTAATCTGGTATCCGAAAGGCGGCGAAATGCAGCGGCTCGACCCGGTTGCGGAAACCGAAAAGCGGGCGAAACCCGGCGAAGGCGTCGATCAGGTCAACATCGGCGACGGATTTTTCTGCGAATTCCGCAATCTCACCGCCGCACTGGAAGGGAAACCGGTTCCGCTCCCCACCGTCCGTGACGCCTGGAACAGCCTAGAAGTCAGTTTTGCCATGATCGAATCCGTAAAAACCGGGAAGGCTGTGACGTTGAAATGAAATGGACCCCGACTGCCGATTTCGATGCCATGAGCGAATACGGCGCGACCTTGATTTTCCACGCCGTCGCCGAAGCGGCGGCGAACAGGCGTCCGTTCAATCTCGGACTCGCCACCGGCAACACCATGCTGACACTTTACCGGCTCCTCGCCGAAAAGTGGAAGGCCGCGAACACCGATCTTTCGCAACTTCACACCTGGAACCTCGACGAATACGCGGGGCCGGATGGAGAAGCGGTTCCGGAGAGCCATCCGCTCAGCTATCGCCGCTATATGCGTGAAAACCTGTTCGGACGTATTGATCCGGCACTCGGATTCGACGAATCCCGCGCCCATTTTCCGAACCCGAAGCATCCGGAAACGTTCGACGCGGCGCTGGAGCAGACGGGGGGGATCGATCTGCAACTGCTCGGAATCGGCTTCAATGGACACATCGCCTTCAATGAACCGATCGCGGAAAGCCAAATCGGGCGCGCGGAATTCGCTGCTCTCCCCTCTCGGCTCATCGCACTCACACCGCTCACCATTGAGACCAACCAGCGGCTGACCGCGGAAGGCGAGGACATTGTACCGCGCCATGCGGCGACCATGGGGATGCGGCAGATTCTCGAGGCGAAGAAGCTGCTGCTGCTCGCCTGTTTCCCGGAACAAGAGAAACCGCTCCGGGAAATCCGAGGCGGACGGGTCACATCCGAACTTCCCGCATCGTATCTGCTTGATGCGCCCGACTCCGAAATCGTCTGGACGTGCAACACCATCGGCCTCTTATGAAACAACTTTTCACACACGCCCGGCTGGTTTCGCCGGGCTGGACGGTTGAAGACGGCACGCTCGCCGTCGAAAACGGCCGAATCACCGCGCCGTTTCCGGAAGCGGAAACGGACGAGGTGATCGATCTCGGCGGCGCACTGCTGCTGCCGGGATTCTTCGACGTTCATTTTCACGGCTGCGCCGGGAGCGACTTCAGCGACGGGACGGCCGAAGCCGTTCGTACCATCGCCAGGAAGAAGTTAAAACAGGGGGTGACGACTTTTCTCGGCACCACGCTCACGCTGCCGGAAAACGAACTGGTCGCCGCACTCGAAGCGGGACGCGACTACATGCGCACTCCCGACGGGGCGGAATTGGCGGGAATTCACCTGGAAGGCCCGTTCTTCGCCCCGAAATCCGCAGGAGCGCAAAATCCCGCCCATCTGCGCAAACCCGACATCGAGCTGGTTGACCGGTTAAACGCGATCTTTCCGGTTCGAAAAGTCAGTTACG
>JAQUYX010000191.1 GCA_028691615.1 Victivallaceae bacterium
CGGGGAAGTGGAGCTCAAACTCCGGGGAGAAAAGGATTCCGTGCGCATCAAGACCGACGCGATTTTGACGGAGCTGAAAGCTCGGATTGCCGAGGCGATGGCGCGGTTCGAATAATTTTCGTTCGAGTGTGCGTGCGGATTTATTGTTTGCCGCGGATGCAGACGCTCCCGGAGCCGTCGTCCGCAATGGAAATCCATGCGATTGCCCGCGGTTTGGCGCGGAAGAAGAGTTCTCCTCTTCCCTCCGGGCCGCCTGCTTCGCCGGAGAGCGGCTGGAAATCGCGGTTGCGGAAAAATCCCTCGGCGCTGCGGAGCGCGGCGATCGGCCGTCCCGCATGACGGAAGGAGCCGTAGATCAAACCGCGTTCCGGGAAGGCGACTGATTCCACCGGAATTGCGCCCGGCGGCAGCGGAAGTTCCGACGGCCACGGCGGATTATTTGGCAGTTTTTCCGGCAGCTCCAGCTCAAAGCAGAGCGTATTTTGTTCGTCCTCATGCCCGGCGCGGACAAAGAGGATGCGGCGGATTCGTTTGCCGTTGTCGATGGGAAATTCCACTCGCATGGCGTCCGGGCCGATCTTGACTTTGCCGTGGCGATATTGTCCGAGGAGCCGTGCCAGTTCGGCGTAGCTTATGCGCAATAGCGCAGTGCGGGAGGTGGTGCGCACGGTATTGATCAGCACGGGTTCCTCGAGGATGGAGTCGGCCTCCAACGAGGGGAAAGTGCCGTCATTTTTGCCGGGACCGCCGGAACGCTGCGGGCCGAGGAGATAAACCTCGCCCGCTGCGAAGGTCGCAAAAGCGCCCAAAATGAGAGAAAACAGAACTTTTTTCATAATGAAAATCTACCATTCCGGCGATTCTTTGTCAAGGAAAGGATTGCATTTTTCACGAAGTCGTGCTATATTATTAAGGTAAGGATTGATGGCGGAGACGCTGCCGAAAAGTCGCGTCGCCGAAGGCGGAATGGATCGGGGGAATGGTCATTTATTGCGGCGTTCCCGGGAGCGGAGCGTTTTTTTTTCACGAGACCGGAGATGGAAATGCAGGAAGCTGGGATTCAGACAATTGAAGTGGTGGTGGCCAACGCGCTTGGTTTGCATGCGCGTCCGGCGGCGCTGTTGTCGAAAACAGCGGGAGCGTACTCCAGTGAAGTCACGTTGGAAAAGGACGGCGAGCTGGTCAACGCCAAAAGCATGCTCGGAATTATGATGCTTTCCGCCTGCAGCGGGACTAAATTGAAGATTACGGCGGCGGGAGACGACGCGGCGGCTGCATTGCACGCGATCGGCGAACTTTTTGCCGGAAAATTCGGGGAAGAGTGATATTCGGCATTTTTATTGAATCTGCGCCGTGAGCCGATGTTTTGATTGGTTCGTTTGAAATGCCGATGTGATCTTGCGTCGGCTTTTCTGTTTCTATAAAGATCCGTCCGGGTATTCAAGGCGGCATCGTCCGAAAGAACACAAAAGGATCATCGATGATGTTGGAAGAACGGCGTTATGCCGGAGTTGGAGTTTCCCCGGGAATCGCCATCGGCAGGATTCTGCCGGTGTCCGGCGGTTCCGATCTGCTGGTCGAACCGGAAAAGGTCGTCCTCGCGCCGGAACAGTGCGAGAAGGAGATCGGGCGCTTTGACGAGGCGGTCAGTGCGACCAAATTGGAGCTTGACGCGCTCAAAAAACAGCTCGGAAGTCAGCTCTCCGGCGGAGAAGGCAGGATTTTCGATGCGCATTTGATGATCGTCGGGGACGTCGCCATGCGCAGCGACGTGGTCGATTTCATCCGCAAGAACAATACCGGAGCCTCTTACGCCTTCTTCAAGGTGAGTGAAAAATATATCAAGGTCCTCTCCGGCATCTCCGATGAATATTTGCGGGAACGCGCAATGGATGTGCGCGATGTGGCCGGGCGCATTCTCGGCCGTCTGGAAGGACTTCCCGCCAACAAACTCGCCCTCCTGCCGGATCAGCGCATTATTGTGGCGCACGATCTGACTCCGTCGGAAACAGCAGGGCTTGACCGCACCCGGGTGCTGGGATTTGCGCTGGAGGGCGGAAGCCGCACCTCGCATACGGCGATTCTGGCGCGGTCGATGGGGTTGCCCGCGGTGGTCGGAGTGGAAGGGGAAATTTTTACAGGCCTCAAGTACGACACTCGGATGATTCTCGACGGGTTCTCGGGAACGGTCATTGTCAATCCGAGCCGCCGGACCGAAGAGGCGTACCGGTTGAAAGCGCAGGAGGCGGGCCGGTTTTTCTCCGATCTGGAGCGGGAAAAGGATCTCGGTTCAGAGACGCTGGACGGCTTTGCCGTTCAGCTGGCGGCCAATATCGAATCGCTGGACGATATGGCGGAAGTGAACAAGTGCGGCGCCGCCGGAGTCGGATTGTTCCGGACGGAGTTTCTGGCGCTGGGGCGCGGATTGACGCTGCCGGAAGAGGAACAGTTCAATATTTACCGGTCGCTGCTGGTGGCCAACGGGAATCACCCGGTGGTCATTCGCACGCTGGACATCGGCGGAGACAAGGGACTGCCGGAGATGACCCGCAATCCGGAGGCGAATCCATTTCTGGGATTGCGCGGAATCCGGCTTTCGCTGCGGGCCAATCAGGAGGCGTTCCGTACGCAGTTGCGGGCGCTGTTGCGCGCGGGATCGTTCGGCAATCTGAAGATCATGATTCCGATGGTCTGCTGCGTGGAGGAGGTTCTGGAGGTCAAATCGATTCTGGCGGATGTCGAGCAGGAGCTGACCGAGGAGAAGATTGATCACACCACGCGTTATGCGTTCGGCGTGATGATTGAAACGCCTGCGGCGGCGCTGCAGGCCGACCGGATCGCCCAACTGGTTGATTTCATGAGCATCGGCAGCAACGATCTTGTGCAGTACACCATGTCGATCGACCGTGGCAACGAGAAGGTCGCCTATCTGTATCAGCCGGCGAATCCGGCGGTTATGGAGCTGATGAACCGGACGGCGAAGGCGGCGCACAAAAACAACATTTGGGTCGGTGTCTGCGGACAGATGGCGGCGGACCCGCATTATACCGCGCTGCTGATGGCGATGGGGATTCACGAGTTGAGCATGGTGACCACGGCGGTTGGGCCGATTCGCCGTGTGATTCGTAATTTGCGGATGCACGAGGCGGAGGCTTTGCTTGCCGAAACGTTGGAGTGTTCGACCGCCGAGGAGATCTGGAATCTGGCCAATCAGATGCTTCGCAAGATCGCCCCGGAAGTCGCGGAGATGAGTTCCCTGTAACAAAAAGATTTTTTTCCCTGCGCAGGATCGCTTGATTTTGGCGGCGTGCGGCGGGAAACGAATGATTCTTTAAGGAAAAATGCAATCATGAGTCAACTTCAGGAATTTGCGGTGCGCAATGCGCATCTGGCCGGGTTGCTTCCGGTGATGGAGCAGGCGGCGGCGATGATCGAACATAGTTACCGGAACGGGGGCAAACTGTTGCTGGCGGGCAACGGGGGAAGCGCCTCGGACGCCGAGCACATTGCCGGAGAGCTGCTGAAGAGCTTTGTGCTCAAGCGCCCGGCGTCGGAAGATTTTCAGAGGAAGTTGGAGAAACGCTTCGGCGAGGAGGGGGTGCGTTTGGGGACGAACTTGCAGTGCGCGCTGCCCTGTCTCTCGCTGCTGTCGCATCCGGCGTTCCGTTCGGCGTTCGGCAATGACGAGGACGGGTCGCTGGATTTTGCGCAGCAGCTCTTTGGGCAGGGGCGCGAAGGGGATGTGTTTCTCGGCATTTCCACCGGCGGCAATTCGAAGAACATCCGCTCCGCGCTGATGGTGGCGCAGGCGATGGGCATTGGAACGATCCTGTTGACCGGAGCTAAGGCCGGGAGCTGTCGGCAGTACGCCGATCTGGTGATTGCCGCCCCGGAGCAGGAAACCTATCGGATTCAGGAGTGCCATTTGCCGATTTACCATGCGCTGTGTCTGGAATTGGAGGAGCGTTTCTTCGGGAAGAACGGGCGTCGATGATGAATCCGCTTCCGAAACACGTGGCGATTATTATGGACGGCAACGGGCGTTGGGCCGCCAAGCACCACCTGCCGCGGGCGGAGGGGCATCGCCGGGGCGCGGAGGCGCTGGTGAATCTGGCGAAGAGCGCGCGCGATCTGAAGATTGAGGATCTGACGGTTTATGCGTTCAGCACGGAGAATTGGAACCGGTCGCGGGAGGAGGTGGATGCCCTGATGCACCTTCTGGACGATTTTTTGTCCAAACGGCTCAAGGATCTTCTGGGGAACGATTTGCGTCTTACGGCAATCGGCGATCTGGAGATGCTGCCGGAGTCGACGCGCGGGCATTTGTGCGAAGCGATGGAAAAGACGGCCGGAAACCGCCGGGGGACGCTGAATCTGGCATTAAGTTACGGTTCCCGGCGCGAGATTGCGCAGGCGGCCCGGCGTATGGCCGAAGCGGTTCAAGCGGGGGAGTTGAAGGCCGAAGAGATCGGGGATGAGACGCTGCGCAAATATCTGTATGCGCCGGAACTGCCGGACCCGGAGCTCTTGATCCGCACGGGGGGGGAGAGCCGGTTAAGCAACTTCCTGCTGTGGCAGGCGGCTTATTCGGAGTTTTATGTGACGCCGACGCTGTGGCCGGATTTTGACCGTGCGCAGTTCGATCTGGCGCTGTCGTATTATCAGACGCGGGATCGCCGGTTCGGCGGCCGTCACGAAGAACGACACTGACAAAATTCGCGCCGCGTCTTCCGGCGTCTCGGAAAAGGCCTGCAACGGTGGCTTTTCGGGTAGTTACTCTCCGAGTAGCTCCGCTCAAATCCGCCCTTGCATCCCTTTCCCGATTCACTCGGAATCCATCGACGGGACTTTTGTCAGTATCGTCGTGGAACGACACTCGACAAAATTCGCGCTACATCGAAGAAATGATAAAATAAGGGCGTATTTCCGGTCGGCAATTTTTGCAGGCAAAATAACTGCTCATTTTCCCGACCTCTCTTCATTGATAAGGTTAATATACTCTTGAGTTAATGATTTTGAAAGTCCAGTTGCATAAG
>JAQUYX010000192.1 GCA_028691615.1 Victivallaceae bacterium
CGCGCGCGCGAGATAAACAAAGAGAATATGTTTAACGCATTCTATTTTGAAAAGAGTAAAGAAAGCCCATTTTGTTTACAAAAGAGCTTTGCACCGGATAAAAAGCGGAAAATCGAGGCAAAAAAAAAGGCCGTCCAGTCAGGACAGTCCATAAAAAAACCAACGTTATACGATTTGACATACAACATTTAATTCATTTTGCACAATTTCAGATGCAATTCGAGCTTAAACAGAAAAAAAAATGGCGGAGAGAGAGGGATTCGAACCCTCGGAGGCTTACGCCTCGGCGGTTTTCAAGACCGCTGCCTTAAACCACTCGACCATCTCTCCCGATCGAATTTTTATAGTTTATCACCATTTCGTATTTTTTCAAGTCCGCCCCGCCGTGAATTTGCATTTCCGGCGCATAAAGATCCCACTTAGACTTCCAATCTTCACCGCTCGGTCACGCCCTTTTCCGGCCCCTGTTCCGGCAAATCCAGATACTTCAAATCAAAGAGATGCTCCGCTTCAATCCGTCCCAGCGAATGGAGCATATTCCTTCGAACATCGCCGCGTCGCTGCGCCAACTGGTCGAGCAGATTGCGGTAATACGCCCGATCCCCCGTCGCACGCAGCTCCTCTTCATATCGGCAATGCCCCGCATCCGGGAAATCAAATTCTGCCCGGGCCTCCACGATCAACTCTTCCGGGACAAACGCCAACGGCCGGATCAACCGCAGCGTCCCACCGTCCGCAGCCACATTCGGCCCCATCGTCGTCAACCCCTGCCCGCCGCAAAGACTCATCAGAAAGGACGTGAGCACATCGTCCAGATGCTGCCCCAAGGCCAGACGGTCACAGCCTCTCTCGCGCGCCAGACCGCTGAGCTTCCCCCGGCGCAAGCGCGAACACAAGACGCACGGCTGCTTCGTCCACGCTTTCTCTTTCAGAATCTCCGCCACATTCAACGCGACAATCTCATGCGGCCAATTCTGTTCCCGGGCATACGCCTCGATCCGTTCGGCCTCGAAGCCTGAAAATCCCGGATCAAAGGTCGCCGTCAGAAGTTCAAAGTTCACCGGCGCACGCTTCTGCAGCCGGAACAACGCATGCGCAAGCACGAGACTATCTTTGCCGCCGGAAATGCCAATGAGAATCCGGGAATGTTCCGCGATCATCCCGTAACGGACAACCGCCTCTCCCACCAACGAAGCAATCCGGTCGAAAGCGCTGCGCCGTTCCTGCGCCATGACTGCGACTCTTTTCCCGCAGTAATTTTAGCGGACGCGATGGTCAAAGACACGCTTGGCTTTGCCCTCGCTGCGCTGAATGGTATTGGGAGCGACCAGCTTGACCTTCACGCGCAATCCGATGATATTCTCAATTGCTCTGGTGATCTTCGCATTGAGCATCTCAATCTCCCGAACCTTGTCGGAAAAGACTTTGTCGTTGATCTCGACATCCACTTCAATATTATCCATCCCGCTTTCGGTATAGAGGATGATGTTGTAATGCGGAAGAATCCCCTCCACCGACAACAACGCCGTCTCAATCTGCGAGGGAAACACATTGACTCCGCGAATGATGAACATATCGTCGCTTCGGGTCGCAATCCGCGCAATCCGGCGCAACGTCCGCCCGCAGGCGCACGGCTCGGAGATGATTCGCGTAATATCCCGCGTCCGGTAGCGGATCATCGGAAACGCCTGTTTCGTCAGGGTCGTCAGAACCAATTCTCCGGTTTCGCCGTCCGGCAGCACTTCGCCGGTCTCGGGATTGATGATCTCGGGATAGAAGTGATCTTCAAAAATATGCAGTCCATTCTGATGGGGACACTCGATGGCGACCCCGGGACCGATGATCTCCGAAAGCCCATAGATGTCAAAGGCCTTGATGCCGGTGCTCTCTTCGATCAATTTGCGCATCTGATCCGTCCACGGCTCGGCACCGAAAATTCCGGTTTTAATCGGCAGAGTTTTCAGATCGATTCCCTGCTCGACCGCCTTTTCCGCGATGAACAGGAAATAACTCGGTGTGCAGCAAATCGCTGTCACCCCGAAATCCTTCATCAGCATGATCTGACGCTGCGTGTTGCCACCGGAAGTCGGAACCACGGTCGCACCGATGTGTTCCGCCCCGTAATGCGCGCCGAGACCGCCGGTGAAAAGTCCGTATCCGTAGGAGACCTGCACCACGTCCTTCGAAGAAAGCCCGGTACAGAGCAATGCCCGGCCGACCACTTCCTTCCAGATTTCCAGATCGTGTTCATTATAGCCTACGACAATCGGCTTGCCGGTCGTCCCGCTGGATGCGTGAAGCCGGACAACCTCGCTCAACGGACAGGCGAACAACCCGAAGGGATACGTGTCGCGCAAGTCCACTTTTTTAGAAAACGGCAGTCTGCGAATATCGTCAAGTGAGCGAATGTCATCCGGCTTGAGCTTCAATTCGTCAAGCCGGTTACGAAAAAACGCCACATTCTCATAGGTATGTGCGACGGTTTTCCGAAGACGCTCCAGCTGAAGCGCCCGAAGGTAATCTACGGAAAGATAATCATTTCCGCAGATACTGCTCATTTCGACTTGATCTTTCATGCTGCCAAAACTATTTATGTGGTTAAGTAGTCCGGAAGAAGACATTTCCCCGGTTATTCTTTTAATATAGCACCATTCCCGGCCTTTTTCCACCGGGAGAAGAAAAATATTCGCGCTCCCGGGGTTGCACGAATCCGTTTTCGGGTGTAAATTACTCGGATATGATTAGAGTCAACAATCACAATTCGTTATATTTAAGGAGATCTCTTCCCAAATGCCAGAAAATGATGTGAACAATCCAAGCACTCCTGCCGCCGCGCCCCAACTCTCCGAAGTCGCCCAGAAGGAGCTCTTCGCTCAGCGACTGGCCAAAGCCGAAGCCATGACCGCCGCAGGAGTCAATCCATGGGGAGAGCGCTTTGACCAAATCACCTCCGTGGCGGAGTTGCGCAAGGCCTACATCCCCGTGCCCGAAGGCGCCACGGAAAATCCCAATCCGGTCAAATGCCGCGCCGCAGGCCGGCTCATGGCCATGCGCGTCATGGGCAAAAGCATCTTTGCCGACCTCAAGGACAGCTCCGGTAAAATTCAGCTCTATGTTGGCAAAAATCACCTCCCGGAAGAGGAATTCGCCGCATTCAAAAAATTGGACATCGGGGATATCGTCGGCGTGGACGGAGAATTGTTCATGACCCGGATGGGCGAATTGACCATCAAGGTTTCCGACGCGCACATCCTCTGCAAAAGCCTGCGTCCGCTGCCCGAAAAATTCCACGGGCTCGCCGACATCGAGCAGCGCTACCGGCAGCGCTATGTCGATCTGATCATGAACGACGACAGCCGCCGGATTTTCCTCCAGCGCATCGCCATCATCCGCGAGATCCGCAACTTCATGGACGCCTGCGGATTTCTCGAAGTCGAAACCCCGATGCTTCAGCCGATCGCCGGAGGCGCCGCGGCCAACCCGTTCAAGACTTATTACGAGGCGCTCAGCAGCACCATGTACATGCGCATCGCCCCGGAACTTTACCTCAAGCGCCTTCTGGTCGGCGGCTTCGAAAAAGTGTACGAGCTGAACCGCAACTTCCGCAATGAAGGCATGGATCGCCGCCACAATCCCGAATTTACCATGATGGAGGTCTATCAGGCCTACGGCAACTGCCAATCCATGATGGAACTGATCGAAGATCTGGTCACCACCGTGGCAATGAAGGTGATCGGCACACTCAAGATCGACCACGGCAACGGCAAAGTCATCAATCTGGAAAAACCCTGGCGGCGCGCCACCTATCATGAACTGGTTCGGGAAAAAGGCGGCGACGACTGGTTCGATTTGAGCAAAGAGGACAAAGTCAAGCGCGGCCGCGAGCTGGGACTGGCCGTCGACGAATCCATGCGCGATCTGGACATCACCAACGAGCTTTACGAAAAAATGGTCGAGCCGAACAATATTCAGCCGACCTTCGTCATGCGCCTGCCCGCAGAACTTCTTCCGCTGGCGCGCGCCTGCAAAGATGATCCGTCGCTGGTGGACGTCTTCGAGCTGGGAATCAACGGTCAGGAGATCGCTCCGGCCTATACCGAGCTGAACGACCCGGTGGAACAGCGCAGACGTTTCGTCGAGCAGTTCGAGGCCACCAAGCAGGAAGGCGATGTCTTCGAAAACAAGGTGGACAGCGATTTCCTCAACGCCCTGGAATACGGAATGCCTCCGGCCGGCGGCATGGGAGTCGGCATCGACCGGCTGATTATCCTGCTCACCGGAGCAGAGTCGATCCGCGATGTGCTGCTGTTCCCGCAGATGAAGCTCAAGAAATAAAGTTCGGCGACCGCATAAGGGAGGCGCATTGACGCAGGGACTCACATTGTCCACCGTGCGCGGGGAGGTCAGTCAGGTGGTCTACGTCAACGACGACCGCTCCTTCGCCGTGGTCAAATTGATCGCCGACGACCGACTGAGCGAATTTGTCGCGGTCGGTTCGCTGGCGGCGCTGGAGCCCGGGCAGAATGTCGAACTCTCCGGTTACTGGGAGCAGCACGCCACCTTCGGCCGTCAACTGAAGGTAGAATCGTACAGTTACGTCCTGCCGACCACGCGCGACGGCATCATCCGGTTTCTCTCTTCCGACGCGATTCCGGGTGTCGGGACAAAACTGGCGAAGGCCATCGTCGATCATTTCGGCACCGAGACCCTGACGATTCTGGAACGGTATTCCAAACGTCTCACGGAAGTCCAAAAGATCGGGCCGCGCAAAGCCGAGGCAATCCGCAAGGCATGGATGGATTCTCAGTCCCGCCGGGACAGTTTTATCTTCATGCAGGGCCTCGGACTTACCCCGAACGCCTGCTCGAAACTCTACAATCAATACGGGGCGGAAGCTGCGGAGATCGTCCGCAGCAATCCCTATCGGCTGGCCGAAGAGGTGCGCGGCATCGGGTTTGCCAAGGCCGATGAAATCGCCCGCAGCCTCGGTGTGGCGCCCGATTCCCTTCAACGCATGACGGCGGCGAC
>JAQUYX010000030.1 GCA_028691615.1 Victivallaceae bacterium
CGATCGGTGGCGGTCTTGAATGCGCTTTCTTGGCAGATTGTCCGCGGCAGCTGGACGATGCTGCTGGGGGCTTCCGGGAGCGGCAAAACGACGTTTCTGAATCTGCTGGGACTTTTGGAACGCCCGGACAGCGGGAAGATTGTTTTTGACGGAACAGTCGAATATGGCGCGTTGTCCCGTCAGGACTCGGCGGAATTTCGGATGCGCAAAATCGGTTTCATTTTTCAGAGTTATTCGCTCCTCCCAGAGCTTTCCGCGCTCGAAAATGTCATGCTGCCGGGACGTTTGGCGGGAATGTCCGCCGCTGTCGCACGGAAATCCGCAGAAGCGCTGCTGGAAAAGGTCGGGATGGAGCACCGGAAGGCGCATCGGAGCAATGAGCTTTCCGGAGGGGAGCAGCAGCGTGTGGCGATCGCCAGAAGTTTGATTAATTCTCCGGAATTGCTGCTGGCCGATGAGCCGACCGGAAATTTGGACGGCCGAACCGGAGAAGAGGTGCTGGCGCTTTTCCAATCATTGCTTCGGCAGCAGAAAAACCTTACGATTCTGATGATTACGCACAATCGCGAAATTACCGGTCTGGCGGATCATACCGGTGTTCTTTCCGATGGAGTCATTCAACCGGAACTCTGATGCAACCGCCGGGAAAAATGCAATGTGGCATTGCAGCGCAGGAGAAACATGCAACTGAAATTTAAATTTGAGAATTTTGAGCAATATTTTGTCGACCTTCTTCACGGACGCAGACGGGGACGCTTTGATCTGTCGCTCTTGGATTTGTTGTTTGTGGCATCGCGTTTCTACCGGGCGGTGGTGATGTTCCGCATCTGGCTTTATGAGAGCCGGATCATTCGCAATCGATCGATCGGATGCCTGGTCGTCAGCATCGGCAATCTCAGCTGCGGCGGCACCGGCAAAACCCCCGTGGTCGAGGTTTTCGCCCGTTCCATTAGCGCCAAAGGCCGCAAAGTCGCGATCTTGAGCCGCGGGTATCGAAGCAAGCCGCGTTCCCTCGGGGAAAAATTGGCCCATATGTTTTCCAAAGGAAAAATCGAACTTCCCCCCAAGGTGGTGTCGGACGGCCAGAATTTGCTTCTGGATTACACATACAGCGGCGATGAGCCTTACATGCTGGCTTCCAATCTGCCCAATGTCGACGTCCTGGTCGACAAGGACCGGGTGAAGTCCGGATTATATGCCATCGACAACTTCGGTACGGATGTGCTGATTATGGATGACGGATTTCAATATCTCAGGCTGCGGCCCCATATCAATATCGTGCTGGTCGATTCGACGGATCCTTTCGGAAACGGCCACGTGCTGCCGCGCGGAATGCTGCGCGAGCCGGTGCGCAACATCAAACGGGCTGATTATATTTTTCTGACCAAGTCCGATGGCGGACACCGGCTGCTCCATCTCAAGAAATTTCTGCGGCGCTACAACCGCCGCGCCGAGATCATCGAATGTTGTCATCGCCCGAAATATCTTGAGATGGTTTACAATAAATCCTGTCGTCTGGAACTGACCGCGCTCAAAGGGGCCAAGGTGGCGGCAATTTCCGCGATTGCCTGTCCCGCGAGTTTTGAAGCATTTCTCTGTTCGCTGGGGGCGGAACTGGTCGCGCAGAAACATTATGCGGACCATCACAGTTACACCCAACAGGAGATGATCGATTTTGTCAACACCGCCAAGGCCTCCGGCGCGGACTACATTGTGACGACGGAAAAAGACGCGGTGCGCGTGCCGCGTCTTGACCGGGTGGATGTGCCGATGTATTTCCTTCGTATTGAGATTGATATCTTAAGCGGGCGCGAGAATTTC
The DNA here is from genome assembly GCA_028691615.1 of Victivallaceae bacterium. Lineage (GTDB taxonomy): Bacteria > Verrucomicrobiota > Lentisphaeria > Victivallales > Victivallaceae > JAQUYX01. The sequence goes on from JAQUYX010000030.1 coordinate 1,822, forward strand.
GATCAGTGCATTTCCAGAATCTGCTTCCTCTGACGGGGGCGTTCAAAGAGGCTGATTTTCGCCCCTGGCGATTCCCTGCAGGATGGCCTGCTGCCGTTCGGGGGCGAGTTTGCGGATTTTGCCCAGCAGAAAAACGGCGGTTCGCGTGATCTCGTCGTGGAAATCCTTGTTGTCGCTGAGTTCTTTGAGCGAGAGCAGACTTTGCACCGATTCACTTAGATCGGTGACGGCAAAATCCCGATTGTAGGTGACCGACGGAACCGGGATGCTCGGATCGTAGCAATGCATGAGATGCCAGACGGCGATCTCGGACTGCTCGAGCATATCCGCCCGGGCGGTGAGAAATTGCCGCGCATTGTGCTGATCCCAGGCCTTCGACTCTGCGCTTTGGACTTGGCGCAGTTCCAGAGAAAGTGCCATGCCGACCAGGTCGAAAAGCTCCTTTTTCAAGGCCAAATTTTCTCCGCGAATCGCATCGATGGAGACGCCGGATGGCGAAATATAGCGGCTGACGCCGCGCTCTTCGGGACTTTCCCAGATCGCGGCGCTGCGAGCGAGAAGATGGCTGAATTTTACGGATTTTTCCGCGTTGTTTTCGCCGTCCCGGATGGGGGTGGCGGCACTGCGGGCAAAATTTTCCGAGATCACCAAGAGACCGAACATCTGTTTGACGACGTTCATCTGCGCTTCCGATTCGTTGTTGAAGATCGCGTCGGAGATGCGTACGACATCTTCAAAATAATGGTTGAGCTTGAGTCCGTATCCTTCCGGTTCGCAGAGAAAGACCACCGGCACTTCGCCCAGATTGTGCGTTCCGCGGGCAATCTCCCGGGCGGCATACTCCGAATCACGCTCAAAAACAAAGTATTCATTGCGGGTGTAAAGCGTGCGCCGGTGAATTTTTCGGCGCAGTTCAAAAGGACTCGACGGTGGAATTTCCTCCTGTTCCAAGATGATCCAATCGAGTTTGCCGTCCGCCGCGTGCGACCAATCGGGAATGTCGAGCAGCGAGATGGCCCGTGCCGCCGGGCGGAGGCGTTCCCGGTGTTTCCGTTCTCCGTCGGCGACCCCCTCGAAGAAGGGCATTTCCACGGCGATTGCCGCGGCGCCGCAGATGTTCAGCAACGTGGAGAACTGCCGCATGACTTCTCCGGTGCGCAGCCCGGTTCTGGAAAAGTCTTCGACCAGATCGAGATCACAATTTTCCCGCTGCGGTTCGCTTGAGAGAATGTATTGCGTAATCAGCTGGGCGATTCTGCGGGGGTAATTGAAATAGTAGGCGCGATGCAATCGTTCCTGAAATTCCAGTTCGATCTCCGAAACATGGCGGATCAATGCCTGACGGATATAGGCCTCGCCGCCGGCGTATGCGTCGAAGCTCCTTTGCCAGACGGCGCGGTTTGCGCGATGAAAGTCGTGTTCTCTTCGGAAGATGAGTTCTGCATTTGTCGGCATGGTTGGATTCCTTTCGGTGTGGGGTGTTTTTTTGAAATTTTAAATGATTGCATTTTCGCTTGTGCCCTGAAAAGAGGAAAAAAGTCAACCGAAGTTGCTGAGGATCCATTTTTTCACTTGACAAAAGCAAGAGTGGCGTTACATTATCAAAGTTAAGGGTATGAGTCGAAAATGTCATGGGAGATTTTTGCCAAAATGAAAGCGGGAACCGTGCTGCTGCTTGCCGTCGTTCTGGTATTTGCCGGCGGCTGTGCTGTTTCGCGCAACAATCATCGATCCATGGCGGAGATGGTCAATCACTTGAAGAGTTCCGGCATCAAAATTACCAAACTTCAGCCGGTTCGCCCAGAACCGTTCAAGGCTTCCGAGGGCGTGGCGCTTCAGATTGAAAATCAGGACATCGGCTTATACAAGTACGATCTCAATTTCGAGAAACAAAAGACCGAACTCAAGCGCATCTCCGGACTCGGATACGTCAGCATTCAACAGTGGAAACTGCCCGTGGTCATCAATGGCTCTTTCCTTTTTCTTGGCGTCGAATCCAACCCGAAGAAACATGAATTGCTCAAAGCGATCGACAGTTTTTGAGCACGGTGCGCACGACGTTTGGAAAAACACCAAAGGATGTTCAAGATGACCCAGAAGAAAGTAGCCGCCGTCACCAAGTACGTATACAGTTTTGGCGGAGGACGTGCGGAAGGCAACAGCTCAATGCGTGAATTGCTCGGCGGAAAAGGTGCAAACCTTGCCGAAATGGCCGGACTCGGACTTCCCGTGCCCCCCGGATTCACCATTACTACCGAAGCCTGCGCGGAATACGGCAAGCTCGGCGACAAGAAACTTTTCGATCTGATCTGGCCGCAGGTCGCCAAGGCGCTGGCCGTTTTGGAGAAGCAGGTCGGCAAGAAATTCGGCGACAAGAAAAATCCGTTGCTCGTTTCCGTCCGTTCCGGCGCCGCCTCGAGTATGCCCGGCATGATGGACACCGTGCTGAACCTCGGACTCAACGAGGACACCGCGCAGGCAATGATCGCTATTTCCGGCAATGAACGGTTCGTCATGGACTCCTATCGCCGGTTCATTCAGATGTTCGGCGATGTGGTTCTCGGCGTCGATTTCGATCTCTTCGAGCATGCGCTGGCCGCCGCCAAGGCCGCCAAGAAGGTCAAGCTCGATACGGATTTGGATGCGAACGATCTGAAGAAACTGATCGTCGAATACAAGAAGTTGGTCAAAAAGGCCACCGGGAAAGATTTTCCGAGCGACCCGGAAGAGCAGCTGCGCTGCGGAATCCGCGCCGTGTTCGACTCCTGGGACAATCCGCGCGCAATCCGTTACCGTCAGCTCAATGACATTCGCGGGCTGCTTGGCACCGCGGTCAACGTGCAGACCATGGTCTTTGGCAATTCCGGCAACAACAGCGCCACCGGTGTGGCGTTCACCCGCGATCCTTCGACCGGCGCCAATGAGTTTTTCTATGGCGAATTTCTGATCAACGCGCAGGGCGAGGACGTGGTCGCCGGGATTCGCACTCCGCAGCAGATCACGCTGGCCGGCTCCAGAAAGTGGGCGCGCAGTCAGAAGGTTTCTGAGGCCGACCGCAAGAATAAATACCCGTCTCTCGAGGAGGCCATGCCCGCATGCTTCCAGGAGCTCGACGCGATTCGCGTCAAACTCGAAAATCATTATAAAGATATGCAGGATATGGAGTTCACCATTGAAAACGGTAAGCTCTATATGCTTCAGACCCGTAACGGGAAACGCACCGCGGGCGCGGCGGTCAAGATTGCCACCGATCTGGTCAAGGAAGGCCTGATTGATGAGAAGACCGCCGTGATGCGCGTGGAGCCCCAGCAGCTCGATCAGTTGCTGCATCCGGTGTTCGTCAAGTCCGCCGAGGACAAGGCGGTCAAGCTCTCCGTTGGACTTCCCGCTTCTCCGGGCGCTGCCACGGGCATGGTGGTTTTCTCCGCGGACGACGCCGAAGCATGGACCTCCGGCGGCAAGCATGTGATTTTGTGCCGCACGGAAACCAGCCCCGAAGACATCGGCGGAATGAATGTCGCGCAAGGCATCATGACCTGCCGCGGCGGTATGACCAGTCATGCCGCGGTGGTGGCTCGCGGAATGGGACGCTGCTGCGTCGCCGGCTGCGGCGAAGCGGTCATTGATTACAAGGCCAAGAAGATGACCATTGGTGGCAAAGTCATCAAAGAGGGGGATTTTATTTCCCTCAACGGTTCGACCGGCGCGGTTTATCTGGGCAAGGTCGACACGGTTGATCCGGAACTCACCGGCCCCTTTGGCGAGATCATGAAGCTGGCGGACAAATACCGCCGCCTGGGCGTGCGCACCAACGCGGATACGCCGCATGACACCGCCGTGGCAGTGAAGTTCGGAGCCGAAGGCATCGGTCTCTGCCGCACGGAGCACATGTTCTTCGAAGGCGACCGGATTCGCGCGTTCCGTCGGTTGATTCTGGTGGCCGACACGGTCAAAAAGCTCAAGGAGTGCTACAATGTCAAGGCGCTCGATGAGCTCAAGAAGGTTTGTGCGAGATCCGAGAAGGCGGTCTCCGCCGTGGAACAGTACGAAACGGCGCTGAAAATGCTTCTGCCGTTGCAGCGCGGCGACTTTGAGGCGATGTTCAAGGAGCTCAAGGGCCGTCCCTGCACGGTTCGCTTCCTCGATCCGCCGCTGCATGAGTTTCTGCCGCAGGACAAGGCGGAACAGCAGGAGATGGCCGACGAAATCGGGCTCAAGCTGTCCGAGGTTCGGAACGTGGTCGAGTCTTTGCATGAATTCAATCCGATGCTGGGACACCGCGGATGCCGTTTGGGCATTTCCTATCCGGAAGTCACCGCGATGCAGGCCAGAGCTGTGGCGGAAGCCGCTTGCAAGGTCAAAGGCTCCAAAGCCGAGATCATGATTCCTCTGGTCGGCAACGTCAAGGAGCTGGCGCTTCAGAAGGCGATCTGCCGCGAAGTGATTACGCAGGTCGAAAAGGAGAAGAAGTGCAAGCTCGATATTGAAATCGGCACGATGATCGAAGTTCCCCGCGCGGCGGTGACGGCCGGTCAGATTGCGCAGGAGGCTGAATTCTTCAGCTTCGGAACCAACGACCTCACGCAGATGGGCTGCGGGTTCTCCCGCGATGACGCAGGGAAGTTCCTCGGCGATTATGTCAAGTTTGGCATTTACGACTACGATCCCTTCCAGGTGCTCGATCAGGAAGGCGTGGGCGAACTCATCCGCATTGCCGTGGAACGCGGTCGCAAGACCCGTCCCGACATTCGTCTGGGAATCTGCGGCGAGCATGGCGGCGAACCCAAGTCGGTGGAATTCTGCCACAAGACGGGGTTGGATTACGTCTCCTGCAGTCCTTACCGTGTTCCGATCGCGCGTCTGGCCGCAGCGCAGGCCGCGATCCGCAATGCGAAATAAGGCGCATTGAAGCAGTAGACAATACAAAAAAAGCGCTTCGGAAATTCCGAAGCGCTTTTTTTTTTGCCTGAGACGAATTGGAATTAGGAAAGGATGGAAAATCGTTCCGACGCGTTTCCCTTTGTCCGATGCCGTCTCTTGGAGAATGAATTGGTTATTTCCGGATGATCGCCAGAAGCTCGTCGCGCTTGGCTTCCATGCGTTCCTGTGTATCCGCTTCCACGATCAGCCGCATCAACGGCTCGGTATTGCTGGTGCGGACGTTGAACCACCACTGCGGGTATTCCACGGAAACACCGTCCAGTTCAAACATCTTTCCATCGGAGAAATGTTTCTTGATCTCCTGCAGGATGGCCGGAGCATCGGTCACACGGGAATTGATTTCCCCGCTGGAACTGTATTTGCGCAGCGGCGCGACCAATTCATGCGCTTTTTTGCCCGTTTTGCAGAGCAGATTGGAAAAACGCAGAAAAGCCAGTCCCTGCGATTCCGCCGTGAAATTCTCCTTGAAATAGTAGTGCCCCGACAACTCTCCGGCAAAGACGGCATCGTTTTCGCGCATTTGCGCTTTGATGAAAGCGTGTCCCACGCGGGACATGATCGCTTTGCCTCCATGTTCCTCGATGCACTCCCTGACCGCGCGGGAACTGCGCAGGTCATAGAGAATCGTCGCCGGGCCCGCCGCAAGAATGTCCTGCGCAAGCAATGCGGTGAAGAGATCCATCGGAATGATATTGCCCTCGTCATCGATAAATCCGCAACGATCCGAATCGCCGTCGAACGCCGCACCGAAATCCGCCTTGGTCTCCACCACTTTCCGGCGGATCGCATCCAAGGTCGCCGTGTGCAGCGGGTTGGCTTCGTGGTTCGGGAAGGTGCCGTCCAGCTCTTCGTACAATGGAATGATTTCGAAGAGATCCCGGATGCCCGCGATTTCATAGGAACCCATCGCGTTGGCAAAGTCGCAGACCACTTTCAATTTTCGCGTGATTTTCGCGTATTTCCGGAGGAATGCGCCGTATTCCGCGGCAATGTCGTAGGTCGAGAGGTCGCCTTTGCGTGTGGCTTCGGGAAAGACTCCAGTTTCCACCAGTTTCTGAATGTCCGCAATCCCCGTCGAGCCGGAGATCGGCACGGCATGGGCGCGGCAGAGCTTGAAGCCATTCCACTCCCCGGGATTGTGGCTGGCGGTAATCATGATGCTGCCGTCCAGATTGAGCTTGCCGTTGGCATAATAACTTTCCGGCGTGGAGCATAACCCAAGATCGACGACATCGCATCCCTGACCGGTGATTCCTTTGACCAGCCCGGTGAAAAGATTGTTCGAATGCGGACGCATGTCGCGGCCGACAGCAACTTTTTTCGCCCCGGTGAAGGTCACATAGGCCCGGCCGATCTTCTCCGCCAGTTCCGTATCCAGATCCGTCGGATAGATTCCCCGAATATCGTATGCTTTGAAAATGCCTGACATAATTGATTCCTTCCTCTCTTGCATGTTGTTATCGGAACAGATCGATGATCTTTTCTTTCAGCGCATAATATGGCGGATAGCGCAACGCAAAGTCGCCCAGAAAACACCGTTTCATCTGCGCTTTCGCATGGCTGAACGCCTGAAAGGTGTATGCTCCGTGGTACGCTCCCATGCCGCTGTACCCGACGCCGCCGAACGGAAGATTCGCGTTGGCGTGATGCACAATCGTATCGTTGGCCACATACGCCCCCGAAGCGGTTCGCTCCGCAAGCTCTTCGCATTTGCGGCGCGATTTCGAAAAATGATAGATCGCCAGCGGCTTTTCCCGCGAATTGATGATTCCGATGGCATCGTCAATCGTGCTGATCGAAAGCACCGGAAGAATCGGCCCGAAAACCTCTTCCTGCATGATCGCCGCATCCAGCGCAATGTCGTCCAAAATAGTCGGCGCAATGTACAGCGCCTCCGGATCGTGTTCTCCGCCGGCTGCCAGCCGTCCCGTGCTCATCAGATTGAGCAGCCGTTCGTAATGAGAGCGATTGATGATGCGCGCGTAATCCGCTGAAATCTTTGGATTTTCTCCGTAGAACCGGCGGATCATTTTGCGCATTTCCACCAAGAGCTGCGGCTTGACCCGATCGCTGACCAGCAGATAATCCGGCGCCAGGCAGGTCTGTCCCGCATTCAAAAATTTCCCCCATACAATCCGCTTGGCCGTGACTGCCAGATCGGCGTCGTCATCGACGACACAGGGGTTTTTCCCGCCCATCTCCAGAATCACAGGCGTAAAATGTTCCGCCGCACCCCGCAGAATTTCCCGCCCGCCGGGATTCCCGCCGGTGTAGAAAATCAAATCGAACCGCTCTTGAACTAATTTGCGAAAATCACTTCCGCCATCGACGCAAACCCAATCTTCGGGGAACGTTTGGCTGATCAACTCCTGCAGCGCATGCGCTGTCGTCGGCGCTTCGTCGGAGAGCTTAATGACGACATTGTTCCCGGCGGCGACCGCTCCGATCAGCGGTTCCAGCGAGAGCGCCAGCGGATAATTCCAGGTTGAAACAATCAAAACTGCTCCGTATGGCTCCGGTACGACTCGGTTCCACGACGGCCAGGTGGCAGCGACATCCCGCACCCTTCGCCCCGCGGCAAAAGACGCCAGATGCTTCTTCTGATAACGAACCGCCTCCAGAACCGGAAGATATTCGGAGAATAACGCTTCGCAGTGCGGCTTGTGCAGATCCTCGAAGAGCGCCGCAAGCAAGGATTCCTTGTTCTGTTCGATCTGCTTTTCCAGACGGCTCAATGCGGCGTGGCGTTCCGCGACACTGTGCCGTTTGCCGTGCAAAAAGAAATCACGCTGAATCTGTCGTTGTTCCGCAGGGGTAGGCATGTCCTTTACTCCAGATAAACCCGTTTCACCCGATTGCCCACCGAGCAGAGCAATTCATGCGCATGCGTTCCCTTGAGCTTGCCCCACTCTTCCAACGAGATCGAATGGTCGCCCTGAGTGCCGATGAGAACCACCTCGTCACCGATCTTCGCGTCGGGATTCTGAGCCAGCGAAATGGTGGTGTAATCCATCGAAATCCGCCCCAGAATCGGTGCAAGCCGTCCGCCGACCAACACATATCCACGGTTGGAAAGCGCCAGCGGCAATCCGTCGGCATAGCCCGCAGCAATGGTTCCGACCCGGGTTTTCTCCGGCAGTTTGTAAAGCCGGTTGTAGCCCAGAGAGGACCCTTCGGGCAATTCCCGAATTGCAATCAATCTGGTTTTGAGACTCCAAACTTGTTTCAGCGGAATCAAAGAGTCCTCCGGCACATTAAATCCGTACATGCAAATGCCGCAACGCACCATCGTGAACGGCGCAATGTCCGCTTCATGAAAATTGCGCAATCCGTCGCTCGCAGCAATGTGCACCAGCTGCGGGGCAATGCCGATCGCCGTCAACTCCTGCAGCAGATGTTTGAACCGCGCCAGCTGAGTATGCGAATAAGGATCACGACAATTCGACGCGCAGGAAAAATGCGAATAGATGCCCGCAAGATTGAGGTTGGGCAACGCCGCGATTTTGCGAACCGTTTCCAGACAGTCATCCGCCCGCAGCCCGATCCGCCCCATGCCGCTGTCGATGGTCAGCTGGCATTGCGCCGTGCGTTTCTGTCGAACCGCTTCGTCGGAGATGGCTTTTGCCATTTCCAGCGAAATCAGCGGACAATAAACTCCGTGCCGCACCGCATCCGGGATCTCTTCCGAGAACAATCCCCCGAGAATCATCACCGGACGGCCGAATTTCAACGCGTCCAGCGCCTCGGTCAGATCGGCCACGCCGAAGGCCGCCGCCCCGTTTTCCGCCAGAAACGCCCCGATGCGGGAGGCCCCCATGCCGTAGGCGTCTGCCTTGAGCACGGCGGCAACCGCGGCGGGCGCCACCAGTTTCTTTACGACCGCAAAATTTTCCTTGAGCTTGCCAAGGTCAATCTCCGCATGGACCCGGCCCTGCGGAATCGGAATAGAGTGCTGCATGTCAATGATGATCCCGGAAAAGTATTTCCCTAAGAGTTTTTTTGTTTGGTTACTTGGCGTATTCGACCGAACGGGTCTCCCGGATCACGCTCACTTTGATCTGTCCGGGATAGTTCATTTCACTCTCAATGCGTTTGCAGATGTCACGTGCAAGCATTTGCGACTCACCTTCGCTGATCTTCTCGGGCGTGACCACAACGCGGACTTCCCGGCCGGCCTGCAGCGCAAAGCAGGATTCGACCCCTTGGAAATCCATCGCAATCGTCTCAAGCTGTTCCAGCCGTTTGAGGTAAAGCTCGGTCGTCTCGCTGCGTGCGCCCGGACGGGAGGCGCTCAAGGTGTCGCAGGCACTGATCAACACGTCGTAGACGCTGTTCGCTTCCACTTCCCCGTGGTGCGCGGCCACCGCATGAATGACTTCCGCAGATTCGTTGTATTTGCGCAGAAGATCCGCGCCAATCTGGGCGTGCGGTCCTTCAATCTCATGATCGACGGCCTTGCCGATATCGTGGAAGAGACCGATCCGTTTGGCTTTCTGCTCGTCAAGTCCGAGCTCGGATGCGATCATTCCCATGAAATAGGCCGCCTCCAGAGAGTGCTGAAGGACGTTCTGCGAGAAGCTGTAACGGTATTTCAAGCGCCCCAGCAATTTAATCAACTGCGGCGGAACTCCGGGAATCCCGGTTTCCAGAACCGCGTTTTCGCCGACCGAATAAAGCTCGTCGTCCAACTCCTTGGCAATCTTCTTGGCCATCTCTTCGATCCGGGTGGGATGAATGCGGCCGTCAGCAATCAGTTTTTCCATCAGCTGACGGGCGACTTCTTTGCGCACCGGGTCAAAACAGGAGATCACCACCGCTTCCGGCGTGTCGTCAATCAGAATGCTGACGCCCGTGGCCGCTTCCAACGCGCGGATGTTGCGTCCCTCGCGTCCGATGATCCGTCCTTTCATCTCGTCGGACGGCAACGGAATGGTCGCGGTGGTGCGTTCGTAGGTGCAATCCGATGCGTAACGCTGGATCGCGTAAGTCAGAATCTGACGCGCCTCTTTCTCGCTGCGCTCCTTGGCCTCGTCGAGAACGCCGCGAACCATCAATCCAGCTTCGTTGCGGACTTCGTTCTTCAATTTTTCCAGCAGCATGTCGCGGGCGGCGTCACGGCTCAACTGCGCGACGCGTTCCAGCTCTTCGATCTGGCGATCGATCTGCTTATGAAGCTCCTCTTCGCGGTTCGCCAAACGTTCCCGGACGGCGCCGAGATCTTTTTCCTGCTTGTCCAACTGCTTTCCACGGGACTCGATGTCCTCGGTGCGGTGGTCCAGATTCTCTTCGCGCTGGATCAACCGGCGCTCGATGGTCTGCTGCTCTTTGCGCCGTTCGCGCAACTCGGCTTCGCACTCCTCGCGCATCTTGAGAATCTCGCCTTTCGCGGTGACTTTCGCGTCGCGGATGATGTGCTCCGATTCCTTGTTGGCGTCCTCGCGAATTTTGTCCGCCACATGCAGAAGCGAGTCCTTGCGTGTGAACATCGACATGCCGAGAACGCCCGCACCGGCAATTGCACCGGCCAGCACGGCCATCCCCAGATAAATCAGATCCATTGGCATAATTTTTTCCTCCTTACGATCGCGAAGCGCCACGCTCCGCGTTTTGTTATTTCATGTTTATTCTTATCGTCTCCAAATCGGTGACGATGGCATCCAATTTGATATCGTGCGCTTCGCTGGGCAACTGCGTCGCCTCCTGCAGAGCATACGCCATTCCCGCAAAAAAGTGGTTCTCCGGCGCCGCCGCCAGCAGTCGGTCGTAAAACCCTTTTCCCCGCCCCAGCCGGGTCCCCGTCCGGTCGAAGGCGAGCAACGGCACAAAATAGAACGTCCGATCCGGCAGCTCCTGCGCCGCAATCGACCGATCCGGTTCGTTAATTCCATATCGTCCCGGGCGAAGCTCATCCTCGCAATGCACCGGAACCCATTCGTACTGCCCGCTCGCCGGATTGTAACGGGGGAAACTCACCGGAAGCCCGGTCGCCGAGAGCAACGGGAGAAGATCCGGCTCCGTCCCGTCCGAGGCGTAGAGCGCCAATGCCGCAGCGCGAAACTGCGTCAGAAGCATGGTCGCCCGGGTTAGAATCGCACGGTTTGCCCGCGCCCGGCTCAGGAGCCCCATATCCGCGCGTTTCTTCAGAAACTCCTTGCGAAGCACATCTTTGGTGGAGGGGATCATGCGTTGCCTCCCTGCGTCGCGCGCATTGCGGCAAGGCGTTTTTTGCGGAACGCCATCAGCTCTTTGAGCTTGATCTCATAGCCGCTATCCTTTGGAAGATAATATTCCTTAGGTACGGTCAGATAACTCTGATCGGCCAAGCCGTCCTTGAAATTATGGGAATACTGATACCCGACGCTGTTGCCTTCCTGCTTGCCCAGCCCGGAATGCGGATCGCGCAGATGCGACGGAATCGGTGCGACCCGATTGTTTTTCACATCCTCGGTCGCGGAGGAGATCGCGATGCAGGAGGCATTGCTCTTGGGCGCCGTCGCGCAGAACGTAACCGCTTGCGCCAAAATAAGCTGCGCCTCCGGCATGCCGACAAAATCGACCGCCTGCATTGCAGCTGTGGTCAGCGGCAGCGCCCGCGGATCGGCATTGCCGATGTCCTCGGAGGAAAAAATCATCAGCCTGCGCGCAATGAAACGCGGATCTTCACCGGCTTCAAGCATCTTCGCCAGATAATAGATCGCCGCATCCGGGTCGCTTCCCCGCATGGATTTGATGAAGGCGCTGGCGCTGTCATAGTGTCCGTCGTCGCCATAAACGGCGATTTTTTTCTGAATGGATTCTTCGACGCTCCGGCGTGTGATGGGGATGACCCGCTCGCCGTTGACCGGCGTCGTGAGCACGGCAAGTTCAAGGGCATTGAGCGCGCAGCGGCCGTCTCCCTCGGAGGCGACGGCAAGAAATTCTTTGGCATCCTGATCCATGCGGACTGGAAGGTGGGCGAAGCCGCGCTCGTCGGAGAGGGCGCGGTCGATCAGGAAAATGATCTCTTCTTCCGAGAGACTTCTAAGCTGGAACACCAGCGACCGCGAAAGCAATGCGCCGGTGACGTAAAATTGCACATTGTGCGTGGTTGCGCCGATCAGCCGCACATTGCCGTTTTCCACATCGGGCAGGAGTGAATCCTGCTGGGCTTTGTTGAACCGGTGAATTTCATCGACGAAAAGAATGGTTTTGCGGCCGGAAGTTTGACGCAGCGCAAGCGCGGAAGCGACGGCTTTGCGCACGTCGGCGACGTTCGAAGTGACTCCGGAGAGCCGGATGAAAGCGCAATTGGTGACGCCCGCGATCAACTCCGCCAGCGTGGTTTTGCCGGTTCCGGGCGGGCCGCAGAGAATGATGGAGCTGAAACGGTCGGCTTCGACTGCGCGGCGCAGAAGTTTGCCTTCGCCTAAAATATGCCGCTGGCCGGCGTATTCCGCGAAGGATCTGGGGCGAAGGCGCGCGGCAAGCGGCTGATCCGCAGCCGTTTGTAACACTTTTTGCCCATCAGGTCCAATGTCGAACAACCCGTCCATCGTGTTGTAAATTCTCCCGGTCAGAGTCCTGTTTTCTTCAACCGGAAAATACGGGCCGCCGAACTCTTCGGGTACAGGAGAATCGAGGAAAGTCGAATTCCATAAAATCCCAAAGATTTATTGCATATTCCCCGCCGGAATCCAGCGGAGAAGGCTCCAAACGGCGCGATTCCGGTAAGCAAATTTACAGATGGAACACGCCGAAAAACCGATCAAAGAAAAAATATATAAAAACACCCGGGAGACCTCCTCCCGTGTTTGTTACTAATTATAGCACGGAATTGCATGAAAGAAAAGAGCGTAATCAGAAAAATCACAGAAAAAAACGTTTTTTTTTGGTTTTTCGATGCAGATTACGGCATCGAAAAATTTCGTCCGACTTGGAGCGATGCCGGAAAAAAGGGCATTGGTTTGGGAAAAACTTGATTTTTTTCGAAAACGGATCATAGTAATAACGGAAAAACAGGGAATCGCATTGAAAAAAAGGAGCATTTCGCCCATGGCGCGCCCTTCCAAAAAAATTAATATCCGGCATATCGCCGATGCCGCCGGAGTTTCCGTGGCAACCGTTTCCCGGGTCATCAACAACCGCACCGATGTCAGCGAAAGTTTGCGCAAAAAGGTGCGCACGGTCATCGAAAACTGCAACTTCTGCGCAGATCGCGGAGAGGAACGGCTCTTTCATCTAGTTATGGCAATCGTCGGCGGAACCGGGGGCGAGTATGCCTCGCTGATTTTGGAAGGTGCGATCCGGTATGGGCTGGAGAGCCGTTCGGCGCCGGGAATTCTGTTCTTCCGGGAGGAGGTTTCGCGCAAACGTTCGCTGTTGCGGCTTTTGCGCGAACGCCGCGTCGATGGCGTCGGAATTATCTCCAGCGACAATTATTCGCATCTGGAGGGGCTTTCCGAATCGGGCATCCCATGCATTCTGGTCAATCAGGAGCCGACCGGTAATTTCGGCGGCGTCGGCAACGATTCCTACGGCGGGATGGGACAGGCAATCGAGTATCTCATCTCGCTCGGACATCGCAAGATCGGCTTCCTCGAAGGCGAACTGGACGGGTGCATCGACCACTGCCAGCGCAAACAGGCCTATCTGGACGGAATGCACCGGAACGGTTTGGCCGTTCCAGACTCCTATCTGGTTCTCTTCCGTCCGACTTCCTCTCCTGCGGAGTCAGGGTATATTCAGATGAACCGGCTTCTGGACGCAGCCGGCGAGATTACCGCGGCTGCGGTCAACAACGACGAAATGGCGGTCGGCGCGATCAAGGCCTGCCGGGAACGCGGCTTGGATGTGCCGCGTGACATCTCGATCATCGGGTTTGACGACCGGCCCTTGAGCCGGTTTTTGCATCCCGGCTTGAGCACGGTCCGGCAGCCGCTGGAGGAACTCGGATACCATGTGATGCATGCGCTGGATGATTTCCTCCAACATAAAATCAACGAACTGCCGCGCGAGATTCTCAAAACCGAACTGGTGGTTCGGGGAACAACCGCTCCACCGCGGAGAAGAAACGCATGAACACGGTGTCTTCCAAATGCCTGCCGGCGGTGGTTTTCTTCGCCGCCATGCTTCTGGCATACCCGTTGCGCTGGTCGCTGCTGACAGGGACGCCGTCGCCGATGTGGAGTTTTTATCGGCTTTTCGGCTGGGGCGAATTGGGGTTGCTGGCGGCGGCGCTTTTGGCTACGCGCGGGCGTGTGGCGCTGCCCGACGGCGGCAAAGTTATGAAGATTGCCTTCGGAGGATTCTGCGCGGCGTTGATGATTCAAGCATTCGCCGGTTTTTTTTCGCCGCCGGATCTCTTCGCGGGGGGCGCATGGGTGAGTGTGGCGCTGCTGGCGTGCGCAATGGCAAAAGGGGCGCCGGGGGATTTCCGCAGACTCCTCGGATGGGTTTGCTGTGTGCTTACGGTGACTTCGCTGCTTTACTATGCTTTGGAATTTTCCACCATCAGAACCGGGGTGACGGGAAATTGGAATTGGAGTGCTATTGCGCTGGCAATGGCGGCCCCCGGGTGTTTTCTCCTCCGGGAACGGGACGGTTCTCCGATTCTCCCGGCGTTGGCGGCGATCATTGCCATTCTGGTCGCATCGGCGTCGGCGCCGTTTTCGCGGGGAGCGGCAATCAGTGTCTTTCTGGGGGGAGGATGTGCCGCGATTTTTGCCATGCCCCCAAAATATCGGCTGCCTGCGGCGGGAGTGTTTCTGCTGGGAAGCGCGGCTTTGCTGGGAGCGTTCGCGGGCGCTTATTCCTTTCGCACGGACAGCCGGGTGTATTTGTGGCCGGGGGCGGTCTCGGTTTTTTTGGATCATCCGCTGGGCGGATGTGGCGTGTTGCAGTATGAGAGCGCGGCGGCACCGTATGTGCCGATTGGATATTATCTGACGGATTTTCCCGCGGCGCGGCATTTGCATTGTCATAACCAGCTGCTGCAATGGCTGGCAACGATGGGAATGGGGGGGCTGGCGTGTGCGGTCCTGTATTTTACCGTGTTCGCCGCATTTGTCCGGCGGCTGTGGCGACGCTCGAAAAATTCGATCTGGGCGCTCTATTTGCTCTTTGTCTTTGTGGCGCTCGGGGCGCATGGCATGATTGATCCGGTGCTGGAGAGCTGGCCGATGGGGGGATTGTTCTGTGCGTCCGCAGGGGCGATGGCGGCGTATGCGTTTCCTGCGAAACAGGTGCGGTTCTCGCCCCTTTGGAGCATCCCGTGCTGGCTGCTGATGGGGCTGCTGCTCTGGAATGCGCACAGCTATTCTTTGCATTATCGGTCGGGACGCATTCGTCTTGCGCAGCAGAATTTCCCGGGGGCGCTGGAATCTTTTGACCGGGCGACCCGGACGGTGTTTCCGGGGGCGGAGGCGTTTTACGCGGCGGGACGGACTGCTTTGTTCGGGTTGCGCCAGCCGGCGAAGGCGTTGGAATATCTGGAGGCGATGCCGCGGAAAACCAACTTCGTGAATTTCGAGCACAATCATGCGTTGGCTGCGCGCAGTCTGACGGCATTGGGACGGTTTGAAGAGTCGCTTGCACATTATGAGGCGGAACAGCAGAATTTTCGGTTCGGTGCGCTCAACTGTTTCTTTCACAGCAAGGTTTTGGCGCTGCTCGGCCGCGAAGAGGCGGCGCGCCATAAGCGGGCACAATGCCGGGAACTGCTCGCCGCCAAGGGGCTTTCGGAGAAGGATCTGCCTCTTCTGATGCGCAACGAGGAATATGATCTGAATCGGAATCTCATTCCCGCGGAGCATCGAAAATGACCCGCTCTTTGGCTTGGTGCAACGGGATACTCAAATGGGCGAGCGTGGCGACATTGGTGTATCTGGGGGTGCGTGGGTTCCTGCCGGCGGCAATCCCGGGGCTCTCCGAACCGGTGCTCTATGTGCTGACTTCCGGGGCGGTCGGCTACCTCACAAATTTTCTGGCGATCTGGCTGATTTTTCGTCCGTATGAAAAGGTGCGCTGGCTCGGCAATCTTCAGGGGCTCATTCCCCGGGAGAAAAAACAGTTCGGCACGGCGATCGCGGAGGCGGTGACAACTTCATTGCTGACCCCGGACGATCTGGTGGGCGAATTTACGCAGGTGATTCACGAATACCTTGGTGCGCCAAGTTTCGGAGAACGCGCGGCGCGCACGATGATGGTTTTGTTGCGCCGCCGCCGCCGGGAGATTGCCGGAATGCTTCTGCCGCGGGTTTCGGACGCGCTGCGCGGGATGGTCGAGATTCATTTGACCGGGGACAATCTGTCGAAATTCGGCAAGATGGCTGCGGACGGTTATTTTGAATGCCCGGCGCATCGGCGGGCCGCGGCCGCGGCGCTTGTCGCGGAATTGGACCGGCATTCTGAATTGTTTCCGGGCTATTTGCGCGGTGTGATCGGGAAGGGCGCGGTTGATTATGTCAAGCGGAAACATCCTTTTTTCGGCAGTGTGCTGGCTGCGGATCGGACGATGCCGCTGCTGCTGGATCAGTTGGATTATGAGATGATTGCGCGGTCGATGCAGGAAAAAATGCATTCGGACGAGACGTTGGAGTGGCTTGGAGTGGAAATCGCCACGCTTGCCGGACGTCTGGCCGAAACAATTCCTGTCGCGTTGGCGCAGGAGCAATCCCGGGAATTTTTTGCGGAAAAGATATTTCAGGTGCAGCAGTATTGTCAGCGCCTGTTGGCGCAGGAGCTGCCGCGCTGGTTGCGGATCGTATCGGAGGACGCGGTTCTGAAGCGGCAGTTGACCGAGGCGATTCCGGCGTTGGCATGCGCCTTTGCCGAAAATGGAATGCGGCGCGACCGGAGTATCATTGCAAAACGTTTGAATTTGAGTGTGAAGATTGAACAGTCGGTGGAGAAGTTGGATTCCCGTCAGCTGCATCAATTGGTCAATCAGGTCTCGGATCGGCATTTGGTCGCCATTCAGATCATCGGATATTGGCTGGGCGTTCTGGCAGGACTAATTTTTCTGTTGCCAAAAAGTTAAAAAACTGAATATTTGCATATTCCTGATCGAATGCTATATTATATAAAGTGGACAGGCGATGATTGGGGCGGGGAAACCCTAAAAATAAGGAATTTTTGATATGGCAGATCTCAAGCAAGTGCTCAGTGAGGAAATTCGGCGTCTTGCACGGAAAGAAGTTAAGGCTGCAGTGGTTCCGTTGCTGCAGTCGATCAGCGTATTGCGCAAACAGTGCGCCGAACTGAAGAAGCTCTGTGCGGAGCGGGAGAAGGGGGCGGCACCGGTCACGGAAGCAAAAGCAGCGACGCAGGAAGCTGCAAAATCTTCCGTGAAAATCCGGATCAACGGCAAGATGATTCGTGCTTTGCGTAAGAAATTGGAACTGACGCAAGGGGAATTGGCCCGTTGCATCGGATGCAATCTGGTTTCCGTAAGTCATTGGGAGCTGGAGAAAGCCACGCCCCGGATGGAACAGAAAATGAAACTTGCGGCATTGCGGGGAATGAGTCGCAAGGAGCGCAAAGAACTCTTTGCAAAAGCCGGCATTGCCGAGCGGAAGAGCGAGAAAACCGCTCCCGCGCCTGCGGTGGCCACAACGGAAGTTCCAGTCGCGCCTGCGAGCTTGGAATAGCACAAAATCCGTTCTGTTTTGCACGCGAAACAAAAGAGTCAGACTTGGTCGATCCATTCGTCAAGTCTGACTCTTTTTTTTGTCAGCACCGTACCGTCATTGCGGGTGGGTCAGAGCAAAATACGTCTGGCCAAGAGAAGCCCGAAGGCGGCGGCGCAGAGCCCTCCGCCGTTTTGCAGCAATACGTTCAAGGTGAATTTCAGATACTGTCCGTCCAGAAGCAACCGGGAACTTTCCAGCGCGAAGGTGCTGAACGTGGTATATGCGCCGAGAAACCCGAGGAACAGAATCGGGAAATATGCTTCGTAGGACGGCAGTTTCGTTCTGCACCAAATGAAAAGGAACCCGGCGGCGAACGCTCCGGTGACATTGACCAGAAGCGTTCCCCACGGGAACCCCGGAAGCAGACGGTCGATGCCGCGCACTGCGCCATAACGTGCGAGGGTTCCAATAAAACCGGCGAGTCCGGCAAAAAGCAAAATTTTCATGATCGATCCTTCATTTTTGGGGGGAGACGTGCAGCTGCAAACCGCTGAGGTTTTGCCGGTCCCCGATTCAAGGGAACAATTTACATGATGGAAATCAAAAAAGCAAGGACGTCCTGTCAAGAGCGGCTTTTTCTGGGGAAAAAATCGGGGCGGAAGTTGTCTTTCGGCGCGGAAGAGCTATATTATATTTCAAGTCCGGTTGCTTCCGGCGAAAACAGGCAATGGGAAAGACAGGAAAATGGATCAGACCAGTGCGATCGATTGTTGTGAAAAAATCCCCGTCCGAGGCACTTATGATGTGATTGTCGCCGGAGGCGGCGTCGCCGGTGTCGCCGCCGCGCTGGCCGCCCGCCGCGATGGCCGAACCGTCTTGCTTCTGGAAAAAACCTGTCTTCTCGGTGGCTTGGGCACGATCGGTCTGGTCAACTACTTTGTTCCCTTGTGCAACGGACGCGGCGTTCAGATCATCCGTGGCATGGCCGAAGAATTTCTCCTGCTTTCCGCAAAATACAGCTATGATACCATTCCCGAAGTCTGGCGTGCCGGGCAGCCGCAGAAGCCGACTGACATTCGTTATGTCTGCCGCTATTCTCCGCAGATTTTTGCGCTGGTTCTAACCGAATTGCTCCGGCGCGAAGGCGTGGATCTTTCGTTCGACTCGCAGGTGTCCGCGCCGGTGATGGAAGGCTCCCACTGCCGCGGAGTGATCGTTCAGAGCAAATCCGGCCGTGAATTTTTCCCGGCAGGCATGATTGTGGACGCCACCGGCGATGCCGATGTGCTTCGCCGCGCGGGAGTTCCGGTGATTCAAGGGAAGAATTTCCACACTTATTACGGGCATTCGGTATCGCTGGACGGATGCCGGAACGCCCTGCAATATGGCGACATCGGAAAATTATACGGGGCCGTTTTCGGCGGCGAATCCGATCTTTACGGCAGAAGACATCCGCAGGGAATGCCGCCTTACGACGGCACGACCCGGGAAAGCGTCAACGATTATCTGATTTCCAATCAGCTTGCTCTGCTTGAGCGGATCAAAGAAGACGACCGACGCACGCGTGATCTGGCGACGCTTCCGACGATGTGTCAATTTCGTACCACCTGCTGCATCAAAGGCTCTTATACACTCAAAGAAGAGGATAAATTCCGGCATTTCGAGGATTCCGTCGGCGCGATCTGCGACTTCGACCGCCGCGATTATCTCTATGAGATTCCTTATCGGGCCATGGTCGACCAATCGTTCGACAACCTTATCGCCGCCGGTCGTTGCGTCTCGGGTGAGGGGTACGGCTGGGACGTGCTGCGGGTGATCCCGCCGGCGATCCTTTCCGGAGAAGCCGCCGGATTCGCCGCAAGTCTGGCGCTGCGTACCGGTTCGGCAATCGGCGCAATCCGAATTGCCGATCTGCAATCGAAACTCGCGGAAAATGCCGTGGACATCCATTTTGATGACAAATTGATTCCGTCCGGGAATGCCGGAGCGGGAGAACGGGTCGAGTCGGAGCATATCTGAATCGTCGGAAAGGGAAATACACGTTGAATTTCTGGAGAACAATTCCCAAACGAATCCGGCTTTGGCTGCACCGCCGGAAGTATGATCACATCTCGATTCTCGGCTCCAACTGCGAGGCGGCGTTCCGTTTTTATCGGCATTACCGTTTTTTGGATTCGAGTCTTTTCGCGTGGAGCAATACGCTTTCGATCCGGGTGCTTTGCGACGGGTTGCGCCGGTTCGATCAGATCGGCACGGGTGAATTGCGGGGGCCGGATCCGCTTTATCAATGCGGCATGACCAAGTTTTTCTTTCACGGCAAGGCCCCGGCGAAGTGGTGGATCGAGCATCGGGAGGTGGACGCGGAGGTGATTGAAGCGGATCGCCGGGATCTGCGCGAACGCATCGTGCATCTCAAGGAGAAATTCCGCAGATACGCCGAAGACGACCAGTCGCTCTTGTATCTTTACAAGTTGACCGTGGAGGATTGCGCGCTGCCGGAGATCAATGAACGAATCGGGGAGCTTTACGACGATCTTTGCTCCTTCGGGAGCAAGCCGGTGGATCTTCTGCTGGTGGTGGAAGAGCGTTTTTTACCCCGGATCGTCCCGCCGAAGGAGCATATCTTCGTGCGTACGGTTCGGGAATTTAATCCCGGAGGCGATGTGACCAACCACCGGCTGGGCGACCGGGACGGATGGACGATGATTTTTACCGAGTTTCGTCCTCGCAAACGTTTGAAAACGAAAAAGAAATTCAAATTTGAAGAGGTGCTTTGATGGCGTTCTGGAATTTTTGGCGGAAACGCAAGAAAATTGATCTGGCCTTCGGAATCGGCGCGGTTTGCTCCTGTTCGGAAACGCTGCGGCGGGCCAAGTTGCAGACGTACAGTTATCCCTTCGACTGGGTGGGATATATCTCGATTGCGTGCCGCTTGGATTTTCTGCTGGGGGACGCGTCGAAATTCCTGCCGGACCCGGAGGATTGGATTTCGCGGAACTGCACCAACGGCGACACGCGACACCTCTGCGACGTTTATTACAGCCGGGTCAATGGGATGGCATTCAATCACGAGGTTCCTGCGGGAGTCGCCGTGGCGGACGCGCTTATGCAACTGCGCCGAAAATATGTGCGCCGGTTTGACCGTTTGCGCTCCCAGTTGAGTGCGGCGCGGAAGGTGTTGGTCGTTTATCTGGAGCCGCCGACGGAAAAAGCGCTCACGCAGTCCGACGAAGTGCTGGAGGACGCGGTTTCCCGGCTGGAAAAAGCGTATCCTCAGGCGCAGTTCGAGCTGCTCTATATTTATCATGCGGAAGATGTGCCGCTCTCCAAGAAGGCGGAGCGCATGCTCAATGGAAGAATTCGGATCGTCGGATTTGAATACAAGAGCAGAAAAAAGGACGCTCCGCCCCATGCGGTCGATTTTAAATTGATGCGAAAATTCCTCCGCGATTACAAGATCACATCCCACAACACGGAGCAATAATCGGATATGGCATTTTTCGGCTTGTTTCCAGAAAAAACAACCGTGGATTTCGGCTTCAGCATCGGCGTGGCCTGTGCTGCCACGCAGTCGCTGCGCGCCGCAGGACTGCAGACGTTCAGCTACCCTTTCGACTGGCTCGTCGGGATGGGGATGCTTCAGCGTGCGCAAATGATTGCGGATAAAGATTTTGCCGGAGGTTTCATGGAAAGGGCCGAGGACTTGACTGCGCTCGGGCAGACCAATCAATCGCCGGGGCATCTTTGCGATATTTACCGCAACCGCGTCAACCAGATCCAATTCAATCACGATTTCCCCGCCGCAGTTCCGCTGGCCGAATCGTACCCGTCGGTTCGCGAGAAATACCTCCGGCGGGGGGAACGGCTGAAACGGCATCTCACGCAATCGTCAAAAATCCTGATCGGACTGGTCGAAGCGCATATCGACAATGGACAGCATGTTTCGGACGGGGAATGTCTGGAATTATTGCAAACGATGCGCGAGATGTTTCCGGGGAAGGAATTTTATCTGTGTCATCTGTTTCGGACGGAGGGCTTGTCCTACCGGCGGCGCAGGGTGGAAAACGTGTCCGCGTCGGTGCGGAAAATCACGTTTGATTATTGCTCAAATCGCGCCGACAACGGCGTTCCCGCGCCGAGGCTGCGGCTTTTGAGCAAGGCGTTCTCAACTTATTATCGACGCTCCTTTGAGGTGAATTTGTGCAATTGATCTCTTTCATCAAATGCGGTCCCCGCCGGACGCTGGCCTTCTTCGGGCGCTGGCGGCTCAACTGGAAGAGCCGGCGCGGGGACGCGCCGCAAATGCGTAGGCCAGATCGCTGCGAGGCGGGCAAGCTTTCCGTGATCGTCCCGGTCTGGAACGCCCCGGACGATGTGAAGCGCTGCTTGGAGGGATTGGACCGGAATTTGGATTGGTCGCGCGCCGAAGTGATTCTGGTGGACGATTGTTCGGCGGAAGAGACGCATAAGCTGCTTGTGGAATTCAATCTGCGGCACCCGGACGACTGCCGTTTGCTGGTCAACGAACGGAACAGCGGATTTATCGCCAGCTGCAACGCCGGTCTGGCGGCGGCCGGAAAGGATGTGTTCGTGCTGCTTAACAGCGACACCTTGATCCCGCCGACATTCGCGCGCAAGATTCTGGACTGTTTCGCCTACGACCGCAAGATCGGCGTCGCCAGCCCCGTGGCTTCCCGCAGCGCGCTTTGCTGCATCGATCTGCCGGAACGGTTTCCGGTAGCGGAAATCGACGAAGCGCTGGAACGCAGCCATCCGGTTTATTACCCGGATATTCTGCCGGAAGGCTTCTGTTATGCGATCCGCCGCGAGGTGTACGAAGAGATCGGCGCACTGGACTTGCGG